>NZ_OY725717.1:0-300000 GCF_963360655.1 Collinsella aerofaciens
TGGCACACAAGGTCAAAGGCGGCACCATGATCCTCCTGGTCGACAAGATCGAAAAAAGCTTCGGCGCGCGCGTCCTCTTTAGCGGCGCGTCCTTCCAGATCAACCCCGGCGAGCGCTTTGCGCTCGTGGGACCCAACGGCGCCGGCAAAACCACCATGCTCAAGATCATCATGGGCATCGACAGCCCCGACGCCGGCCAGGTCCAGTACGCCAAGGACTGCCAGGTGGGCTACCTAGAGCAGGAAACCAACCTGGAGCAAAAGGACACCACCATCCTTGCCGAGGTCATGGCCGCTGCCAAGGAAATCCGCCGCATGGGCGAGCGCGCCAACGAGCTGCAGGCCCAGATCACCGAGCTCTCCGAGCAGGGCAAGGACGTCGACGCCCTCCTCAACGAGTACGGCCAGGTCCAGGACCGCTTTGAGCATCTGGGCGGCTACGAGCTCGAGAGCAACGCGCGCAAGATCCTGTCCGGCCTGGGCTTTAAGGTCACCGACTTTGAGCGCCCGTGCTCCGAGTTCTCCGGCGGCTGGCAGATGCGTATCGCACTTGCCAAGCTCTTCCTGCGTCACCCCGACCTGCTGCTTCTGGACGAACCCACTAACCATCTGGACCTCGAGAGCGTCCAATGGCTGCGCGGCTTTATCGCCAACTACGACGGCGCCGTCCTCATCGTCAGCCACGACCGCGCCTTCATGGACGCCTGCGTCGACCACGTCGCTGCTCTCGAAAACCGTCGCGTTACCACCTACACCGGCAACTACAGCAGCTACCTCAAGCAGCGCGAGGACAACCTGGAGCAGATGCGCGCCAAGCGCGCCGCCCAGGAGCGCGACATCGCCCATATGCAGGTCTTCGTCGACAAGTTCCGCTACAAGCCCACCAAGGCCGCCCAGGCGCAGGAGCGCATCCGCAAGATCGAGCAGATCAAAAAGGAGCTCGTCATCCTGCCCGAGGGCCACAAGCACATTGACTTTAAGTTCCCCGATCCGCCGCGCTCCGGCGACATGGTCGTGGGCCTCGAGGGTGTATCCAAGTCATACGGCGACAAGCACATCTACAGTGACATCGACCTCAAACTCTACCGTGGCGAGCATGTGGCGCTCGTCGGCCCCAACGGCGCCGGTAAGTCCACGCTTATGAAGATCCTCGCCGGCCTGGAACCGCCCACTACCGGCACGCGCGGCCTGGGCACCAACGTCGGCGTCGCCTACTACGCCCAGCACGCACTCGAGGGCATGACCGAGTCCAATACCGTCCTGCAAGAGATCGACACCGTCACGCCCAAGTGGACCGTGCCGCAACAGCGCAGCCTGCTGGGCGCCTTCCTGTTTAGCGACAACGACGCAATCGAAAAGCAGGTTCGCGTCCTCTCCGGCGGCGAAAAGGCGCGTCTGGCCCTGGCCAAGATGCTCGTGGCGCCCGAGGCGCTCCTGTGTCTGGACGAGCCAACCAACCACTTGGACATCGACTCGGTGGACATGCTCGAGAACGCCCTGCAAAACTTCCCCGGCACCATCGTGCTGATCAGCCATGATGAGCACCTGGTACGCGCCGTGGCCAACCGCGTGATCGACATCCGCGATGGCAAGGTCACGGTCTATGACGGCGACTACGACTACTACCTCTACAAGCGCGAGGACCTCGCAGCCCGCGCCGCCGCCGAGGCGGCAGGGGAGAGCGCACCGGCCACGGCCAAGTCCGCCAAGGTCGCCGCGGCCCAGCCCGATGCGCCCGCCGCCACCCCCAAACCTGCCGAGGGCAAAAAGACCAAGGAGCAAAAGCGCGCCGAGGCCCAGGCCCGCGCCGCACTCAACAAAAAGCTCAAGGGCGTGCGCAACCAGCTCAAGAAGATCGAGACGGAGCTCGATAAAAAGCGCGCCCGCTATGACGAGCTTATGGAATTGATGGCAAGCGAAGAGCTTTATGCCGATCAGGATAAGTTCAACGCGGCGCTGGGGGAATATAACGGCCTTAAGCAAGAGCTTCCCAAGCTCGAGGACGAATGGCTGGAGCTTTCCACCCAGATCGAAGAGGAGACCGCGCGTGAACTCTCGTAAGGCCACTGCTGTGGCGATGAGCATCATCGCTATCGCTTGTCGCATCTGCGGCATCTTTATGAGCGCGATGACCGTGCTGCTGTGCTTTAGCGGCCTGACCGCCAAGCTGCAGATCGTGGGCTTTGTCGTTGAGCTTTCGCGCGCGCTGCCGAGCGCCATCGCCGGCTACGGCGTCATCACGTCGCCCTTTGGCGGCGTGTTCCGCCTGGATTACGCCATCGTCGCTGTGATCCTGTTTGTGGCCGATTACCTGCTCACGCGCGCCTCGCGCCGCGTCCGCTAGGAGAGCGCCATGTCCAGCAGCTACATCATGAACCTGCTCGCCAGCGCCGTCGCCGTCATCGTTGGCATCGTCATTCACGAGAGCGCGCACGCCGCCGCGGCCTGGGCTCTCGGCGACAAAACGGCGCGCTCGCGCGGACGCGTGTCGCTTAACCCGCTCAACCATATCGACCCGTTTGGCACCATCATCTTGCCGCTGCTCATGCTCGCCGCAGGCGGTCCCGTGTTCGCCTTCGCCAAGCCCGTGCCCGTCTATCTCAACAACCTCAAGCACCCCAAGCGCGACGAGGTCCTGGTGAGCGTAGCCGGCCCCACATCGAATATCGCACTCGCGTGCCTCGCGGCCGCCCTCATGCACGTAACGTACGGCAATCTCTACGCCAGCATGTCCTTTGCCGTGGCGTCCCAAATTATGAACTTCGGCGCCACGTTTATCGTGGTCAACCTGTCGCTCGCGTTCTTTAACCTCATTCCGATTCCGCCGCTTGATGGCTCGTCGATCATCGTGCCCTTCCTCAAGGGCAAGGCGCTCAACAACTATTACCGCCTGCAGCAATACGCTATGCCCATACTCATCCTGGTTCTATACCTGCTGCCTATGTGGACCGGCATCGATGTAATCGGCCGCTATTTCGACGTTACCGTGTATCCGCTTGCTGAGCAGCTGCTCAACTTCGCAATCGCCGGCATCTAGGGTAAACTTACAGGTCGACCGTGCAAAACGGTCGCAACATGCACCCAAACCGCGCCGCGAAGGCGCCGTCAAAGGAGGTCGAAAATGTCGTATCGCGTGTCGACGCAGGTCTACAGCGGACCGTTCGACCTGCTCCTGCAGCTGGTAACCCGCCAAAAAGTAGATATCGGCGCCATCTCCATCAGCGAGGTGGCCGAGCAATACCTGGCCGAGGCCGAGCGCATCGAGGCGCTGGACCTGGACGTGGCGAGCGACTTTTTGCTGGTTGCGGCGACCCTTTTGGACATCAAGGCCGCCTCGCTGGTGCCGCAGGAGGCCCCGCGCAAAGTCGATGACGACGATGACGAGTTCGACGAAGACCTCGAGGAGCTCAGCGCGCTCGACGGCGACGCCTTGCGCGAGGTCCTGATCCAGCGCCTGATTGCATACAAGCAGTTTAAGGGCGCGGCGGCGGCCCTCGGTGCCCGCATGCAGGCCGAAAGCCGCATGCGCCCGCGTGTGGCCGGTCCCGACCCGGAGTTTTTGGGCCTAATGCCCGACTATCTGGCCGGCATCACCCTGCGCGGCCTCGCCGTCATCTGTGCCGACCTGGACGGCAAGCGCCAGACCTTCCTGCTGGAGGCCGAGCACGTGGCGCCGCATCGCGTGCCGCTCGACCTGACCGTAGCCTCAGTCGACCGCTTTACCATGGCGCACCAAACCTGCACCTTCCGCGAGCTACTGGACGGCGATGCCACCACCGAGCAGCTCGTCGTCACCTTCCTGGCCATGCTGGAGCTCGCCAAGCGCGGCTCGCTCACGCTGAGCCAGGACGAGATCTTTGGAACCATCTGCATCAACCGAATCGAGGGCGCCGAGGCATACGTGCCCGGCGAGGGCCCCGAGCTCACCGAATAGGAGCCGCAACCATGTCAACCCTTTCCACGCTGGAGGCAAACAGCCTCAAAGGTGCCCTCGAGGCGCTGCTGCTGGTGTCGAGCGACCCGGTGAGTGCGCCCGCGCTGGCCGGCGCACTGGATATCGCCCCCGGCGAATGCGCATCGCTGCTCGCCGAGCTCAAGGTTGAGTACGAGGAGGCCAACCGCGGCTTTCAGCTGCGCGAGGTCGCCGGCGGCTGGCGCCTGTTTACGCACCCCGCCTACCACGACGTGGTCGAGGCCTATGTGTTGAGCTGGGACACGCAAAAGCTGTCGCAGGCGGCGCTCGAAACCTTGGCCGTCATCGCATACCACCAACCCGTGACGCGCGAGGTAGTCAAGGGCATCCGTGGCGTCAATTCTGACGGCGTCATCGCGTCGCTCGTCGACAAGGGTCTGGTGCGCGAGCTCGGCCGCGACCCCCAGCGCGGTCAGGCCATCATCTACGGCACGACCAACGCCTTCTTGGAAAAGTTCGGCCTGCGTTCCACCCGCGACCTGCCCGATCTGGAGCAGTTTGCCCCCGACGAGCAGTCGCGCCAGTTTATCCGCGAGCGCCTGAGCGGCCGCAGTATTCAGTCCACGCTCGAGGAGCAGGCCGAGGACCTAGACGAAGAGCGCGAACTGCTCGATACCGATGTTGAAGATGTTGAGGCAGTCGAGGACTTGGAGACTCTGGTCGTCGACGTGACCTCGGAGGATTTGCATGACGAGGACTAACGAAGTAGGGGAGACGCGCGCCATGGGCAACGCAGTACCCGTAACCGACGCCCAGCCCGTCTATCCGCACACCATGCGCCTGCAGCGCTTTTTGGCGCGTGCGGGCGTGGCGAGCCGCCGCGGCTCGGAGGACCTGATGACCGCCGGCCGCGTGACCGTCAACGGCCAGGTCGCGACCGAGCTAGGCACCAAGGTCGATGTCGACCGCGACCACATCGAGGTCGACGGCATGCCCGTCAAGCTCAACCAGGGCGCCGTGTACCTGATGCTTTACAAGCCGACCGGCTACCTCACCACCATGAGCGACCCGCAGGAGCGCCCTTGCGTGGCCGACCTGGTCCCCCGCGACCGCTTTCCGGGACTGTTCCCGGTGGGCCGCCTGGACCGCGACACCACGGGCCTTTTGCTCTTTACCACCGACGGCGACCTGTCACAGGACCTGCTGCACCCGAGTAAGCACGTCTACAAGACCTATCAGGCGCTCGTGGACGGCCACTTGACCGATCGCGACTTGGAACCGCTCCGCCGTGGCATCGAGCTCGACGACGGCCTATGCCAGCCGGCGATCTGCCGCGTCATTACCGCGCGCGAGGCCGAGGCCGTGGCTCCGCAAGGCGTCAAGCCCGGCACCACCGCCGTGGAGGTCATCATCCGCGAGGGTCGCAAGAATCAGGTCAAGCGCATGCTGAGCAAGATTCACCATCCGGTAATCCGTCTGCATCGCTGCAACTTTGCCGGCCTGGAGCTCGAGGGCGTGGCCAAGGGCTCGTGGCGCGAGCTCACCGACCGCGAGGTACAGGTCCTCAAAAGCGGCGGCATCCCGCCCAAGCAGGCGAGCGCCAAGTGCAACGGCGGCAAGCCCCAAGACACGCCCGCCAGCCGCACGCGTCACCACGGCAGCCACGGCTCCGCACCCAAGCGCAACACCTACCGCGAGCGCTACACGGGCTAGGCAACCCGCCGCGCCCTAACGCCCGCGAACCATACCAGCACGTCAATCATCGAAAGGAAGCATTGCATGATCGTCGCCATCGACGGCCCCGCCGGTTCCGGCAAGTCCACCATCGCCAAGGAGATCGCCCGCCAGCTGGGCTTTAACAAGCTCGACACGGGCGCCATGTATCGCGCCGTCACCTTCGCCGCGCTCGACCGTGGCATCGATTTGGACGACGAGGCGGCAATCGACGCCCTCGCCGAGCAAATCGAGATCCGCTTTACCAACGGCACCGGCGAGGACACGCGCCTGACCATTGACGGCCAGGACGCTTCGGCCGCCATCCGCACCCCGCAGGTCGACGCCAACGTGTCCAAGGTCTCGGCCTATCCGGGCGTGCGCGCCGCCATGCTCATCCACCAGCGCCGCGCCGCCGAGGACCGCGATATCGTCGCCGAGGGTCGCGACATCGGTACCGTCGTGTTCCCTAACGCGCAGGTCAAGGTCTTCCTGACCGCCGACCCGCGTGAGCGCGCCCGCCGCCGCGTGCTGCAGCGTCACCAAAACGACGCCCAGCCGCTCACGTCCGAGCAGCTCGAAGCCGAGGTCGACGAGACCCTCGACGCCCTTAAGCAGCGCGACAAGCTCGACAGCAGCCGCGAGGTCGCCCCGCTCGTGCCCGCCGAGGACGCCGTGCACGTCGACTCCACCGCCCACACCATCGACGAGGTCGTCCGCATTATCGAGGACCTCATCAACCAAAGGAGGTAGCCCATGCGCCTGTTCAATCAGACGCCCGAGGATTATTACAACGCTCCTTATGCAGAGTTCCCGGCGCTCATCCGCGGCACCATAGTCGTAGTCATGGCCATCCTTTGGGCTTTCTCCAAGCTCATGTGGCGCTGGAAGGTCGAGGACGCCGATCTGCTGTTTGAGCGCCAGGAAGACCGCGGCAGCGTGGTCATCTGCAACCACACCTCAATGGCCGAGCTCTTGGCCGTAGAGACGGCGCTGTTCTTTGGCGGCCGCCGCATTCGCCCCATTTTTAAGTCCGAGTTCGCCAAGAGCAAGATCGTACGCTGGGCCTTTAGCCGCGTGGGCGGCATCCCCGTGGAGCGTGGTACTGCCGATATGAAGTGTCTGCGCGCCGCCCAGCATGCGCTGCAGCGCGGCGAGGACGTTCTGATCTTCCCCGAGGGCACGCGCATCCGCTCGCGCGAGATCAAGCCCGAGGTCCACGGCGGCTTTGCGCTCATCGCCCAGATGGGCAAGGCACCTGTGAACCCGCTCGCCATCTGCGGCTGGTCCGATATCACGCCCGCGGGCAAAAAGATCATGCGTCCCAAGAAATGCTGGATCCGTGCTGGCAAGGCCGTCTCGCTTTCCGACGCACCGGCTGGGCTTAAGCGCACGGAGCGCCTGGAATGGTTTGAGTCCGAGGCCATGAACCGCGTCTACGCTATGCGAGACGATCTGTGCGCCGAGCATCCGGGCAGGTTCTAGCCATGAGCGAGAACGTGACGAACACCGCCGCGGCTGCGTCCGACCAGGAAACCGCGCCTACCATCGAGATCGCCGCCCACGCCGGCACTTGCTACGGCGTGCAGCGTGCGCTCGATATGGCGCAGGCCGCTGCGCCGCAGGCAGGGGAGTGCGCTCAGGTCCATACCTTGGGTCCGCTCATCCATAACCCCATCGTGGTGCGCGAGCTTGCTGAGGCAGGCGTTGGCCTGGCCGAGAACCTGGACGACGCCGCATCGGGCACCGTAATCATTCGCGCGCACGGAGTGGTGCCGCAGGTGATCGATGCCGCTCGCGAGCGTGGCCTTAACGTCGTCGACGCCACCTGCCCTTACGTGAAGAAGGTCCATATGGCAGCCGAGCGCCTGGTGCGCGAGGGCTACCGCGTGGTGGTCGTAGGCGAGCCAGGTCACCCTGAGGTGGAGGGCATCCTGGGCCACGCCGGCACTGATGCGCTGGTCGTGAGCTGTGCCGCCGACGCCAACGCCTTGTCGTTCAAGGGCAAGGTAGGCCTCGTCGTGCAGACCACCCAGACCGCGCAGAACCTCGCCGAGGTCGTGGCAGCTATCACCCCGCGCGTGCAGGAGCTGCGTGTGATCAACACCATCTGCGCCGCCACGAGTGAGCGTCAACAGGCAGCAGCCACACTTGCCAACCGCTGCGACTGCATGGTCGTCGTGGGCGGCAAGAACTCGGGCAACACCCGCCGCCTGGCGCAGATTTGCGCAGACGCCTGCGAGCGCACGCATCACATCGAGGAAGCTTCAGAGCTTGAGACCGCTTGGTTTACCGACGCTCACCACATCGGCATCACCGCCGGAGCCTCCACCCCGCAAGAACACATCGAGCGCGCCGTCGAGCGCATCAAGGAGCTTTGCCGCTAATCATGGACCAGACCGTACCCGCATACGCCGCCGAGGTGGCCGATTACGGGCGCAGCCGCGACCCCGAGCCGGGTGAGGGCGCGCTCGTAAAGAACGTGCGTCCCGAATCGCCCGCGTGGGATGTGGGTATCGAGCCGGGCATGCGCGTACTCACGGTCAACGGTGAGGCGCTCACCGACATGATCGTGTGGCTCTGGGAGGCCGACGACGACACCGTCGACCTCGAGGTTTTCGACCCGCGCGACAACAGCGTCACCCCCGTCGAGCTCGACCGCTTCCCGGGAGAGGACTGGGGCCTTGAATTCGATGGCCCCATCTTCGATGGTATGCGCACCTGTGTGAACGCCTGCGTATTTTGCTTTATGACGATGCTCCCCAAGGGCGGCCGCTCCACGCTCTATATTCGCGACGACGACTATCGCCTAAGCTTTTTGCAGGGCAACTTCGTCACGCTCACCAACCTCACCGACGAGGACGTGCAAAACGTCATCCAGCGCAACATGAGTCCCATGAACGTATCGGTCCACGCCGTGAGCCCCGACGTCCGCCGTCGTATGATGGGCCGCAACGCCCAGCGAGGCATGGACGTGCTCGAGACCATCATGGCCGCCGGCATCGAGATACACGCGCAGATCGTGTTGTGCCCCGGCATGAATGACGGCGAGGAGCTGGAAAAGACCCTGCGCTTTTGCGAGGAGCACGAGCAAATCACCAGCCTGGGCATTGTGCCGCTCGGTTTTACCAAGCATCAGAACCGTTTTAGCTGGTCCTACAGCGACAAGCCCGAGCTGGCGCGCGAGACTATTGCCATGATCCGACCGTTCCAGGACCGTGCCTTCGAGCGCTTTGGCCGCCACACCTTCCAGATGAGCGACGAGTTCTATCTGGACGCCGGCATCGATCCTCCCGAGGCAGACTTTTACGACGGTTACCCGCAATACTACGACGGCATTGGCATGATCCGCTCGTATCTGGACGAGACCGACGATGTGCTTGCCGCCGACGCCGAGCGCCTGCGTCGCGTCCGCGAGGCCATCGCCGCCCGAGGCCAGCACCTGCTGTGCCTCTCGGGCGCCAGCGCACGCGATACGGTAGCCCGCTTTGTGGAATCGCCCAAGGGACTCGCCGGCACCGTCACGGCCATCAAGAACCGCTACTTTGGCGGCAACGTGGACGTGACCGGCCTCATCGTCGCGTGTGACATTCTGGAGCAGCTGCCGCAGGACCTCTCGGGGGTTATGCTCTTTGTGCCTAAGCTCATGTTCAACGCTGACGGCATGACGCTTGACGAGTATCATCGTGACGATTTACTCGCAAGCCTTACCAGTCGCGGCGCCGAGGTTCATGTGGTGTCGACCATGCCGCATGAGCTGCTCGATACCCTGGAGCACATCCTTGGCATTGTGCCCGCGGACTCTAACATTTCCACTGACCCTACCCATTAAAGGAGTGCAGATGAAACCTATCGTCGCCGTCGTCGGACGCCCCAACGTGGGCAAGTCCACGCTCGTTAACCGCCTGGCCCAGACCTCGGACGCCATCGTCCACGAGTCCCGCGGCGTCACGCGCGACCGCTCGTACCACACGGCCGATTGGAACGGCCGCGAGTTCACCATCGTCGACACGGGCGGCATCGAACCGCTCAAGAGCGATGACGTCTTCGCCACGTCCATTCGCGACCAGGCCCTCGCCGCCGCCGAGGAAGCCGCCGTCATCCTGTTTGTGGTCGACGGCCGCACCGGCGTCACCGAGGAGGACGAGTCGGTCGCCCGCATGCTCAAGCGCTGCGACAAGCCGGTCTTTCTGCTGGTGAACAAGCTCGACAACCCCGATCGCGAGAACGACAGCATCTGGGAGTTCTATTCGCTCGGCATCGGTGAGCCCACGCCGCTCTCGGCCCTGCATGGTCATGGCACGGGCGACCTGCTCGACGATATCGTGGCCCTGCTTCCGGAGGAAGAGGACGAGGTCGCCGATGAGTTCCCCGACGCGCTGAACGTCGCCATCATCGGCCGCCCCAACGCCGGTAAGTCCTCGCTGTTCAACCGCATCCTGGGCGCCGACCGCTCCATCGTGTCCAACATTGCCGGCACCACGCGCGACGCCATCGACACGGTCGTCGAACGCAACGGCAAGCACTACCGCATGGTCGATACCGCGGGCATCCGCAAGAAGAGCACCGTGTACGAAAACATCGAGTACTACTCGATGGTCCGCGGCCTGCGCGCCATCGACCGCGCCGACGTGGCGCTGCTCGTCGTCGACGCCTCCGTGGGCGTCACCGAGCAGGACCAGAAGGTCATGGGCTTGGCCATCGAGCGCGGCTGCGCCATCGTGGTGCTGCTCAACAAGTGGGACCTGCTCGACGATGACCGCAAGCGCGAGGCCTGCATGGAGACCATCGACCGCCGTCTGGGCGTCATGGCTCCCTGGGCCCAGTACCTGCGCATCTCTGCCCTCACCGGCCGCAGCGTCGAGAAGATCTGGGCGATGGTCGACGCCGCCGAAAAGACGCGCTCGCAGAAGATTAGCACCTCGCGCCTCAACACGTTCCTCACCGATCTGCGCGAGTTCGGTCATACCGTGGTGGACGGCAAGCGCCGCCTGCGCATGCACTACGTGACCCAGACGGGCGTCAACCCGCCGACGTTCACGTTCTTCGTCAACCACAGCGATCTGGTCAACGACACCTATCAGCGCTACGTGGAGAACCGCATGCGCTCGACCTTCGACTTTGCCGGCACACCCATTCGACTCTTCTTTAGGAAGAAGGAGCAAAAGGATGCATAATCCGATTCTGCTGACCGTCATCTGCGCCGTGGTCTCGTTCTTTATCGGGGCGATTCCGTTTGGCCTGATCCTGGGCCGCGTGTTCAACCACACCGACATTCGCAAGGCGGGCTCCGGCAACATCGGCACCACCAACGCGCTGCGTGTGGCCGGTCCCAAGGTGGCCGCGCTCACGCTGCTGCTCGACTGCCTTAAGGGCGCCATCTGCGTTGTCATCGCCCGTCCGCTCATCGCGAGCGTGGGCTATGGATTTCCGCCGAACATCATGGCGCCCGGAGCCCCCGGCGACTGGATGCTCGGCGTCATTTGTCTGGCAGCCGTATGGGGCCACATCTTCTCGCCCTACCTCAACTTCCATGGCGGCAAGGGTATCGCCGTGGGTCTGGGCGTTATCCTCGCCTGGTACTGGCCCATTGGCCTGTCGCTGCTGGGCATGTTTATCGTGGCCGTCGCCATCACCAAGTTTGTGTCGGTGGGCTCGCTTGCCGCCGCCATCGGCCTTCCCATCGCAGCCTGTGCGGTCTTTCCGTACAGCAGCCTAGGCCTTAAGTTTTGCATGGCGCTGATCGGCATCACCGTGGTGTGGGCCCATCGTGCGAACATCAAAAAGCTCATGACGGGTAAGGAGTCCAAGCTCTCGTTTACCAAGCGCGTCACCGAGCCCGACGATAAGTAGGAGAGAGTCATGAATGTTGCGCTGATTGGCTCCGGCTCCTGGGGAACCGCCGTCGCCGGCCTTGCCGCCGCGCGAGCCGTGCGCGTGACCATGTGGGCCCATAGCGAGCAGACGGCCGCCGGCATTAACGGTGAGCACCGCAACCCCCGCTACCTTGTGGGCTACGAGCTGCCGAACAACGTGGTAGCAACGACCGAACTCGCCCAGGCGCTCGACGGTGCCGATGCGATCATCTTTGCCGTGCCCTCCACGCACTTGCGCGACGTGTGCCATCGGGCAGCGCCCTTTATCGCCGCCGATACCCCGGTGCTCTGCCTCACCAAGGGTATTGAGCCCGAGTCTGGCCTGCTCATGAGCGAGGTCATCGCCAATGAGATCGGCAACGAGGCACGTGTCGCGGCGCTTTCGGGCCCCAACCATGCCGAGGAGATCTGCCGCGGCGGACTTTCTGCCGCCGTCATCGCCAGCAAAGACGCGCAGGTAGGGGAGACCTTTAAGAACCTGCTCCTATCCACGGCCTTCCGCATCTACCTGTCGCAGGACATGACCGGTGTCGAGGTCTGCGGCGCCATGAAAAACGTTATCGCCATCGTGTGCGGCATCTCCGCCGGCACCGGTGCCGGCGACAACACGCTCGCCCTCATCATGACGCGCGGCCTGGCCGAGATCAGCCGTCTGGTGCATGCCCGCGGCGGTCAAGCTATGACCTGCATGGGACTTGCCGGCATGGGTGACCTCATTGCCACCTGCACCTCGGAGCATTCGCGCAACCGCACCTTTGGCTACGAGTTTGCCCACGGCGTGTCGCTCGACGAGTATCAGACGCGCACGCATATGGTGGTCGAGGGCGCCGTCGCGGCCCGCAGCGTGAGCGAGCTTGCCCGTTCACTGGGCGTAGACATTCCGCTCACCTTTGCCGTGGAGCAAACGCTCTACAACGGTGTTACTTTGGATAGGGCGCTCGAGATTCTTACCGACCGCGTACCCTCCCAAGAGTTCTACGGACTCACCGACTAGCGCAGAAAGGCTTCTACCATGGGTTCCATTAAAATCGCTCCGTCCATCCTTTCGGCCGATATGGCCAACCTCAAGGGCGACCTCGACAAGATCGCCGGCGCCGACTACGTGCACTTCGACGTCATGGACGGCCACTTTACCGGCAACCTCACCTTTGGCGCTGACATCCTTAAGGCCGTCAAGCGCTCCACCGATGTACCGGTCGACGCGCACCTGATGGTATCGAACCCCGACGAGACGGTCGATTGGTACGCCGACGCCGGCGCCGACATGATCACCGTGCACTACGAGGCTTCCACGCACCTGCACCGCACGCTCACGCATCTACAGCAGCGCGGCGTCAAGGCCGGCGTTGTGCTCAACCCCGCCACCCCCGTGTGCGTGCTCGAGAGCATCATCGACGTCGTCGATATGGTACTGCTCATGAGCGTGAACCCAGGCTTTGGCGGCCAGAGCTTTATCCCGGGCACCATCGCTAAGCTCCACGAGCTCAAGGCCATGTGCGAGCGTCACGGCGTTTCGCCCCTCATCGAGGTCGACGGTGGCATTTCTTCCAAGAACATTGCCGAGGTCGTCAAGGCCGGCGCAAATGTCCTGGTGGCCGGTTCTGCCGTATTTAAGTCCGAAGATCCCACTGCCGAGGTTGCGCTGCTGCAGAAGCTGGGCAACGAGGCTGCACAGGAGGCATAAACCCTTATGACCGCAGGTCAAAACCGCATACCCGTGAATCTTGACTACGCCGCCTCGACGCCCATGCGCGCCGAGGCGCGCCTTGCGCAGCGTGAGTACGACGATAGCGAGCTAGCAGGCGTCAACCCCAACTCGCTGCACTCGCTCGGCCGCAAGGCTGCCGCGCGTCTGGAGGTTGCACGTCGCGAGATCGCCCGCAGCTTTGGCGCGCGCGTTCGCCCGTCTGAGATTGTTCTGACCAACGGCGGCACCGAAGCCAACCAGCTGGCGCTACTCGGTCTTGCCGAGGGTGCACGTCAGCGCGACCGTAAGCGTAACCGCGTGATCGTATCTGCCATCGAGCACGATTCGATTCTGGACAACCTGCCGCTGCTGCGTGCCGCAGGCTTTAGCGTCGACCTGGTGCAGCCCTGCCGCATGGGCTACATTGAGCCTGCCACGCTTGTCGAGCTACTAGGCGACGACGTGGCGCTCGTGAGCATCATGGTTGCCAACAACGAGACCGGCGTGGTGCAGCCCATCCGCGAGCTGGCCGCCGCCGCACATGCTGCCGGCGCCCTGTTTCATACCGATGCCATCCAAGGCTACTTGCATATTCCGCTCGATGTCACAGAGCTGGGCGTCGATGCTATGTCCGTCGCTGCCCACAAGATTGGCGGTCCTGTGGCATCCGGCGCGCTCTACGTTAAGACCCGCACCCCGCTGCGCCCGCGCATCTTTGGCGGAGGACAGGAAGCCGGACGACGTGCCGGCACGCAGGACCTGCGCACGCAGCTGGCCTTTGCCGCTGCCGCTTCCGCGCTGTTACCGAATGTTGCCCAGGAGCGTACAACACTGCAGGCCTTATCCGAAAAGCTCTACGCCACGCTTACGGCTCATCCGCGTATTCATGCCACCATGGGCGACTACGCACAGGCCGATCGTCTGCCGGGTATGGTTTCGATCTACGTCGACGGCATGGACTCCGAGGAGCTCATCGTCAAGCTCGACGCCGCCGGCTTTGAGGTATCGGCAGGCTCGGCATGCTCGAGCGGCAGTATGGACCCCAGCCATGTTCTAAGCGCCATGGGTATTGGCCACGAACAGGCCCTGGGTGCACTGCGTATCTCCTTCGATGACCGTGTGGACCCGGGCGATTTGGACGAGTTTGCCCAGACGCTGCTCTCGATCGTGGGTGCCGCATGATCGTCGCCGAGCTCGAGCGTGCCCTGCTGGCACGCTATCCCAAGACGGATGCCGAGCCCTGGGACCACGTAGGCTTATCCGTGGGCGACCCTGCCGTGGAGATTACCGGCGTTGTCTGCGCGCTCGATGCGACCGAGGCTAATGTTCGCCGCGCACAAGAAGCCGGCGCCAACGTGCTGCTGACGCATCATCCTATATACATCAAGGCACCCGAGGCCTTTTGTCCGGCGGATGCCACGCGCCCCCAATGCAGCGCGGCACTCTACGAGGCAGCGCGTTGCGGCGTGAGCATCATATCGCTCCACACCAACCTGGACCGCTCGCACGAAGCCCGCGTCTGCCTGAGCGAGCTGCTGGGTGCCGCACCCGTGAGCTCACTGGAGCACGTGGACGACCCCGAGTCCACCGGCCTGGGTGCACTCGCGACCCTCAACAACCCCTGTAGCCTGCGCGATCTTGCCACCCGTGCTGCCACGGCCTTCGGCAGTGACCCGCGCGTGTGGGGCGAAGCCGAGCACGCATGCCGTACCGTCGCTATTTTGGGCGGCTCCCTGGGCGACTTTGGAGAGCTCGCCATCGCCGCGGGCGCAGATGTCATCGTAACCGGCGAGGCAGGCTACCACGTGGCGCAAGACCTTGCCTTGCGCGGGCTGCCGGTGATCTTGCTCGGCCACGACCGCTCCGAAGAGCCGTTCGTTGATATATTGATGAACTCTGCAGTTGACGCCGGGGTCGACCCCCGTCATGCGATTAAAATACTGAACCCTTGCCAATGGTGGACTGTGACAAAAGGAGAGAACTTATGAGCGCCGGCGCTACGCTACTCAAGCTGCAACAGATCGATTTGGAGCTCGCCCGCAACAAGAGCGAACTTGCCAATATGCCGGAGCTCAAGGAGCTCGCTTCCAAGCGCAAGACCTATGTGAAGCTCAAGTCCGAGATGACCAAGCTCTACGCCCAGCGCAAGGATCTGGACATTGAGCTCGACGATCTCAACACCACCGAGATTCAGACCAACAACGCCATCGAGGCTGCCAAGAAGCGCCATGTCGACGGCTCCGACTACCGCGAGGTTCAGGACCTGGAGAATGAACTCGCAACCCTGGCCAAGCGTCTGGACAAGATTGAGCACACCCGCAAGGATGTCGTCATCGCCCATAAGGAGGCGCTCGACCGCGAGGCCCGCGCGCAGGCAATCATCGCCAAGTTCGAGGAGGGCGTAAAGGCCGATACCAAGGCCGCCCGCGCCAAGGCCACCGACCTCCAGGCCCAGATTGACGCCGCCGCTAAGGAGCGCACTGCGCTGGCTGCCACGCTGCCGGCCGACGTGCTCACCGACTACGAGCGTCTGCTCAAGCAGTTCCGCGGCCTGGCCGTCGAGACCATCCAGGGCAACATCCCCACGGTCTGCCACACCGCGCTGCAGGCATCGTCCATGAGCGACCTTAACCACGACGGTAGCGAGATTACGCACTGCCCGTACTGCCACCGTCTCCTGGTGCTCCCGAGCAAGGAAGCTTAAACGATGGCGGCATCCAACAATTCAATGCAACTTGAGGGAAAAACGATCCTGCTGGGCATTACCGGCGGGATCGCCGCCTATAAGTCGTGCAATATCGTGCGCCTGTTGCAAAAGCGCGGCGCGCGCGTGAAGGTCGTTATGAGCGAGCATGCCACCGAGTTTGTGGGGCCGCTTACCTTCCGTGCGCTTACCAACGAGCCGGTCGCGGTGGGCCTGTTCGACGATCCCTCCGACCCCATCCACCACATTTCGCTTGCGCAGGAGCCCGATCTGGTGGTCGTGGCGCCCGCGACGGCCAATATCATCGCCAAGATGGCTAACGGCATCGCCGATGACCTTATTTCCACCACGCTGCTGGCAACGCCGCGACCCATCGTGATCGCGCCGGCCATGAACAATGGCATGTGGAAGGCGCCGGCGACACAGGCCAACATGTCCACGCTGCGCGAGCGCGGTGTCCATGTGGTGGGACCCGGCAGCGGCTACCTTGCCTGCGGCGACGTGGACACGGGACGTATGAGCGAGCCCGAGGACATCGTTGAGGCCGTCTGCGAGGTGCTCAGCCCCGTGCCCCAGGACCTTGCAGGCAAGCGCATCGTGATCACCGCCGGTCCTACGCACGAACCGATCGACCCC
The DNA here is from genome assembly GCF_963360655.1 of Collinsella aerofaciens. Lineage (NCBI taxonomy): Bacteria > Bacillati > Actinomycetota > Coriobacteriia > Coriobacteriales > Coriobacteriaceae > Collinsella > Collinsella aerofaciens. Next base: position 16,529 of record NZ_OY725717.1, read on the forward strand.
GTGCGCTTCATCGGCAACCGATCGTCGGGCAAGATGGGCATCGCCCTGGCGGGGGAGGCCGCTCGCCGTGGTGCTGAGGTCACGCTTGTGCTGGGGCCGACGTCACTCGACGTGGGTCGCGGCGTGGAGTGCGTGCGCGTGCAAACCGCCGCAGAGATGCTCCAGGCGGCCCTGAGCGCCTTCCAGACGGCCGATGCGGCAATTTGTGCGGCCGCCGTCGCCGACTACACCCCCGCGGCCCCTGCCGACCATAAGCTCAAAAAGTCCAACGAGCGCTTGGATCGCATCGAGCTTGTCGAGACGGTCGATATTTTGGGCGAGCTCTCGCGCCAAAAGGGCGAACGATACGTGATCGGCTTTGCGGCCGAGACCGATAACGTCCTGGAGTACGCACAGCGCAAGCTCACCCGCAAGGGTTGCGATGCCATTATCGCCAACGATGTCTCGCGCGCCGATTCGGGCTTTGGAACCGACACTAACAAGGCCTGGATTGTGAGCACAACGGGCACGCAAGAACTTCCCGTGCTAACAAAACCCCAGCTCGCAGATACAATTTTGGACTTGCTCAAAAATAATTAAAAAAGTTCTTGCACAAGGCCAAAGTTTCGGGTTAATATACTCCCTGTTGCGAGCGAGAGCAGAGCAACAAACAAAAGCTTCGGGACGTGGCGCAGCTTGGTAGCGCACTTGACTGGGGGTCAAGGGGTCGCTGGTTCGAATCCAGTCGTCCCGACCAGAAGTTTGCAGGTCAGGCACCTAGTGCCTGACCTTTTTTTAAGCAATTGCTTAATTTTGATTAAGCAACAGGATGCCAAAAATCTACCTGCGCGATATTCGCTTTTTTCAGTTACTTGCGCGTTTTGCACGCGCTTGTGCCGATTTATTAACGCGATATGAATCTACATACGCGTAGCTGGTATACAGCCGAGTACAGGCTGTATTTATCGCGGCGATTTACACAGATATAGCCACTGTAGCGAACAAGCGTGTCGCTGTATTTATTCCAGCAGTTCACTTGATCGGTGGACAAGTGGGCGATTGCAACGATATGCCAAACGGGATAGTCTCTATACGAGAACGCAGCAGAGGCAATGGGGGGAGTGCGGCAGGCGCCCTGAGAGCCGCTGTATGACCCCATGTCTCCTTAACTCGATTATTTGTGTTTCAAGCCACGAATCGGTCGAGCAATTGCCAAAAGAAAGGCCCATGCAGGATTGCACGGGCCTTACATCAGATCAAATTTGAGCTAGAAGCACCAAATGGGGCAGACGCAACACCATCTCGTCGCGGCCTCGGCGAGCGACATATCGCAGTCGAGGTAAACATCGAGGAAGTCGTCAGGCCCCGCACAGGGGGACCGCGATGGTGGCCACCGCGCCGCCCGAGGGGCTGTTGGCGAGCGAGGCGGAGCCCCCGTGGGCGCTCGCGGCCTCGGAGGCGACGTGGAGGCCGAGCCCGTAATGGCGGCCTCCGTCGCGCGAGGAGCGGGAGGAGTCGTCTGTGAAGAGGCGCTCGCAGCCGCGTTCGAGGGCGGCGGGAGAGAAGCCCGGTCCGTCGTCGGACACCTCGAAGACGAGGTGTCCGCCCGCGACGTCGCAGGAGACCGCCACGCGCGAGCGCGCGTGCTCGGCGGCGTTGGCCACGAGGTTCGCGGCGGCTCGCGCCAGGGCGGTTCGGTCGAGCGGGGCCTCGGGCGCGCCCGCGACAGCGGGGCCCGTGGCCGCGTCGAGCGTCACGCCTCGCGCCCGGGCGATCTGGGCGGCCTCGGCGAGGACCTGCTCGCAGAGCTCGGCCGGCCGCATGGGGGCCCTCTCCGCCCCGCCGGACCCGCGCGAGGCCTCGATGAGCAGGCGCACGTAGCCGTCGAGCCTTTCGACACTGCCGGCTATGTCGCGCGCGGCGGCCGCGAGGTCGGCGTCTTTCTCGTCTTCCAGCTCCTCCGCCACGAAGTCGGCGTTGGCGCGCAGCACGGTGAGCGGCGTCTTGAGGTCGTGGGCGAGCGACGCCACCTGCTCGCGCTGCCCCCGCTCCGCGGCCCAGCGGGCCTCGAGCGACTCGGCGAGGGAGGTCCGCATGGCGTCCATCGCGGCGAGGACGTCGTTCACCTCGCGCACGTTGGTGCTGCCGACCGCGAAGTCGAGCTCCCCCGCGCCGACGCGCCCCGCCGCCTCCGCGAGCGGCGCCATCTTGCGCGAGATCACGCGGCTCGCGCGGCGCGCCACGAGCGCGAGCGCGAGCGCGCTTCCCGCCGCGGCGCCGACGAGCATGAGGTTCTGCGGGTTGGGAAGCAGGCCGGCGAGGTCGCGCGAGACCCACTGCGGCAGGTACTCGCTGACGAGCGCGCATGCCCCGCCGCCCTTGAGCGGGAACGCGGCGTAGGTGAGGCCCGAGCCCCCGCCCTCGATCTCCACTGTGCCCGGATCAGCGGCGAGTGCCGCACGGGCCATTTCCGTCGCGTCCTCGAGCCGCGTGCCCTCGAGGTCTGTCATCAGCACGTATCCGTCCTTGTTCAGGATGAGGTAGCGGTACGCCGTCGGCACGTCCTGCTGCCCGCAGACTCCGTCGCGTGCCAGGCCCTCCGCGACCTCGCGCGCATTGGCCGGCCCCCAGCTTGCCTCGTAGACGAAGCCCGCGTTGATCGCCGCGGAGAGCGCCATGAACGAGGCGAGCCACGCCGTGGCGACCGCCGCGAACGCGTAGGCGAAGTAGCGCGCGATGACGAAGGAGAGCGGCATGCCCCCGCGACCTCGCGCCCCGGTCCTCAAAGCTGCCACTTGTACCCCATCCCCCAGACGGTCGCGATCGGATCGGCGCCGGCCTCGGAGAGTTTCCTCCGGGCGCGGCTGACCTGCATGGATATGGCCGCGTCGTCGGCGTCGCTCTCCCAGCCGAGCACCGCCTCGCGGATCTGCGCGCGGCTCATGACCTGCCCGGGGTGGCGGGCGAGGTACTCGCAGATGGCGTACTCGGTGGGCGTGAGCGGCACGGCCTCGTCGCCCACGGCGAGGCCGCGCGCCCCGAGGTCGATCCGCACCTCCCCGAAGGAGAGGGCGTGCGAGCGCGGCCGGCGCTCACGGCGTAGATGGGCCGCGACCTTGGCGCGCAGCTCCGCGGCCCCGAAGGGCTTGCGGACGTAGTCGTCGGCGCCCAGGCCGTAGCCGGCCACGGCGTCCTCCTCGGCCACGCGCGCGGTCAGGAAGATGATGGGCCCGTCGAAGTCCGGGCGGATCTGCCGCACGAGCTCGAAGCCGTCGAGCCCCGGCATCATGACGTCGCAGAGCACGAGGTCGAAGCGCGAGAGGTCCGTCCCCGGGACCGCCGTCGGGTCCGCTGCCTTGACGACCTCGTGGCCGTCGCGGCCGAGGACGCGCGCGAGCGCGTCGAGGATCGCCCGCTCATCATCCACTGCCAGTATCCTCGCCATGTTCGACCTCCTGAAACTCCCGTCGGCATTGTACTTGCGCCGCGCTCAGCGGTCCAGAGCCCCGCGCGCAGCCGCGGGCGCGGGCGCCCACATGGCGATCTCAGGGTTGGGCAGCACGCGGTCGGCGATCGAGCGCGGCGCCGACCCCCAGCCGGCGTCGAGCAGGGCATTCCCGCCCAGGACGAGCGCTGCGGAGAGGAGGGCGAGCACGGCGGCGAGCGGCTTCCTACGCATCTGCCCTCCCGTCCTCGAAGCGGCAGAACCAGGCGAGAAGGACGGCGGCGGCTGCCAGGGTGAGCACGAGGCCAGCGAGCGCAGTCGTGAGGAGAGGGCCCGCCGCGCGTGCGGCGTCGATGAAGGCCTCTACCCCGAGCGACCCCAGGCGCGCGGGCCAGGCGAGCGGCACCCAGCTCAGGGGTGTCGCCAGGGCACCGGTGAGCTCGCCGGTCATGAGGCCGTGCGCAAGTCCGCCCACTGAGAAGAACGCGAGGAGCATCCCCGCCGCGCCGGCGCCGATGGCGGCGTTGCGGCCGAGGCGCAGGGCCACGCCGAGCCCCAGCGCGTAGAGGGGCAGGCTGCCCAGCACGATGCCCGCCCAGGCGGCCGCAAGCGGAGCGGGCCCGAGCGGCAGGCGCCCGGCGACGGCGAGCACGGCCCCGAACACGCCGAGCGCCACGGCCAGCGCGCCCGCGCCGAGCACCGCAAGGGCGAGCAGCTTCGCCGCGACGGCGCGCCCGCGCGAGGGGACCGCCGTGAGGTTGGCGAGGCGCCCGGCAGCGCGCTCCTCGTCCACGGCGAGCCCGCAGACGATGGCGGACATGAGCGGCATGAGGGCGCCGAGGAACTGGGCGTAGGCGTCCGCGCCCAGCGCCGGGTCCCATCGGGTAACGGAGAAGTACTCGCCGCAGGCAAGACCGGCTGCCAGGCCGCAGACGAGGTGCACCGCCGTGAGCGGGGAGCGCGCCAGGCGCAGGGCCTCGGAGAGCAGGGCCCGCGAGAGAGTCATGCGCGGCGTCGGGTCGGGGAGTCGTGTCACGGCCATCACCTCTCCTCGGAGCGCGCGAACCAGGCCGCGCCCGCCGCCGTGAGCGCGGCGAACGCGAGCGCGCAGACCGCAAGGCCCGCCAGCGTGAGCATGCCGTCCGCCGCGAGCGCCCCGCCGAGCGCCATGTCCGCCGCGAGCGGCTCGCCGCTCGGCAGCACGGGGATGAAGCTCGTAGGGATGACCATGCTCGCCGACGGCGGAAAGAGCTGCGGCAGCGGCACCAGCGACCAGGCGAACCCGCCCATGAGCTGCGCGGCGAGCGGGCAGAAGATGCCCGCGAGCATGCCGAGCCGCGCCGTGAGGAAGAGCCCTGCGGGAATCATCCACGCCGCGGTCACCGTGTTGGCGAGCGCGCAGAGGAGCATCGTGAGCGTGCCCGCGGCCGTGAGGCCCTGCGAGGAGAACGCCGATCCCGCGAGGTAGATGCCGAAGACCACGAGGTTCGAGAGCGTGCAGAGCGCGAGGCACCAGAGCGCCTTGGCCCACCAGGCGCGCCCGAGCGGGAAGCCCAGGCCCAGAAGCCCCCGCATCCGCGTGCGCGCGTCCGCCCGCGCGACGCACGCCACCACGAGCGAGAGAGCCACGGGCAGGAAGAGCGCGTACCAGTAGTTCCACGCGCTGAAGATCTGCACGCCCCGGTAGGGCATCGAGCCGAGCAGCGGCATCGGCAGCGCCATGAGCACGGCCAGACGAACCGGTGCCGCGTGGCGCGACTTCAGGGCCTCGGCGCGCAGGCCCGCGAGCAGGCCGCCTTTCTCACCCGTCATGCCGCCACCTCCCCGCGCGCTCGACGCCCCTCCCGGCAGACGCTCATGAAGAGCTCCTCAAGGTCCTGCCCGGGCCGAAGCGCATCCTCGTAGGCGAGGCGCCCCCCGCAGATGATGCCGATGGTGTCCGCCATCTGCTGCACCTCGGAGAGGATGTGGCTCGAGACGATCACCGTCGTGCCCGCCGCCGCGAAGCCGCGGATCTGGTCGCGCAGCTCCTCGATGCCGATGGGGTCGAGGCCGTTGGTGGGCTCGTCGAGCACGAGCAGGCGCGGCCGGGCGATCAGCGCCAGCGCGAGCCCCAGGCGCTGCCGCATGCCCATCGAGAAGCGCCCGGCGCGCTTCTTCCCGGTGTCCGCGAGGTCCACGGCGGCGAGCACCTCATCTACGCGGCTCTCGGGAAGGCCCAGCAGCGTGGTGCGCACGCGCAGGTTCTCGCGCGCGGTGAGGTTGGGGTAGAGCGGCGCGTCCTCGATGAGGCTGCCGATTGCGTAGAGGTCCTCGCGGCGCCAGGCGTGCCCGGCAAAGAGGATCTCCCCGGCCGTCGGCCGCAGCATCCCGCAGATCATCTTGAGCGTTGTCGACTTGCCGGCGCCGTTGGGACCGAGCAGCCCGTACACCTCGCCCTTGCGGATATGAAGGCTCACGTCGGCCACGGCGTCCTGCGCCTGGTCGCCGCGGCCGAAGCGCTTGGTGAGCCCGCGCGTCTCGAGCATGTAACCCATGGGTTTATCCTTTCTCTTCCGGGCGCGCAGGCCGAGTCGCCGTGCCCGCGCGCCTTACCTTTCGGGTTCACCATCCATGGTGGGGCGCGTTTCTAACGAAGCCGTAACGGCCGTTGGGTTCTTTTGGCGCCAACCCTTCTCGACCCGCACATCATGATTAATTTGCTTAAGGCAACAACTTTCCCGATCGTTGTATTCACCGAATCAAAACGTGTACATCAGCCACCAAAGATGACGAAAAATGTCGTTTTTGGTGGCTGATGTACACAAATGCAGAATCCCGCGCACCCCAGAAGCACCCTCCATATGTCTGGACTCTCTATGCTTACGCTGGATAGACATCGCCGGAACGGGTATAGTATCGAAAGTTTTGTCGTTAACCAGCGGGGGAGTCCTGTGGGCATCAAAAAGAAGATCAAAAAGGAGCTTATCGGCACTTCCGATTACCCGTCGAATAAGATCTTTACGATCTCCAATTTCATCACCTTTACGCGCCTGATCCTCACCCTGGTATTTCTGTACCTGTTTGTGACGGATAACAACCGCGTCATCGCCATCGCTATCTACGCCGTTGCCGCCTCCACCGACTGGATGGACGGGCAGATCGCCCGCATGACTAAGACGGTCTCGTGGCTCGGCAAGGTCATGGATCCCATTTGCGACCGCGCGCTGCTGTTCACCGGCGTGCTGGGACTGGTGGTCCGCGGAGAGCTGCCCATCTGGGTCTGCGTGCTCATTATTGGCCGCGACATCTATCTGGGCATCGGCACGCTTATCGTGCGTCATTATCACCGTCGCCCCATCGATGTCGTCTTTCCCGGAAAGATTGCCACTGCGCTGCTCATGACCGGCTTCTCGCTCATGCTGCTCGGGTTCCCCGTTGTTGACGGCCTGCACCTTTTACCTTCAACCCTTACGGCCTTCCCGGGCCTCAACGGAAGCTCGGTGCCCCTCGGCATCTTCTTTGTGTACGGCGGCGTGATCTTCTCCATGCTCACGGCTGTCATCTACTCCATTAAGGGCGGAGTGGCCATTAAACAGGCTCTCGCGCATCCCGAGGACGAGGACATCGACTTTCTGAACCCTGAAATCGAAGACTGATTCGTTGGGGTATGATTACGTACGGTTCATTATTTGCGGCACGTCCGCGATAAGTTAGGGGTTGTCATGGACAACATGGTTAACAATATGCCTCAGAATGATAAGACTGCTGACGCTACCTGCGTATTCCGCGTGCCTTCAAGCGACGTCACCGTTCCCGACCTCATGGCCAACGTGCGCATCACCGCCCCCGTTCTGTCCATCGTCAAGGGTCCGCAGACTGGTGCCGCCTTTGAGCTCGAGGACGACGTGACCACCATCGGCCGCGATCCCGCGAACGGCATCTTCCTCAACGACATGACTGTTTCGCGCAGCCACGCGCGCATTATTCGCGAGGGCCTCGGCGCTCGCATCGAGGACCTGGGCTCGCTCAATGGTACCTGGGTCGACGGTGCCATTGTCAATGCAGCCCCGCTGCACGACGGTTCTTCCGTTCAGATCGGTACGTTTACGCTCATCTACCACGAGAGCACGCCGGAGCGCATCGAAACCGGTGAGTAGGGCATGGCCGAACGCAACTATCTGAGTATCGGCCAAGTCGTCAACCTACTTCGAGGCGCATACCCCGATCTTTCGAACTCAAAAATTAGATTTCTAGAGGATGAGGGGCTCATTACCCCTCATCGTACGCCTAAGGGATACCGTCAGTACTCTAAGGAGGACGTTGATCGCCTGGAGGTCATCCTGCACTTGCAGAAGACCCGCTACATGCCGCTCAACGTGATTAAGCAGCGCTTGGAAAACGCCACGGACTTGTCAACGCTCGCCTACGAGGTGGGCTTGCTGTCCGATGTTCCGCTCAAGACGGAGCCCAAGGAGACTAAGCAAAAGCTGCATCCCATCGAGACCATTCCCGATATGCTGGGCGTCGAGATTTCGTTTATCCGTTCGCTCGCCGAGAACGACCTCATTCGCATCATCAAGAGTCCGCAGAATCGTGAGCTCGTCGATGGTCGCGATTTCCCGATCATCCGCTACTGCTCCGAGCTGTCACGCTTCCATATCGAGCCGCGCAACCTGCGTCAGTACGTGTCTTCCGCCAACCGCGAGTCCTCGATGTTTGAGCAGGTGCTCGTGAGCATGCTCGGCATGGATACTTCCGATGACGAGCGTGACGCCAAGCTCGAGCGTGCGTTTAAGAAGCTTCACGACCTGACGGAGGGCGTGCACACCGCGCTGCTCAAGAACCGCGTTTTTGAGTCGCTCAACGCCGTGGTCGAGGACGCCGACATCGATGCACTCGATGAGGAAATCACTCGCTCCGAGTCCACCAAGGCCAAAAACGAAGAGACAGTCGCGCCGGCTTCACACGAGGATTCTCTCGTAAAGCCGCTCAAGGTCGTCGCCCCTTCGCAATCCGGCACCGTCACCGCGGGCAAGTAACAGCTGCCGCTTATCCGGCAACCCATTGAAAGGTCATGCAATGTACGACTTCGAATCTCAAATCGTCGACATCCCCGACTATCCCGAGCCCGGAGTCATCTTTAAAGACATCACGCCGCTCTTCGGCAATTCCGAGGCGCTCAAAGCCATGACCGATGCCCTCGCCGAGCACTTTGCCGGCATGGGAATCACCAAGGTCGTAGGTCCCGAGGCTCGCGGCTTTATGGTGGGCGTTCCCGTGGCCGTCGCTCTGGGCGCCGGCTTTGTTCCCGCACGTAAACCGGGCAAGCTGCCGCGCGAGACCGTAAGCCAGAGCTACGAGCTCGAGTACGGCACCGATTCAATTGAGATCCATGCCGACGCTATCAGCTCTAAAGATACCGTGTTGATTCTGGACGACTTGGTCGCGACGGGCGGAACCGTCGAGGCAACAGGTAAACTGGTGCGAGATATGGGCGCAAAGCTTGTGGGCTACGGGTGTATCCTTGAGCTTGCGTTTCTCAACCCGCGCGAGAAGCTCACGTCGACTGACGACGATGTTGAGCTCTTTAGCCTGGTGACGGTGGACTAGCCGTTACCCTTAGTTACTGGAAAGGAAGCTACATGCGCACAGCAAACACGCACAAAAACATGGCACGCTGCGCTGCTACGGCAACCCTCGCTTGTGTTTTGGGCTTGGGCCTCGCGGCTCCTGCCTACGCCGATACCGCATCCGACCTTGCCGCTGCTCGTACGAAGCTCGAGCAGATCGGTACCCAAACCCAGCAGATTTACGATGAGCTCGCCACGCAGACGCAGGCGCTCGATCAGACTGCTGGCGAGATCACGCAAAAGCAGCAGGAGATTGCTGACGGTCAGGCCAAGCTCTCGACCTATGTCGCCGGCGAGTACAAGACCGGCGGTCTGAGCCTGCTTCAGGTTCTAACGGGCGTTGACGACCTGAGCGATATGCTCAACCGTCTGTTCTACTACGGCAAAGTCTCCGATAAGCAAGCTCAGACCATTCAAGAGGTCAAGGAGCTTAAGCAGCAGCTCACCGATAAGCAGTCCGAGCAGGAAAAGAACGTCGCAGCCACGCAAAAGAAGGTCGACGAGCTTAACGCCCAGCAGGCTGAAGCACAGAACGTCGTAAACTCCTTGGATTCGCAGCTGCAGGCCGAGCTTGCCGCAGAGGCCGAGGCCAACGCCGCGCTGCAGGCCGGCATCAACGCCAGCACCGCCGAGAAGGCCACGGTGAGCAACGAGACTGCCGGTACGACCGAGAACACCAACAACGGTGGTCAGACCAGCAATAACAACAACCAGGGCGGCAACACTCCGGCTCCTACGCCGGCACCTGCTCCGACGCCGCAGCCCTCTCCGCCTGCTCCGGCTCCGACGCCTTCTGCTCCGAGCCAGTCCGTCGATGGCGGTTCTGTTGTCTCGCGTGCATACAGCAAGCTTGGTTGCGCTTATTCCTGGGGCGGAATTGGCCCGAACAGCTTCGACTGCTCTGGTTTCGTTAGCTATTGCCTCACTGGTCGCTATTGCCGCCTGGGCACCACGGGTACCTTTATGGGCTGGACGCGTGTGTCCGATCCGCAGCCCGGTGACGTTGTGGTCAACTCGTACCACACCGGCATTTACATCGGTGGTGGCCAGATGATTCATGCTTCCGACTACAACACGGGTGTTATCATCAGCTCCGTTGCCGCCGGCATGAACAACAACTATATCTTCGTGCGTTACTAAGTCATCTTACACAGCGTGTGAATGTGGACCCCGTGGCTTTAAGTCGCGAGGTCCATTCTTTTTTCTCTAATCTTGTACGGCTATCTAGTATTCAAAACTAGATAGCCGTACATTCAGTTTGCAAGATGGCTATAATTGTTGAAGAACAATTAGAAAGGACCCTCTATGAACTGGGCACTTATCTCAGATTCAAGCTGTAACCTCCGCGATTGGCAACCGACCGCGCCCCATACCACCTTTGCATTTGCGCCCCTCAAAATTCGAGTGGGGGAGCGTGAATTCATCGATGACCTTTCGCTCGATGTTCATGAGCTCAACTGCGCTGTTCAGGCGGAGACGAACGCTTCTTCGAGCGCTTGTCCCAGCGTAGGGGAGTGGGCCGAGCTCTTCAAATTGGCAGACAAGACCATCTGCATGCCGATCTCTGAGGGCGTGTCGGGCAGCTACAACGCAGCAGCCACGGCTCGCGATATGGTTCTTGCCGAGGAGCCCGACCGGCAGATTCACCTAGTCAATTCGCGCGCAGCTGGCGGCAAAATGGACCTCATTTTCTTGCTGTTCGACCGCTATCTTGCAAGCAATCCGGATGTCTCATTCGAGGACGCTTGCGCATACTTCGATAGCCTTGAGCAGAACAGCAAAATCCTCTTCAGCTTGTGCAATTACGAAAACCTGGCCAAAGCCGGACGTATCCCTAAGGCAGCCGGCGTCATTGCCAACAAGCTCAATATCCGCATTTTGGGCACGGCGAGCGAGGCCGGTAAAATCGAACTCGTCGGGCACACGCGTGGCGAAAAGAAGATGCTCAACAAGATCATCGATACCATGGAAGCCGAGGGTTTTACGGGCGGCGAGGTCGTCATTGATCACGTTGAGAACGAAGCTGGAGCCCAGGCGCTTACTGACCGCATAGTCGAGCATTGGCCCGGCTCCAAGACCATCATCATGCCCTGCAACGGCCTGGATTCCTATTACGCCGAAATGCACGGCCTCATCATCGGCTACGGCATGGGCGTAGCTTCGGGCAAATAAAGTCCAACCAAGCAAAAAAACGGGCGGACAAAGCGACAGATGGCTCTTTGTCCCGCCCGTTTTATACGTCGGCTAGCTATTAAACCCGTTGAACTTGAGATAGCTCATCAGGTACGCCTTCGAAACGAAGGACGATACCGCACTGCGCACAAGCAGCGACTCACGTGTGACCTGATGCGCTGTATCGGGTACAGGCGTCTGCTCGACGGAAAACGCCGCACGAATCGATGCCTCAAGTTGATCGACTACATAATCGAAAGCCGTCGGAGCATCGTAGCTCAAACGCTGAATATTAAAGAGCGCCTGGACCGCAGCGATGGGCAGCACCTGCTTAAAGATACAAATGGCGATGAGACGCGTAATCTGCTCGCGGCCATATTGCTTTTTGACCGGAGCAGGCACCAGGCCGACCTTCACGTAGTTATTGATCATCGATGGCGTAATGATAGGCTGCTCAACGCAAAGGGACAGCGGCTCCATCCACAGCGCAACATACTCAATGACCTGGTCGCGGTAGAGCGTCACATTGGGCAACTGGTCATAGCGCGGCAGACTCAACGTATTGAGTTTGCGCACGATATCGGACTGAATAAATGCATCAGGCAGCACAGTGGGCTGAATATCCTCAGGCTTAATGCTGACCGACGAATCAGACATCGGAATAACGTGTTTAACGTGGTTCATAAAGGTCCTCCGTTCATTTTCTATATTGTATTCTACGTTATCTAGTTTTGCATACCACATAGCAGGCAAGAAAATTGGTGGGACAACGCACTGATGCATCATCCCACCATTTAGTTAATTGATAACAACCTTACATAAGATATATTATCGTACTTATTCACGGAGAAATGCGTATGCGCTGGTTGCCGCGATGGCTCCATCAGAAACGGCGGTCACAACCTGGCGTAAACGCTTGGAACGAATGTCGCCAGCGGCAAATAGACCTGGCGTGCGGGTCGCCATGGAATCATCAGTAACAATACCGCCGTCCGGCGCCAAATCAACTAGATGCTCAACAAGCTCGGCATGGGGTTGCGTTCCGGTAAAGACAAAGATGCCAAACGAGCCGGGCTCAAATGACTCGATATGAGTCTCACCGGATGCATTGTCCTTAAAGGTGATCGTTGTTGGCATGGTTTCGCCCGAGAGCTCCGTAATACTAGTTTGGTACCTAACTGTAATATTGTCCTTTGCGAGTACTTTCTGAACAACACCATCAGGTGCACGGAACTGATCGCGACGCAGCACGATGGCCACGCTGCTGGCAATGTCAGACAGGAACAGTGCCTCCTCACATGCCGAATTGCCGCCGCCGATGACAAAGACCTGCTTGCCGCGAAAGAACATGCCGTCGCACGTCGCGCAATACGAAACGCCGCGACCGCGATACGTATCCTCGCCAACAAAACCAGCAGATCGCGGCGTGGCACCCATGCAAGCGATAACGCTCGAGGCCAACGTATCGCCCAAATCGTGATGCACCGTAAACAGCGCTGTATCGGCATCGTAATCGATACCCGTAACCATGCTCCATGCGACCTGCGCTCCCAGGCCCTCTGCATGCTGCTGAAAACGCTCGCCGAGTTCGGCGCCACTCAAGAGCGGAATGCCCGGATAGTTCTCGACTTCATTGGTCGTGGCGATCTGTCCGCCCGACATGCCCTGTTCAATCACGGTCGTCGTTAGGTTGGAGCGCGCCGCATAAATGGCCGCAGCATAGCCCGCAGGGCCGCCACCGATAATCGCAACATCGATCGGCTGATCGGTAGTCATGAAGAGACCTCCTGTCGAAAGATTGGCGTTCTTTGCGCTCATACCCAAATTTAGGCAAACGTGACACTCATGCACTACAATGATTCTTTGCGAAACAAAGATTAAGGGGAGTTATCGATGGATCAAACGCAGACGGGCAATAGCGCCCCCCTGCCCATTCAAGCCACTCCCCAACCGGAGCAAATGACCGTTTTACCTGCACAAAAACCCCTTGTAACCATTGTGCACGCATCGGTTGGATCGGGCCACAAAGCCGCCGCCAACGCGATTGCACAAGCATTTGACCTTATCCGCGGCACCAAGGGAATCCCTGAGGATATTGAAACTGAAGTGCTCGATATCCTTGATTTTGGACGTATTAAGTTCGACGGCAATAAGACCGCGGCTTCTTTTACGGGAGCCACGCGTCCCATTTACGACCTGACCTGGCGATATACGCTTACGGGGCATCTTCTCTGGGGTGGCGGCACGGCATGGTCGCGTATTATGTTCCCCGCCTTCAACGAATATGTCCGCAGCCGCAGGCCCATAGCCGTGGTCGCAACGCACATCACGGCGGCCAACGTCGCTGTGGGTGCCCGCGTCATCACGGGTATCGATTATCCGGTCATCTGCGTGCCGACCGATTACGAAGTCGAAGGCTTTTGGCCCCACAAGGACACCGACCTATTCTGCGTAGCCAACGAGTTTATGGCCGAAACGCTGCGCCCGCGCAAGGTTCCCGAGTCAAAGATCCGCATAACGGGCATCCCCATTCGTGCCGGTTTCGATTCAAATTACGATCGCGAGGAAGAGCTGAAAAAGTTCAATTTGCCGGCAGGCAAGACGGTCGTGCTGGTTATGGCTGGCGCCAGTCTGCCGCAGCCTTACGTGCGTTTTCGTGCCGCGATGGACCACACCCTCCCCTTCTTACGCAGCTTTGAAGACATGCACTTTGTCTTTTTACCGGGCAAGGATAAGGAATACGCCACCCGACTCAAGACGCTCTTCGACGCCATGAAGCTCGAAAACGTCACGGTTCTGGACTACGTGGACGACATGGCAGCCCTCATGCACGGCTGCGACCTGGCAATCCTCAAATCGGGCGGACTCACCGTCACCGAGTGCCTGTGCGCGCATCTGCCGATGATCCTACTGGGCAAATCATACGGTCAGGAAAAGGCCAACACAACGATGCTCACCGGTATGGGCGCCAGCATGCATGTCACCACCGCACGAGAACTCATCGTTACCCTGCGCCATCTACACGATCATCCCGAGTCGCTCAAGGCACTGCTCATCAATGGCGAAGTGCTGCGCCGTCCACGCGCAGCCGAGGACATCGCCATCGCAACCATGGAGCTCGTAGGCAAGCCCCAAAAGCGCAAACGAGCCTTTTGCCGCTTCTACTGGGGCGGGAAACCCGCGCATACCCGCTAGTCGAATGTCCGCCGTTCTGCCGGAGCCGCCCTTATATCATTCCATGCTCAAACATTCTCGCTGCGCTGCGAAACTGCGCGTGGAACGATATAAGGGCGGCTCCGGCAGAACGGCTGCGTTTACTTACTAGCAGCTACTTCGGTATCCCCTCCATTAGAACCTGCAAAGGCAAAACAAGAAAATATAAATACAGTAAGCCGATGCGACAAAGGGACAGCCCCTTTGTCGCATCGGCTTACTAGAAAAGTAAATATTGTTTCAAGCGAGTAGCCGCCCGCCCGGGGCTTACCTATATCGTTCCACGCGCAGTTTCGCAGCGAGCGAAGCGACGCGAGAATGTTTGAGCATGGAATGATATAGGTAAGCCCCGGGCGGGAGGGATACGAGCGCCCCTAAGCGACGCCGCTGGAGCCGAAGCCTCCGTTGCCTCGGTCGGTTTTGTCTAGTTCGTCTACCTCTATGAGGTTGACCGTGGGGACTTCTTGGATGACGAGTTGGGCTATGCGGTCGCCTTTATTGATTTGAATGTTAATGGAGGGATCCAGGTTGATGAGGATAACCTTGAGTTCTCCTCGGTAGTGGGCGTCGATGAGCCCCGGCGTGTTGACTATAGACAGGCCCTGCTTGATGGCCAAGCCGCTGCGGGGCTGAACGAAGCCGGCGTAGCCATCGGGCAGGGCGATGGCCAGCCCCGTAGAGACCAGACGGCGTTCGAAGGGCTTCAGGACGCAGTCCTCGTTGGAGCGCAAATCCAAGCCGGCATCGGTGGGATGGGCGTATTTGGGAAGCTCGACGGTGGGGTCGAGACGCTTTATGTTGACGGTAATGTTGGACATGGAATCACCTTAGCTTGTCGAGCTCTTGCAGAAACTCATCGACGTCTTTGAAATCACGGTAGACCGAGGCAAAACGGATGTACGCAACCTTGTCGATCTTGGCCAAGCGCTTGAGCACCATGTCACCCAACTCATGGGACGTGACGGCCGTCAGCGTGCGAGAGCGCAGCTCGACCTCGATGTCATCGATAATCTCATTGAGCTTCTTAGTGTCGATATCGCGCTTGATGGTGGCTCGCATCAAGCCGACGAGCAGCTTATTGCGATCGAACCGCTGCTTGGTTCCGTCTGACTTAATGACCTCGATAGGGTCCTCGCATCGCTCGAACGTTGTAAAGCGGTAGTTACACGAGCAACATTCGCGACGGCGCTTAATGGTGTTATTTGACTCCTGCATACGGGAATCAACGACGCGGGTATGTGCCTTGCCGCATTTGGGACAGCGCATGGTACCTCCTCTTAAACGATAACAAGGGTACCATGCGCAGCGCGATAATGATTACGAACGAGCAGGAACCTTAAGATGCGCACCGGCGGCGAGCGAACCATGCTCCAGATGATTGACGCTACGGATCATGTCGGAAGTCTCTTGCGTGGAAAGGCCTTCGATTGGATATTCTTCGGCAAGCGACCAAAGAGAATCGCCAGGCTGAACGCGAATGGTCCCGTAGGTAATGTTGGAAACGGACTCGGCATACGCGGCGTGACGAGCGCTAAAGACCGACATAGCGAGGACAAAGAAGAGCGTAAGCGCAACGGCGACGGCGACAATCGTCGGAACCTTCAGGGCAACGCGGGCCGGCGCGACTACAGCCTGCTGATTGCGCGCAGGCTTTACGGTCAAAGGCTGAAAGCCGGAGCGGCCACCCTGAACAACCGTAAAAGTGGGTTCTGCAGGCGTCTCGAGCTTAAGGGCGAGGTTTCCCTGGACCATATTCGTTACGTTCATCATGTTCTCCTCTCGCGTGTTTTGCTGAGAACAGTTTTATCAAGCCGCGCGGACAAAAATGTCTAGCGCGAGAACGAATGTTCGGTTATTATTATCTTCGAACAGTTGTTCCTGTCAAGCAAAATTCGAACATTTGTTTGACATGGGTAGAGAGGATGCCCTGATGGCTCGCAAAATTACCAAGCGTCAGCAGCAAATTTACGACTTCATCAAGGAATATCAGCAGGAGAAGGGTTATCCGCCCAGCGTGCGCGAGATGGCTTCTGCCGTGGGCCTTTCCTCCCCCAGCACCGTGCACGCCCATCTCTCTGCCCTGGAGGCGCGCGGGCTACTCAAGCGCGATGCCACCAAACCGCGCGCCCTGGAACTCTTTAACGAGGACGGTTCCTCTGTCTCAATTTCTAAATCTGACGAGCCCACCGCACCTCGCGGAACGGTCTCGCTACCGCTCGTTGGTCGCGTCGCGGCAGGGATTCCCATTCTGGCCGAGCAGAATATCGAAGACACGTTTACTATCCCGACCGAAATCGCCACTGATCAGGGTTCCTTTATCCTTGAGGTGCATGGGAGCTCAATGATCAATGTCGGCATCTTCAATGGCGATTACATCATCGTCCGTGAACAAAAGAGTGCCATGAACGGCGAAATTGTCGTGGCCATGATTGATGGTTCAGCGACCGTCAAGACGTTCTACAAGGAGCAGGGGCGCGTGCGCTTGCAGCCCGAGAACGACACTATGGAGCCCATTTATGCGACGAACCCCGTTATTTTGGGTAAAGTTGTCGGTTTAATGCGCCGGTTCTCGTAATGCAAAAACGCATCACCATCTTTGATACCGTCCGCGGGTTTACGATGATTTCTATGGCAGGATTTCACGCTTGCTATGATCTCGCCTACCTGTACGGCTGGGATATGCCCTGGTTTACCCAGTCAGTCTTTCAAGACATCTGGCGCGCCAGCATCAGCTGGGTATTTTTGTTTATCGCGGGTTGGATGTGCACCCTTTCGCGCAACAATATCAAACGTACCGCCAAATACGCCTTAGCAGCACTCGTCGTCTGGTTGGCAACAACACTTGTCTCAGTCGACGATTCGGTTAATTTTGGCATCATCTACTGCATGGCCGCATGCACCGGCATCGTGGCGTTGACCGATCCCGTCCTTAAGCAGATAACGGCGAGATGGGGCATGCCCCTATGCCTTGTGTTGTTCGCCCTCACCTGGAGCATCCCCAAAACGATCTACCCTGTCCCTTACCTGGCGTGGCTGGGATTTCCGAGCCCTGGGTTTGTCTCAGGTGATTACTACCCCATCATCCCGTTTATCTTTATGTATCTTGCAGGATACTTCGCCGCACACATAGCGCAGGGAATCGATAAGACCGTCCCTAGCTGGGCCTACGCCAACCCCCTGCCGGTGCTCGCCGGCCTTGGACGTCACGCACTCCCCTTTTATCTGCTGCATCAGCCCATCATTCTGGGCATTTTGGAGCTCGTCTACTCGGTGCGATAACGCTCGAGCCGCGGTGCAATACGAGCCGGCAACTTCGCCACAATGCGAACGCCGTCCTCGAGATATTCCTCATGCAGAAGGGTTCCCTGCTCATGCACCAGCGTGATGAGAGCGCCCTCGCGATACGGAATATCAGCGGAGAGCAACACATCGGTGGCAGCTGCCTCGCGAGCAATGCGATCGACGAGATCGTCGAGCCCCTCGCCCGTTTGGGCCGAGAACAGAACGGCTTCCGGATAGCGACGACGGAAACTCAATCGATCAACGCTATCGAGAAGATCGATTTTATTGAATACGGTCAGCGTTAAACGCTCTCCGGCGCCGATCTCATCAAGCACGCGGTCGACAGCCTCCAGCTGCCGCTCATAGTCCTCGTCAGACGCATCTACGACTTTGAGAATTAGATCGGCACCCAAAACCTCGGACAGCGTCGATTTAAAGGCATCGACCAGACCATGGGGCAGCTTTTGAATAAAGCCGACGGTATCGGTAATCGTCATGCCGCGACCGCCGGGCAGACGATACGAACGCGTCGTCGGGTCGAGCGTAGCAAACAGCTTGTCCTGCGAAAGTACCGTAGAGCCGGTCAGACGATTGAGCAACGTCGATTTACCGGCATTGGTATAACCGGCTAACGCGACGCGAAACGCCGGTGACTCAATGCGGCTCTTGGATTGAACATCGCGACGCTGTTCAACCTGCTTGAGCTCACGACGAAGCGCAGCGATCTTATTACGAATGAGGCGACGGTCGACCTCGAGCTGACTTTCGCCCTGACCAAAACGTGAGCCGATGCCGCCGCGCGTCTGCTCCTTGGCAAGATGGCTCCACATGCCACGCAGGCGAGGCAACAAATATTGAAGCTGTGCCAGCTGTACCTGCAGGCGTCCCTCACGCGTCTGAGCATGCAGGCCAAAGATATCCAGGATCAGTGCCGTACGATCGATAATCTTTACCGGCTCGCCCACGGCTTTCTCCAAATAGGATTGCTGCGAGGGGGTCAGGTCGTCGTCAAAAATAACGACATCGGCATCCATGCGATGCACCAGGCCGCACAGCTCTTCAACCTTACCGGAACCGATAAACGATTTAGGATACGGCTTTACCAAACGCTGCGACAAGCGTGCCACGCACCGGGCACCAGCTGTGTGGGCAAGACGCTCCAGCTCATCAAGCGAGCGATCGAGCGGCCATGCATTGTCGCGCCACTCAACACCAACTAAAATGGCACGCTCGGGCTCGGGTGCCGTGGGAACAAGGGGGAAACGGGCCATTAGGCAGCCTCAATACGATGCAGGATATCCTCAACGACCTCATCGATCGTACATTCATCCATATCAAACCACACGATACGGTCATCGCGCTTAAACCACGAAAGCTGACGCTTGGCATAACGACGCGAACGCATCTTAATGAGTTCGCGAGCCTCATCCATGCTCATCACGCCATTGAAAGCATCAATGATCTCTTTATAGCCAATTGCCTGCATCGACGTCAGGGCATCTCCCAGCCCCTGGGCCATAAGACCGCGGACCTCATCGACAAGACCCTGCTCAAACATCAGATCGACGCGCAGATTAATGCGCTCGTAGAGCACCTCGCGATTGCGCGTCAGACCAAACCACAGAGCATGATAATGCTCGCGCGGAACACTAAACTGAGACTTTTGCTGCGCGTAGGACACTCCATCATCGTGCATTTCGAGCGCGCGAATCACGCGACGAACATTATGGGGGTGGATGACCGCAGCGGACTCGGGGTCACGCTCGGCAAGCAGCGCGTGCAGCGCTTCCTCGCCTATGCGCTCGGCAAGTTCCTGATACCCCGCGCGACGATCGTCCTCAAGCTCGCCCGAGGGAAAATCCATCTCATCAAGGGCAGCCTTAAGATACAGCCCCGTACCTCCGCAAAAAACCGGCAGGCAACCCGAACCAAGGAGACGTTCAACATGCGCGCGAGCGTCAGCCTGATAAAGCGCAGCAGAATATGCCACACCCGGCTCTACAATGTCGACGAGACGCAGCGGCGCCGTACACTCATTGGGCGCCATCTTTGCGGTGCCGATGTCCATGCCGCGATAGATTTGCATCGCATCGCACGACAGCACTTCGGACGAAAGACGAGCGGCCAAACGGTCGGCAACATCACTCTTACCAACCGCCGTCGGACCGACGATCGCAACGGCGGAAAGACCTGCCCCGGGAGAAACCATTAGCGCGGCTCGCCCACAACGGAGCCGGACAAATACCAGGTCTTGGCAACGTCAACGTCAACATCAACGATCTTGCCAACAAGCTGATCGATGCTGTAACCCTCGGGAATAGGCGCATGCACGGTCTGATTCTTGGGACTCTTGCCCAGCAGGACCGCGTCGTTCTTTTTACTCGTTCCCTCAATGAGCGCCGGCACCACAGTATGAAGCTCGCCCTGGTTATACTCGTGTGCCGTGGTCTCGATAACCTTAACCAGGCGGTTGAAACGCTCGAGAATAACCTCATGCGGCGTAGGATCGTCAATCTCGGCGGCCGGGGTACCGGCGCGCTTGGAATAGATGAAGGTATAGGCCTGAGCATAGCGGACCGTCTCAGCAAGTGAGAGCGTCTGCTCAAAGTCTTCTTCAGTCTCGCCCGGGAAGCCAACGATAATGTCGGTCGAGAGCGCGATGTCGGGCATGCGGTTGCGAATGCGATCGACAAGGCCAAGATAGTCCTCGCGTGTATAACGGCGATTCATCTCTTTGAGGATCCGTGTCGAGCCCGACTGAACTGCCAGGTGCAGCTGCGGCATAACGGCAGGCGTCTCTGCCATAGCGTCGATAGTCTCGGGCAACAGGTCTTTGGGGTGCGAGGAAGTAAAGAAAATACGCTCTACACCCGTATCGCCCACGGCACGCAAAAGGTCGGCAAAGCGCGGCTTGCCAAACAGATCGCGACCATAGGAGTTGACGTTTTGACCCAGAAGCGTGACCTCACGCACGCCCTGGCGCACTAGACCGGTGACCTCGTCGACAATCTCCTCGAAAGGGCGGCTCTTTTCGCGACCGCGCACATACGGCACGATGCAATAGGTGCAGAAATTATTGCAGCCTGTCATGATGGGCACCCAGGCGTGATACTGGGTCTCGCGATGCCACGGCATGCTCATGGCATCCGTATCCTCATGCTCGTTGGTGCGGATATGACGCTTACCATCAAGGAACGCCTCGGCAATGAGCTCGGCCACATGTGCGATGGAATGCGTGCCAAAGATAACATTGACGTTATCGACGTTGGTGAGCAGGCCCTCACCATCACGCTGCGCGATACAGCCACCCACGGCAACCACGCGCTTGCCCGAAGGCGAAGGCGGCAGGCTTTTGCAGGAATTGCACTGACCGTACAGGCGAGTATCGGCGGCCTCGCGCACGCAGCATGTCATGAAGACAACGATATCGGCATGCTCGGGATCGAGCGCCATGAGACAGCCATACGAATCAAGCAGACCGCTCACGCGCTCGGAATCGTGCTGATTCATCTGGCAGCCAAAGGTGCGGATAAAGTAGGTTTTACCGGCAAGAATATCGCGTACGGAACGCTGGTCCATGTGCATAAGTCCTAACGATGGAAGGGAGGCGAATCGAGGCAAGCAGAAGCTATGCCACTGGCTTAACATCATCCATGACGACGTTATCCATAGCAGCTCGATTGATCTGGTGAACGTAGATAGAAAGGCGGATGGCCGTGCGCGACTCCCCGTTAATGAGGATGTCGGAGAACACGGGCGCACAGGAAATATCAAAACCGGTTGGAATCAAAAAACCGCGCGCGATAGCCACGGCCTTAATGGCCTGGTTGACAGCACCAGCGCCGACACACTGGATGTTGACGGGTACACCATCCTTGACCATGCCGGCGATGGCGCCGGCAACGGACGCGGGCGATGATTTGCTTGATACCTTCAGGCAATCCATGAAGAAACTCCTGCGTTTAAAAGTACGTTTTAACTGCAATAACTGTATCGTACCGAGTGGACTCGGTAAAGGCACTATTCCTCTTTGGCAAGATCGAAGGTCACAGTGATTCGATCACGCGAAACACGAATCTTTGGGTCACCGCAAAGGTTGAGATAGTACCGGGCGGCAAGGTCATTAAAGTCACGCTCCACGGCACGCGAAAACTGTGCCATGTCATCCTTGGCAATACGTAGCCCGCGTCGATCCTTCGCGAGATCGACAGGAGCCGGCGCATGCGAGGACGAATCACGCTCACGCAGCAGACGCGCGGTCACACCGCGAACGGGCTTAATCTGCCCTGCCAAAATGCGATGGGCCGTGCGCTCGGACATCTCAAGACCCAAACCCGAACAGATACGGATAAAGTCCTCGGCATCAGAGGCAAGGCCTAAACGGTCGACAACCGGAAGCTCGCTCTCGTCGTCAATGAACAGGAGACGAGACGTATCGAGCCGACTTGTCGCCTGAGCATAAAGGGTCGCGGCAATCTCAGACGGAGAACCAAGATAGACATCGCAACCACGCAGTTCCTCGAGCGCAAACTCACAGGCAGCGCGAATAATATTATGCGGGCCGCGAGCACAGACATAACGTCCGTCCTCATCCTTGACGGCCTGGGGCCAGCTGGACTGATCGGCACGCTCGCTGAGGCGGTCGGCTGCAACGCTCACCTTAAAGGCTGAACCAAGATCGACGCCGGACGTGACCACACGGGCCTCGTCGGTGTTCTGCTTGATCGAAAACAATGCCATGCCACGACCGTGAACGCCCCAACGGTCCATCTTCATGCTCTCAAGCTTGGAGGTAACGCGGGCATCGAAGATTCGCTCTTGCATATCCTGCGGAACGCCCGAACCGTTATCCAGAAAGACAAGCGTGCGAACGCCATCTTCCTTGGTCGTAGCGAGATAGACTTTGTCGGCGCCGGCATCGCGAGCATTACGGAGCATTTCGATGACGATATCCTCGACATGCTGAATGTCGTGCTTTGCCTGGCGCCGCTCGGCCTCCGAAACGCGGAGGCGGACATACCCCTCGCCAAGGTTCTCCTCGACGCGAAGGTTGCCCTCCCCCGACATCGACGCGATAAATGAGATGAGCTCGTTCGCGTCGCTCATGTTATTTAGCGATATCGACAGCGCGGCTCTCGCGAATCACGACGACGCGCACCTGACCGGGATACTCCATCTCTTCCTCGATCTGATGGGCGATATCGTGAGCCAGGACCGTGGACTGGGCATCGGAGATCTTGTCAGGCTGAACCATAACGTGGACCTCGCGACCAGCCTGCATGGCATAGGTACGCTCGACGCCGTCATGGGAGTTGGCGATCTCCTCGAGCTTCTCAAGACGCTTGATGTAGTTCTCGGCAGACTCGCGACGGGCACCGGGGCGAGAGGCAGAGACAGCATCGGCGGCCTGTACCAGGACATCGAGCACCGTGTTGGGGTCGACATCGGCATGGTGAGCCTCGATAGCGTGGACGATAACGGGCTTCTCGCCATAACGGCGGGCCAGCTCGGCGCCGATGACGGCATGCGGGCCCTCGACGTCATGGTCGATTGCCTTGCCCAAGTCGTGCAGCAGGCCGGCGCGCTTAGCGGTCACAACGTCCAGGCCAAGCTCGGAAGCCATCACGCCGCACAGATCAGAGACCTCGAGGGAGTGCTGAAGCACGTTCTGACCAAACGAGGTACGGTAGCGCAGGGCACCAAGGGTCTTGACGATCTCGGGGTGTAGGTCGTGGATGCCGGTATCGAAGGCAGCCTGCTCGCCAGCCTCGCGCACGCGCTGCTGAACCAGGTCGGCAGCCTTGTGATACATCTCCTCGATGCGAGCGGGGTGAATGCGGCCGTCAGCAATGAGGTTCTCGAGGGCTACGCGGGCAGTCTCACGACGGACCGGGTCAAAGCTCGAAAGCACGACGGTCTCGGGCGTGTCGTCGATCACGAGGTTGACGCCGGAAACCTGCTCGAAGGTGCGGATGTTGCGACCCTCGCGGCCGATGATGCGGCCCTTGAGGTCATCGGAGGGAATGTGCACGGAGGTAACGGTGACCTCGGCGGTGTGGTCGGCGGCGCAGCGCTGAATCGCCATGGAGAGGATCTCCTGAGCGGTCTTGTGGCACTCTGCGCGAACCTGCTGCTCGGACTCGCGGATGATCGTGGCGGCCTCATGGGTAACCTCGCCACGGACCTTATCGAGCAGCTCCTTGTGGGCGTCCTCGCGGGTCAGGTCGGCGATGCGCTCGAGCTCGGAGGTCTGCTTGGCGCAAAGCTCCTCGAGCTCGCGGGAGCGCTTCTCGACCTGGCCGGCCTGGCTGGACAGCTGATGCTCGCGCTTGTCGAGAGCGTCGTTGCGGCGATCGAGGGATTCCTCGCGCTGCATCACGCGGTTCTCGAGCGTACGAATCTCGTTCTTACGCTGCTTGTCCTCGGCCTCTGCGGCCTGCTTGTTCTTGATGATCTCCTCTTTAGCCTCGAGCAGAGCCTCTTTTTTGAGGGTCTCGGCCTGACGCTTGGCATCACCGATCAGGGACTCAGCCTGTGCGTGTGCCGACTGGATTTTTTCGTCGGCCTCGTGAAGACTACCCTGCTTGGCGGTGCGCATGTAGGCAATGGCGGCGATGGCACCCAAAACGATGCCAACGAGCGCTGCGATGATAGGCATGCTCACTCCTTTTTATGGATTCGTTACACAACAAAGCGAACCGTCCTTACGAACGGCTCGCGACATTTGAGTAATATGGGCGCAGCTTATGCGGGTCGGATACAGATAAACATATAAACAAACTCATCACAGATGAGCACATATCACAAAGCAAATGACAGTGTTTATCGTACGTTGAACCACAACAACTGTCAAATAAATGGCCCCAGCACGGCGGCTAAAACACGGTGAACGGCAGGGCCACAAAACGCATACGCCTAAACCGCACATTCCTCACGTTCGGCATCGAGACGTGCCTTAACGGCATCGGCGGCGATGTGATACGAGAAGCCCTTGCCCATCAAAAACCGAACCAGTTTTTCGAATCCGCGCGTCTCTGGAACACGCCGCTTGGCGAGCAGGGCTGACGCACGCGCCAAATCGTCTTCGACGGCAAAATAATCCTCGGGATAACCGGGAATGTCGTCGAGCACGACATGACGGCGCTTGAGCTCGGTCTCGATTTTTCGCTGTCCCCAACCACGCCGCTTGCGTTCCTCGATAAAGTACGAGCAAAAGCGGTTCTCGTCTAAAAAGCGATACTCGGTGGCGCGCTCGACGGCGAAATCGATCGCGGACTGTTGAAAGCCGTAGCGAGCCAGCTTGTCACGGACCTCACCCGTCGCATGGTCGCGGCGCGATAACATCTCGGTCACCATGGTAAGCGCACATTTACGCTCGATGAGCTGCACCGCCTCACGAAAGTTGTCCCAATCACAGGGAAGATCGGGGCGGTTTTTGACATACAGCCGCGCGACCCGCACGGGAATCCAAATGGACCGCTCAAAACCGCCCTCAAGCTCACAATCGATATGTGCGCAAGGCTTTTTGGACGCATACCCGCTCGAGAACGAGGAGGCCGACTTCTTATCGGGAAAGACGACCGTAGCCTCGGTCACCGTATACGACATGAGCGCAACCGCTACTCGTCATCATCATCGAGCATGGCGGAACCATCGATGGCATAAAGCTCGTCAAACTCCTCAGGCGCAGGCTGATCGGTCAACTCGACCTCGGACGGAGCATCGTCATCAAACTCAAGCCCGCAGGCGAGGCGGACCTTATGCTCAATCTCGTCGGCGCAATCGGGGTGTTCGCGCAGGAACGCCTTGGCGGCCTCGCGACCGTTGCCGAGCTTGTCCTCGCCATAGGCAAACCAGGAGCCCATCTTCTTGCAGATGCCGCACTCGACAGCCATGTCCAGAATCGAGCCCTCCTTAGAGATGCCCGTGCCGTACATGATGTCGAACTCAGCAGAACGGAACGGAGCTGCCACCTTGTTCTTAACGACCTTGGCGCGCACGCGGTTACCGATAACCTCGTCCTTAAGCTTAATGCTGTCGATACGGCGAATGTCGATACGCACCGAAGAGAAGAACTTAAGGGCGCGGCCGCCCGTCGTGGTCTCGGGGTTGCCGAACATGACGCCGATCTTCTCACGCAGCTGGTTAATGAAGATGCACGTCGTGTTGGACTTGGACAGCGAGCCGGCGAGCTTGCGAAGCGCCTGGCTCATCAGGCGAGCTTGCAAGCCGACCGTGGTATCGCCGATTTCTCCCTCGATCTCGGCACGCGGGGTCAGCGCGGCGACGGAGTCGACGACGATGGCATCGATGGCGCCGGAACGCACGAGCATGTCAACAATCTCGAGCGCCTGCTCGCCCGTATCGGGCTGGGAAATGAGCACCTCGTCGATATCCACGCCGATGCGCGCGGCATACGTGGGATCGAGCGCATGCTCGGCATCGATAAATGCCACGACGCCACCCATTGCCTGGGCCTCGGCCAAGATCTCGAGCGAAAGCGTCGTCTTACCGGAGGACTCGGGGCCGTAAATCTCGACGATACGGCCGCGCGGCACACCGCCGATACCCAGCGCGGCATCGAGTGCCAGAGCGCCCGTAGGGATGGCCTCGACCTCGAGCTCGGGGCCACCGTCGCCGTACCTCATGATGGAACCCTGGCCGAATTTCTTCTCGATCTCGGCCTTGGTGGTGGCGATCATCTCATCGCGCTCTTTACCCGTCGTGCGAGCATGAACGGTACGTACGGGACCTGAATTCTTGGCCATGAATAGCCCTCCTCTTAACAACCTGCATCGATAATAAACGAACGGCTGTTCGTGGTCAACCGTTCAGATAAATCATATGCAGCCGACCTTTCCAAAACCCAACCAAACGCCGACCAAACACTGGCCAAAAACTTGACCGCAGGCGAACCAAGAAAATCATGGCGAGGAAAAATACGACAACTACCTGCACAAAGATAAAATTCGCCGGAGGTCCCTATCTCCACAATTAAGGGGCCCGGAGGCCCCTTAAAACACGTCTATTCCATAGAGTTGAGCACAAGGACAATGCGACCCAATGCCTCCGTGACCGCATGGGCACGAACACACGAACGGTCGCCCTCATAGTGGCAGCGCACAGAGTCCACGACCGGCACTCCCCCATCGGCGGAACGATGTGCCCAGCCAATATAGAAAGTGCCAGCAGGATCGTCCTCAGTACCACCGCCGGGGCCGGCATAACCCGTTGCGCTCACTGCAATATCGCTCTGGTACAGTTCCAGCGAACCCGACGCCATCTCGCGCGCAGTTTGATGCGACACCGCGGTGTAGCGGTCGAGCGTCTCCTGCTCAACACCCAGCACGCGATGCTTAATCTCATCGCAGTAGGTCACCGCACCGCCACGCAGCACCGCCGAGGCGCCCGGGATATCCGCAATCGTCGAGGCGATCATACCCGCCGTCAGCGACTCAGCCGTCGAAACCGTCACACCCCGAGCGCTCGCGCGCTCGACGATATCGCGCGCCAGCTCCTCGTTATGTGCGGAAATCTGCTCAAAAGAGTCCGTCATACCCACCAGGACCTAGACCGAAAAGACGATCTTGCGGCAGTTCCAGAAGTACTGGGCGCCCGAGATAACGGTCAAGACAACGGCAACGGCATACAGGAAGCGCGACACCGAGTAGATGCCGAGCGTCAGCGCCACCGGGCCAAGGTGCAAGCCGGCCATAGCAAAAACGCACAGGTAACCGCAGATGGAGACCATCGTGGTCGCCGTCTTGTACTTGCCGAGCTTATCGGCCGCAACGACCACACCGGCCGCACTCGCGACCATGCGAAGGGCGCTCACCAGAAGCTCACGGAACAGGATAATGAACACGGACCACACGGTCACCGCGCCAAAATCCAAGAACAGCAGCAGGGCCGAGAACACGAGCAGCTTATCGGCGATGGGGTCCAAGAATTTACCGAAGTCGGTGATCTCGTTGCGCGAACGCGCCAGATAACCGTCGACCTTATCGGTGCACGACAGGATCACATACAGAATGAAGGCAGCGGCGGCGAGCGGGCCGTCGAAGATGCTCCAATCCGTACCGGCAACACTAGTGTGAGAAAGCGCCGACACGATCATGAACACCGGGATAAAGACGATGCGAACGCACGTCACGATGTTGGCGGGCGTCCAAACACTCGTCAGTTCCTTATTGCTCTCGTTTGCCACGATGCTCTCCTACTCCACAACATGGCCGATAAGCTCATAGCAGAAGCTATCGGTAAACTCGACAGTCAGAATATCGCCCACGGACGCCTCACTGGCGTCCAAGTGGACCGCGCCATCGGAATCGGGCGCCTGGAACCAGGCATGGCCGATCAGCTCGGTGCCGTCCTCGGTTTCTTCGATACCGTCGACGATCACCTGGGCGCGCTCGCCCACATGTGCGGCGGTGGCGGCAAAACCGAGCGACTCGGCCAGGTCCATGGCCTCCTGGGCGCGCTCGAGCTTGACCTCATCGTCGACCTGACCCTCCATCTTAGCGGCCAGGCTGCCCTCCTCCTGCGAGTAGGCAAAGACGCTCGTGTAGTCAAAGCCGACGGTGTCCATAAAGTCGATAAGGTCGCGGAACTCGTCGTCGGTCTCGGTCGGGAAGCCGACCATAGCCGTGGAACGGATCACGATGCCGGGGATACGCTCACGCAGATCGCGGAACAGGTCCTCGAGCTCCTGGCGCGAACCGGAACGGCGCATAGCCTTGAGGATGCGCGCGTCGCAGTGCTGCACGGGGATATCGATATAGGGCAGCACCTCGGGCGTATCGCGAATCGTATCGATAAGCTCATCGGTCATGCCCTCGGGCTGCAGATAGAGCACGCGGACCCAGACGTTGTGCGGGCGCACGGCCTCGGCGACGGCACGCAGCAGCTGCGCCAGATTGCGCGGCGAGCCCTCGGCGACATCCTCGTCAGTAAAGTCGGTGCCCCAAATACCCGTGTCCTGGCCGATCAGCACGATCTCGCGCACACCGCCGGCAACCAGGTCGCGTACCTCGGAGATAATGCTCTCGGCATTGCGCGAATGATAGCGACCGCGAATATAGGGGATCATGCAGAAGCTGCAGAAGCGGTTGCAGCCATCGGAAATCTTGACGTAAGCAACGGCGCCCTCGACGGTACGCTTGACCTGAGGGATATAGGCCGCGATCTCACGCTCGACACCCAGTACGCCATCGATGACCGCCACGATGCCGTCCTCCTCGTCGGCCTTCACAAAGGCAGCGACCTCGGGCAGCTCGTCGGGCAGGTCGTCGCCATAGCGCGACGGCACACAGCCGCACATGACGATGGGGCAAGAACGAACGCCGTCCTGAACCTCATTGGCGAGCTCGAGCGTGGTCTCGATGCTCTCGGACGTTGCGGAGGCGAGGAACGAACATGTATTGACGATGGCGATATCGGCATCCTGCGGGTCGAGTGCTTCCTCGTAGCCTGCGGCGGTCAAAAGAGAACGCATGCGGTCGGTGTCAACCTCGTTCTTAGCGCACCCGAGGGTGATGTAGAGCACGGAGCCCAACGGTGTATCCATGTTGGAGAGCGGTCCTTTCGAATGATATTAGCGGTAGTTGGTGAACTGTAGCGGCTGGCCGTAATCCTGGTCGCGCAGGAACTGAATCACGGTCTGCAACACGTCCTTCGAAGCAGAGGAAACACGCAGCTTGTCGGCCTCTATGGTCACCTTGACCTTGAGTTTTTGGTCCTTGATGTCCTTGTTGATCTTCTTGGCGGTCGCCTGGTCGATGCCCTCGACGATATGGCCGAGCACGCGCACGGTGCCGCCCGACGCCGCCTGCGGAGCATCCCACGAGACAGCCTTGAGGTCGATGCCGCGCTTGATGAGCTTGGAGCTCAGCACGTCGATAATCTGCTTAGAGACAAAGTCAGCCGGGGCGCTGATCGTAAAGAGCTTGTCGCCCTTCGAAAGCTCGATCGTGGCGCCGGAATCCTTAAGGTCATAGCGCTGGGAAATCTCGCGCGTGGTCTGCTGGAAGGCGTTGTCGACCTCTTGCATGTTGACCTCGGACACGACGTCGAAGCTGGAATCTTTAGCCATGATGTTTCCTTTCGCGTACGAGCGGCTTAGTAGCTATCGTACGAATAGTCGGTAGAATCGGTGGGTGTCTGACCGTCAGTTGCGGTATCGGCGCCATCCGTGGACTGGGCATCGGTAACGTCGGTGGTATCGGCACCATCGGTGGTGTCGGTACCATCAGAACTTTCACCATTCTCGGAATCAGTCGTCTCCTTCTTGGGAACGGTGATCGTCACACGCGCCACGCCCGAGGTCTTGGTATCGTAACGGACCTTTTCACCGTTCTTGGTAACGGTGACATCGGAAGGCTTGGACGTGGTGATCTCGATCGAGGACTCGGGCGTGTACTCCTGCTCAAAGGGGCCAGTCGCTTGGGCGCCATAGACCGACTTGCCGTCGACCTTGACCTCAATCCACGCGGTCTTTCCCTTGGCAACGGAGACTTTGACCTTCGTGACCTCGTTCTCTTCCTTCTTGGCCGTCGTCTTGGTAGCGTCCGAGTCAGTCGACTCATTCGTCGCCTCATCGGTGTCTTCGTCCTCGTCGACCGTTTCGGTCTTCTTAGAAGACTTCTTGGTCGTCGTCTTGGTAGCAGTGGGCGTCTCGGGCGTGGTCTCGGGCACCGAAGATGCGCAGCCGCGCAGAAGCACCACGATGAGCACAATCAACAGCAGCGCAACGGCACCGATGCCGGCGTAGACGATACGCGGATCGAGCCCGTTGTTTTGAGGAGTACGTGATCCGCCGCGTCCACGATTGGAACTGCTGCGGCCGCCTCCCTGAGGCATACGACCACGATTGCTATCGGAACGGCCGCGATAGCCACCCTGGCCCTGAAGGCTGCGCTGACCCGAGCGGGGCGCAAGTTCACCGCGGCCTTGATAGCCACGCTGGCCCGAACGCGGAGCCGAAGAGCGCTGGCCATACGGCTGTGATTGAGAGCGAAGACGCGGCGTCACCTGCGTGGTATCGGCATCCGCATAGCCACCGCGAGAGCGTCCCGTAGAGGCACCACGGTAACCGCGATCGGAATAGCCGCCGTCGCCGTAGCCGGCACGAGGGTCACGCGCCACGCCTCGGGCAGCGGGAAGTGCACGGTCCTCGGGCATCGGCGTACTGCGGAACCGGTCACGCTGTGAGCGAATCTCCTCGCCCGAACCCGTCTCGGTAATATAACCGGCCTGCTGAGGACGCTGTCCATAGCGGGTCGAACGACCGCCCTGAACCATCAGGAAGCGCCCGTTATCGACCGAGGAACGCGAATTGACGTAGCCGGCGGCGTCCTGAAAACGACCGCCCTGCTGCGACGTCTCGCGTTCGTATGCCATCAGATCGTCAAAGTAGGCATTGACGACCTCGCGCGGATTGAGGCCCAAAAAGCGAGCATAGCTCGAAATCATGCCCTGCGCATAGCCGCGCGGCGGCATCGAAGCAAAGTTACCGGTCTCGAAAAACTCGATGATCTGCGGCCTGATTTTGATGGTGTTGGCGACTTGCTGAATGGAAAGGCCCATTCGGCGACGCTGCTCGAGCAGCATGTCACCAAAGCGTGCAGCCATCAGAATCCTCCAAACTCACGATCTTCACGTGCCATCTCGGCGTCGACAGATTCCAGCGCGGCAAGCCCCTCCTCGTCCAACAGGACCTCGCGCGGCTTGGAACCGTCGGGCGGGCCGACGACACCCTTTTCTTCCAGCATGTCCATAATACGCCCGGCACGCGCATAGCCAACCTTCAGGCGGCGTTGCAGGCCAGATGTGGAGCCAAGCTGCGATTCCACCACAATATGGGCGGCTTCCCAAATGAGCGGATCATCGTCTTGCGGCTCGGCGACTCCGGTGCGGACAATACCGCCGCCACCCGCCATGGACATGGAAGCGGGCGCCACGGCGGACAGAATCTCCTCGTGGTAGTCGGGCTCGCTCTGCGACTTGACGAACTCGACAATCTCGTTGATTTCGTCGTCCGAGACAAAGCAGCCTTGGATACGGCGGGGCTTGCCCCAGTCGACCTTGGAGAACAGCATGTCGCCCAAACCGGTGAGCTTCTCGGCACCCATCTGGTCGATGATGACGCGCGAGTCGATGCCCGTAGCGACGTTAAAGGCGATGCGGTTGGTAATGTTGGCCTTGATGAGGCCCGTCACCACGTTGGAGCTGGGGCGCTGCGTGGCAACGATAAGATGAATACCGGCGGCACGGCCCAGCTGTGCAATACGCACGATCGAGGCCTCGACATCCTTACCGGCGACCATCATCAGATCCGAGAGCTCGTCGATGATAATGACCAGGTAGGGCATCTTTTGCGGCGGGTTGTCGTAATGCTCAAACTCGCCGGCGGCCTGCTTTTCGTTGTAGGTCGAGATCTTACGCACGTTGAGACGTTCGAAGACCTTCAGGCGACGCTCCATCTCGGACACGGCCCATTGCAGAGCGCTCGCGGCTTGCTTGGGCTCGGTCACCACGGGCACATAGAGATGCGGCAGACCGTTATAGCCCGCAAGCTCAACGCGCTTGGGGTCGACCATGATCAGGCGAACGTCCTCGGGAAGGGCGCGCATGAGCAGGGTCGTGATGATGGAATTGATCATCACCGACTTACCAGAACCGGTCGTACCGGCGATCAACAGGTGAGGCATCTTGGCGAGGTCGGCGACAACAGGCGTGCCCTCGGCGTCGCGGCCGATGGCAAGCTCGAGCGGACCGCCCTTCACATAGGGCAGCACGTCGCCCAGATTGACGTTCTGGCGCTTGCGGTTGGGAATCTCGATGCCCACGAGCGAAGTGCCGGGAATCGGGGCAAAGATACGCACCGACTGGGCAGCGAGCGAAAGCGCGATATCGTCCTCGAGGCTCGAAATCTTGCTCACGCGCTCGCCCTCGCCAGGTTGCAGCTTAAAGGTCGTCACCGTGGGGCCGGCGATCCAGCCGACCACGCGGGCACTGCGGCCAAACTCAAGCAAGGTGGATTGCAGTGACTCAGCGGTCTGCTCCAGCTCCTTGTCCGAAGACGCGGCGGAAGCCGACTGCGGGTTGGCATGCAAGATTTCGAGCGGCGGAAGCTTGAGGCCGTCCTCTTCTTCAACCTCGTTATCTGCGGAGGCGCTGTCCGCTCCCCCATCGCTAGCAGCAGACGCCTCGATGGCGCTCGCGACAGACGCATCGGCGACCTTGGGATGCTTCAGGAAGTCGGGAATCTGCGGTGCTGCCGAAACAGGGTTCACGGCAAACGGAGGCTCGGACTCGTCAATCTTGGCCGGATCATCTTCCATCGAAAGCTGGCCGGCCACCTGTCCGCGCTTGGTATGGCGGCGAGGCAGCAAGGTCGTCTTGGCACTCTCAATCGGAGTCTCATCGTCCTCGTCATCGTCCTCGGTAAGCTCAATCTCGCTCTCGGACCACGACGGATCGGGTTCACTTGTGTTGAGTTTGGGCGCAGCCTTGCCCTTCTTGGCGTGGCGACGCGGCAGCAGCGTTGTCTTGGCGCGTTCGGCTTCTACAGCATCGGATACATCGACAAACGGGTCCTCATCCTCGTCCTCATCGTCCAGAATCGGATCGACCTCGCTGCCCATAACCGTAGTCACGGCAGCATCAGAGCCCTTTTGACGCAGAATGCTCAGGTGAGGGCGGGCGATACCGGGAACCGAAAGTGCCTCATCGTCACCCCAGGGGCTCTCGTTGACATCGGCACGACGGCGCTCGGCAAAATCGGCCGCACGGTCGCGGGCAGAGCGCAAGACGCCGCCCACCGAAAAGCCGATGATGACAAAGCCAACGACCGCCAAGCCCAACAGGACCACCATCGCAATGGGCTTACCCAAGGCATTCTGCAACGCACTCGCAATAAACGCACCGATGTAGCCACCCGAGGCGGACAGGTTTTGCGGCGTGAACATAAGGTCACACGAGTCACTGGTACCCGGCACCATAAGCGACAAGATAGAGACAACGGCGACAAAGACCACAGCGCCGCCCGCAACGGAGCGCACATTGAGCGGCGAATCATCGCCCAAAAAGAGCGTGGCGGCAAACAGCAAAATAACGATCGGCAGCACGTAGGCACCCAGGCCAAAGCCCAGGTGATAGAAACCGGCAACCGCAGCCGTCACAGGTGCGGTCGCCGGCGAAATCACGGCGATGAAGGACGCAATCGCCAAAACAGCGATGACCACGCCGGCGATATCTCGGTTGGCCGAAGGCTCGACCAGAGGCTCAAAATCGTCTAACTCAGCCTCGTGGCCCTTATTGGCACGAAGATGGGAACCGGCACCCTTAGCAGATGCCGGCTGGTTGTTGGCTTTATTGCCTTTGGCGTTTTGTGCAGATCCGCGCGCCAAACTAAACCTCCATGACGACCGGGATGATCATCGGACGGGTGCGCGTACGGCTCCAGATAAAGTTGGAAAGCGAGTCGCGCACGGCCTTGCGAACGGCATCGGAGCCGCTGCTCGTAAAGCTGAACTTGCCCTTCTCGATCGTCTTCATGATGGACGCGGAGGCATCCTCGGAGAACTGATCGTCGATGGCAAACGAGACACCGCGGCCCGAGAACTCGATGGCCTCGATCTTCTTGTGCTTAAGAGAGACGATAGCGACAGCCGTGACCATACCGTCGTTGGCGAGCTTCTGGCGATCGCGCAAGACAATGGGGTCGGTATCGCCGATACGCAGGCCGTCGACGTAGACGACGCCAGACTCAACGGGCGTACCACGCTTGACGATACCGCCACGCATCTCGAGCGTGTCGCCGTTGTCGAGGATAAAGATGTGGTCGTCCTTGAGCCCCATCTTGCGCGCCAGCTGGGCATGAGCGCGCAGGTGAACGGCCTCGCCGTGGACCGGCATAAAGTACGTGGGCTTAGCCATGGCCATCAGGAGCTTGAGCTCCTCCTGGCTGCCGTGGCCCGAGACGTGGACGAGGGCACGGTTCTTATCCCACACGTCGCAGCCAAGCTTAGCCAGGCTGTTGACGACCTGCTGGACGGCCTTCTCGTTGCCAGGAACAGGAGTCGCCGAGAGAATGACGGTGTCGCCCTCGTGGATGGAAAGCGTCTTGTGCTCGCCGTTAGCCATGCGCGACAGAGCCGACAGCGGCTCGCCCTGAGAGCCGGTGCACATGACGACGATCTTGTCGTCGGGCAGGTTGTCGATATCGAAGGCATCGATGATATCGGCATCATCGATGTTGAGGTAGCCGAGCTCGCGAGCCACACGGGTGTTGGTGAGCATGGAGCGACCGGTCACGACGACCTTGCGGCCGCACTTGCGCGCGGCGTCGCAGATCTGTTGCAGACGATGGATGTGGCTCGAGAACGACGCGACGAACACACGGCCCGGGGCATTCTTGATGGCGTGCAGCAGATTGGGACCAACCTCGGCCTCAGACTTGGTAAAGCCGGGAACCGTAGCGTTGGTGGAGTCGGAAAGCAGCAGGTCGATGCCCTGCTTGGCAAAGCGACTGATAGCGGCATAGTCGGGCGTGACGCCGTCGATGGGCGTCTGGTCGAGCTTAAAGTCGCCGGTGTGCATGACGGTACCCTGGTTGGTGCGGATGAACACGCCCAGAGCACCCGGAATGGAGTGCGTCATCGAGAAGAAATCGAGCGAGATGCCGCCAAGATTAACATGGCTGCCGCCCTTGACTTCGCGGAACTTAGGCGTACGGATGCGGAACTCGGAGAGCTTGCCCTCAATAAAGCCAAGGGTCAGCTTGCTGGAGAAGATAGGCACCTTGTTGTTGAGGTCCTGCAGCAGGTACGGAAGCGAACCGGTATGGTCCTCATGACCGTGGGTGACGATGATGCCGCGGAGCTTTTCCTCGTTCTCCAGAACGTAGGTGTAGTCGGGCAGTACCAGGTCGATACCGGGCTGAGAGTCGTCGGGGAACATGAGGCCAGCGTCGACGAGCACCATGTCGTC
Source organism: Collinsella aerofaciens (assembly GCF_963360655.1). Taxonomy (NCBI): domain Bacteria; kingdom Bacillati; phylum Actinomycetota; class Coriobacteriia; order Coriobacteriales; family Coriobacteriaceae; genus Collinsella; species Collinsella aerofaciens. Next base: position 52,223 of record NZ_OY725717.1, read on the forward strand.
GCCGCACTCGAAGACCGTCATGTTCTTGCCGATACCATCAAGGCCGCCGAGCGGGATGATCTTCAAGGGAGATGATTTTTTAGCTGCCATAAGTGAGTGTTGTTTCCTTTCTTCGAAACAGGGTCTGGAACAACCGACGGGGCGCTTCTGGCAAACCGACCGCCGGGAACGTACAACAATGCATCGCAGAGTCGATGCAATAACCATAGTATGATACCCATTTGTACAACAACAGACCACCCATGCATCAAAGCCCCATCTGAACCGGTCTATCCCGCCGGTCTGGGGCCATCGGGGGCCGGGGCGGGTTAAGTTTGCTGCTCTACAGTCCTGCACAAGACGGAAAGCACATTAAGTGCTTTCCTTTGCGTGCGGAACTCGCGACAAACTTAACCCGCCCCGGCCCCCGATGGCCCCAGACCTGCCAAAAAGGGACAGGTTTATTTTGGTCGGTTTTAACTGGGGATATGCCAAGAGCACGGCTATCGACAATTCAGAAAAAAGAAAACTGAATAGACTGTCTGACAAAATCGAAACCCGCACCAACCAGCCCTTTTGCTATTCCCGGCGGGGTCCGCGGATAAAGTTTATCGCGAGTTCCGCACGAACAGGAGGCCACTTAATGTGGCCTCCGTCGTGAGCAGGACTGTAGAGCAGGAAACTTTATCCGCGGACCCCGCCGGGAATAGCAAAAGGGCGATCCCTGTCCGGAGTCGCCCTTGTTGAGCTGCTTATGTGCGGCTATTACTCGGCGTCGTGGTGACGGCGGGGCTTGCGGCCTCCGTTGTCGCCGGGACGGCGCGGGCGGTCGCTGCGCTCGGAGCGCTCGCGACGCGGACGCTCACGGCGCTGGAAGTGCTCGCCGTCGCCCTCGGAGGCACCCTCGACGCGAGCCGGGGCCTCGGGCTTATCCAGACGATCGAGCGAAATCTTGCCGCGATCGTCGACCTCGATGACGACGACCTTGACCTCGTCGCCCACGTTGAGGACGTCCTCGACCTTCTCCACGCGGCCCTTGGCGACGCGGGAGATGTGCAGCAGGCCGTCCTTACCGGGCAGCAGGTTGACGAAGGCGCCGAAGGGCTGGATGGAGACCACGCGACCGGTGTACTCCTCGCCCGGCTCGGGAACCTTGATAATGAGCTTGATACGCTCGACGGCCTGGTCGACAGACTCGCCGGTGCCGCCGACAAAGACGGTGCCGTCCTCCTGGATGTCGACCGAGGCGCCGGTCTCGTCCTGGATACCGCGGATGACCTTACCGCCGGAACCGATGACGTCGCGGATCTTGTCGGTCGGAACCTGGATGGAGACGATGCGCGGGGCGGTGCTGCGCGTGGTGTGGCGCGGCTCGGGGATCACATCGAGCATCTTCTGCAGGATGAAAGCGCGACCCTCCTTGGCCTGCTGCAGGGCGCGGGCCAGGATGTCGAAGGTGAGGCCGGTAGCCTTGTTGTCCATCTGCAGGGCGGTGATGCCCTCGGTGGTGCCGGTGACCTTAAAGTCCATGTCGCCCAGGAAGTCCTCGAGACCCTGGATGTCGGACAGGACCACGGTCTTGCCCTCCTCCTGGATCAGGCCCATGGCGATACCGGAGACCGGGCGCTTAATGGGCACGCCGCCGTCCATAAGGGCGAGCGTGGAGCCGCAGGTCGAAGCCATCGAAGAGGAGCCGTTGGACTCCATGACCTCGGAGACGACGCGGATGGCGTAGGGGAACTCGTTCTCGTCGGGGAGCACCGGAAGCAGGGCGCGCTCGGCCAGGTTGCCGTGGCCGATCTCGCGGCGCTTGGGGCTGCCCATGCGGCCAGTCTCGCCGGTGCAGAACGGCGGGAAGTTGTAGTGATGCATGTAGCGCTTGCCCTCGGTAGGCTCGATGGTATCCAGACGCTGGCCCTCGTTGAGCATGCCGAGCGAAAGAACCGAGAGCACCTGGGTCTGGCCACGCTGGAACAGGCCGGAGCCGTGAACGAGCGGCAGGTAGTTGTCCTTCACCATGATGGGGCGGATCTCATCGGCGGCACGGCCGTCGACACGCTCACCGGTCTCGACGACCATGGTGCGCATGGCCTTCTTCTCGAGCTTCTTGAGCGCCACGGGGATCTCGCGCTCCCATGCGGCCTGCTCCTCCTCGGTGAACTCGGCGCGGATGGACTCCTTCAGAGCCTCGACCTTACCGATACGGGAGAGCTTGTCGGCGTCACGAAGGGCGGCTGCCATCTCGTCGTAGTGGGCGAAGATGCGCTCCTGGACCTCCTCGACGGGCTGGTCGAGCGGGTACTCCTTCTTGACGATGGGGCCGTTGACCTGCTCCCACTCGGCGACGAACTCGTCCTGAGCCTGGCAAAAAGCGGCAAGGGCCTCCTGGCCAAACTTCATGGCGGCGAGCATGTCGTCCTCGGAGATCTCCTCGGCGCCGGCCTCGACCATCGAGATGAAGTCGGCGGATCCGCCCAGCTCCAGGTCCAGATCCGAGTTCTCGCGCTCCTCGTAGGTGGGGTTGACGATAAACTCGCCTGTCTCCACGTTACGGCCGATGCGCACGCAGGCAAGCGGGCCCTCGAAGGGCACGCCGCCAAGCGTCATGGCCAGGGATGCACCCATGACGTTGATGACATCGAAGGGGTTGACCTGGTCGGCGACGAGCGAGGTGGCAACGATGTGCACCTCGTTGCGGAAGCCATCCGGGAAGCTCGGGCGAATCGGGCGATCGATCATGCGGGCCGTGAGCGTGGCCTTCTCGCTGGGACGGCCCTCACGCTTGAGGTAGCCACCCGGGATGCGGCCGGCTGCGTACATCTTCTCGTTGAAGTCGACGGTCAGCGGGAAGAAGTCGTAGTTCTTGCGCTCCTTGGAGACGACCACGGTGTCGAGCATCGTGGTGTCGCCCTGCTTGACCAGGCAGGCGCCGGTGGCCTGCTTGGCAAGCTCGCCCGACTCAAAGGTGTAGGTCTTGCCGTACAGCTCAAAGGTCTTGGATACGAGTGTCATTGTTCTCCTTAACCCCGCAGACCCCTTGTCTGCGGGCTTCTCATGTGACGCGGGCCCCCTGCCCCCGCCACGCTTCAGAGCGTGATTGTTCGCGCCCTTACACAAAAAGAGCGCCCCGCTGCGCAGGACGCTCTTAGCATGTACAAATCCTACTGGATGTTGTCGCGGATGCCCAGAGCCTTGATGAGCTCACGGTACTCGACGATGTCGTTCTTCTTGATGTAGGAGAGAAGACGACGACGACGGCCGACGAGCATGAGCAGGCCACGACGGGTGTGGAAGTCCTTCTGGTGGGACTTCATGTGCTCGGTCAGCTCCTTGATGCGCTCGGACAGGATGGCGACCTGAACCTTGGGGTTGCCGGTGTCGACCGGGGTGTTACCGAACTGGGCAGTCAGCTCCGCCTTGCGCTCTTTGGAAACAGTCATTGTTTCACCTTTCGTTTTACGTCGCCATCGGGCGACTCGATTCGCCTCGGACTGGGAAGCCGCCGGTGGAGCGAGCAACCAAGGTCGAGGTACCAACAGGTCGGTATGTTACCACAAGCAGCCCGCGCCTGCGCATCATCACCGACCCAACATGAATTCCATCGCACGGAGGCGCTGGTCGGTATGCGTCGCCGCCCACACATGCGAAAGCCCGAGCAAGAACGCCGCCGTATGCGGGTCGATTTTCTCGGCCATAAGCGCATCGAAGGTCATGGACATGAGGGCGCGCAGCCATGCGGTCTCACCGGTCGACACCAGTTCGGCACCTGGAACGCTCGACGCGCACGACCCGCACATGAGACCGCCCGCCTGGGCTGAAAAATACGACAGCATGGGGTCTCCGCACAGCACACAGGCCGAAAAATCGGGACGATAGCCAACGTGCGATAGCAGCTTAAAGACATATGCCGCCACAAGTAGGTCCATATGTGCCGTATCAAGCCCGCTGCCCACCAGGGCAAGCGCTCGCTGCGTTATGGCAAAGGCAAACGGGTCCTCGGCGTCCTCGAACGAGCACACGCGCGCGACCTCGGCGATCGCGCTTGCGGCGCAGGTCGTCTCGTAATCGGGCGCAGCGCCGAGCGGCGCCTCCATAAGCTCGGCCTGAGAAACCACGTCGAGTGACCGTCCATGTGCGAGCAGCATATCGACCGTACAGAACAGCTCGCAGCGCGCAGCCAGGCGTCCGCCGGGTTTGCGGGCGCCCTTTGCCACTGCACGAACCTGCCGTCCCCGCTCGTCAAGCATCGTCAAGATCAGGTCGGTCTCTTTGAGCTTAGTCTTATCGAGCACGAGCACTTTCGTGCGATATGTCCGGGAGCCTGCCATGCGCGCCGCGCGTCCTTAGTCCTCGGCGTTATAGCCAAAGCGGCGAATCTGGGCCTCGTCGTCGCGCCAGCCGGACTTGACCTTCACGTCCAGCTCCAAAAAGACCTGCGTGCCAAAGATGCGCTCAAGATCGCGACGGGCGTCGATACCGATATGCTTGATCATCTCGCCGCCTTTGCCGATGATGATGCCCTTTTGGCCCTCGCGCTCGACGTAAATGGTGGCGTGCACGCGCAGCACCTTCTTGGTCTGCTCGAGCGCATCGCAGATCACGCCAACGGAGTGCGGGATCTCATCACGGGTGCGGCGCAAGACCTTCTCGCGCACAAACTCGGCAACGAGCGTCTCATCGGAAGCGTCGGTACCCATATCCTCGGGGAACCAACGCGGACCCTCGGGCAAAAAGTGCGCAACGGTCTCGATAAAGGCATCGACGTTGAAGTTCTTGACCGACGACGTCACGATCTCGTCGTCATATTCCATGAGCTCGTGGGCGGCCTTGAGCTGTTCCATAACCTGGGCGGGATCGGCCTCATCGGCCTTGGTGAGCACCAGGACCTTCTTGGAACGGGAGCATCTGACGCGCTCGGCAACCCAGGCGTCTCCCCTGCCGATCGGCTTGGTGACATCAATCAAAAACGCGACGACATCGACATCGTTCAGCTCGAACAGCGCGCTCTTGTTGAGCTCGGACCCCAGGCCGTCCTTGGGTTTGTGGATACCCGGAGTATCGACAAAGACCAGCTGGTAGCCGGGACGGTTGACGACGGCGCGCATGCGGCGGCGAGTCGTCTGGGCCACCGGCGAGGTGATGGCGACCTTTTTGCCATAGCAGGCATTAAGCAGCGTGGACTTGCCGGCGTTGGGACGACCGACCAGGGCCACAAAACCGCTGCGGAAACCGGGCTCCACGTCACCAAAGCCCGCGAGGCTGTCGCCCTCGTCGCACAGGGCGTCGAGCTCCTCGTCGCTCATGCCCTCAAACGGGTCGAACTCCTCGACATCCTCGAGCTCCTCGGTATCCACCGCATCCAGGACCTCGTCATCCAAAACTTCATCGGTAGGCTGCATATTGTCGGACATGGGAATCCCTTTCTAAATAAAGCCGAGCGCGCGGGCAAATACCAGCACGCCCACAATCGCGGCGGTGATGGAAAGAACGTATACAGAGGCGGCGGCGATGTCCTTCGCACGCTTGGCCAGCGGATGGAGCTCCTGGGTCGCTAGGTCGACGATAGCCTCCATAGCGGTGTTGCACAGCTCGCCGTGAATCACCAGGCCACAACAGATGATAATCGTGGCCCACTCGGCAATGTCGAGCCCCACGATACAGCCGGCGATGACGGTACACACGCCCGCCACGAGCATGACCTTAATGTTGCGCTCGGTCTTGACGGCGGTGACGAAGCCCTCCATGGCGTAGGAAAACGACTTTAAGAAGGACGGATGGTCCTTGTTCGATCCGGGAATCATAGACGGCTCCTAGTCGTGGGCGTGGTTGGTGATGGGGCCGACGTGGACTAGCTTAGGGTCCTCGCCGCGCTCGAGCGCCAGATCGCGCAGGATGGCGTCCTCGCGGGCCTCCATGACCTCGGCCTCGTCGTCCTCGATGTGGTCATAGCCCAGCAGGTGCAGCATTCCGTGTACGAGCATCAGACGGCACTCGTCAGCGGGGCTATTGCCAAAACCGGGGGCCTGACGGGCAATAACCTGCGGGGCCAAGATAATATCGCCGAGCTCGAGCGTCTCATCGGCGGGAATGTCATCGTCGAAGGCCGAATCGCACTCAAACGAAAGCACATCGGTGGTGCGGTCGATACCGCGCCACTCGTGGTTGAGCTCGTGCATCTCGTCCTCATCGACATACGAAAGGGAAATCTCGACTTCACGCTCAACGCCTTCGGCGGCAAGCACGACCTCGCAGATGTGTTCTACCTCCTGCGCGTCGAGCAGCGTATCGAGCTCGGCATCGTTGCTGATCAATACACTCAACGGGACTCCTTTCGGTCGCGCGGGCGCTGCTCGCGCACGTCATCATAAGCATCATATGCCTCGACGATACGTCCCACCAGGGCATGGCGCACCACGTCGGCACGCTCGAGGTGAGAAAATGCGACATCGTCGACACGGCCCAAAATCTTCTCGACATCCGCCAAGCCACCACGACGGCCCACCAGGTCACGCTGGCTCAGGTCGCCGGTAATCACAAACTTGGAGTTAAAGCCCAGGCGCGTCAGAAACATCTTCATCTGCTCGGGCGTGGTATTTTGGGCCTCGTCGAGCACCACGAAGGCGTCGCTCAGCGTGCGGCCGCGCATGTAGGCAAGCGGGGCGATCTCGATCACGCCGCGCTCCATGAGCTCATCGGTGCGCTCGCGATCCATCATGTCAAAAAGGGCGTCGTAGAGCGGGCGCATGTACGGATCGATCTTTTCCTCGAGGGTGCCGGGCAAAAAGCCCAGGTTCTCCCCCGCCTCGACAACCGGACGCGTCAAGATCAGACGGCCCACCTCGTGACGCTTGAGTGCGGCAACAGCGAGCGCCATGGCCAGATAGGTCTTACCGGTACCGGCAGGACCCAGGCCAAACGTGATGGTATTTGAGCGGATGGCATCCACATAGCGCTTTTGACCGAGCGTCTTGGGGCGAATGACGCGACCGCGATACGAAAGCAGCACGTCATCGCGAAGCGACGTAGCCTCGTGCTCACCGTCGCGCAAGACGGCCAGGCAGCGAGAGACATCGTCGGCAGAAAGCGTGCGCCCGGAAGCAGCCTCACGAAAGGCATGTTCGAAAAAACGCGCGACCAGTTCGACCTCGTCCGGGTCACCGCTCACGGCGATGCTGTCGCCACGGGCGACCACGTGGGCGCGAACTGAGCTCTCCAGCGCACGAAGGACGCCGTCGCCGGCACCCAAAACGCGCGAGGGGTCAATACCCTCGGGAACGGTAAGTCTAATCTTCGAGGCTTCCATGAACCTCCCTGCGTGCATGGACCAAGCCGGAATCATCGACTCCGATGATAGCAACATCGAGCAGGCACGGGGCTGTGAGTCCACGGGTATCGTCTAGACGGGCATGATGGAACGAACCAAGCGTCAGGTTGTCGCCATACTCGAGCACGGCACGCTCAACGGTGCCCACGCGACGGCGAGCGTCGGCAATGGCGAGCTCCTGCGCAGCGGCTCGCATACGACGGCTACGCTCGGCCATGACCTCGGGCGGCACCTGGTCGGGCATATCGGCAGCAAGAGTACCAGGACGTTTGCTGTAACGGAACACGTGCATACGCGAAAAGCCCACGCGGCGGCACAGCGCCAGCGACTCCTCAAACTCCTCGTCCGTCTCGCCGGGAAAACCGACGATGACATCGCACGAAAGGGACGCCTGAGGCAAGTTGGTGCGAATCATGCACACCGTCTCCTCGAAGGCCTCGGCGCTATAGGGACGGCCCATGCGATGCAGCGTCCGTGTGCAGCCGGACTGCACGGGCAGGTGTAAAAACGGGGCGATGCGCTGCGGATAGCGCGCCATGACCTTAAGCAGGGACTCGGAGATATCCATGGGCTCGACCGAGGAAATGCGCACATGCGGAATAGACGTGCGCTCCATAATCGCCTCGAGCAGCTCATCGATCTCGACGTGTTCATCAGTCGCGCTCTTGCCATCGTAGGCGCCCAGGTTCACACCTGTCAGCACCACCTCGGGCACGCCGGCCTCCTGGGCCTCGCGAACCTGCTCGAGCACGGACTCGACCGGCACAGAGCGCTCGGGGCCGCGGGCCTTCCACACAATACAATAGGTGCAACGATGGTTGCAGCCGTCCTGGATCTTCACGCCCAGACGCGAGCGACCGAGTGCATCGACCACCTCGCCGTCGCTGCAGGCGGGAACATTATCGGACTCAACGCCCAACACCTCGCAGACGCGTTCGGCAACATCAATCTTGGACGGCTCGGCGATCACGCGGTCCGAAAGCTCCAGCAGCTCCTCGGGGTGCAGATTGACCACGCATCCGGTCACGACCACATAGGGCTCGTTTGGATAGCCCAGCGCATGGCGAACGGCCTTACGGGTCTTGGCCTCGGCCTCGCCCGTAACGGCACAGGTGTTAATGACAATCAGCTCAGCATCCTGAGGCTCCACCATCGCAAACCCCAGGCGCATAAGATCGGCAGTGATACGGTCGGACTCAACCCGGTTGACGCGGCAGCCGAGGTTGACGACAGAGATATGAGGTGCGAGCACGCGGGCTCCTTAATCGAGGATGTCGTCGAGAGCGCTCTTGATGCGATCAGTTACCGACTTCTTACCGGAAGCGACGTCATCGCCCATCTCGTCGGCAAAAGCGCGAAGCAGCTCGCGCTGCTTGTTGGAGAGATTGGTGGGGACGACCACGCGCAGCTGCACGATCAGTCGACCGCGTGAGCCGCCACCGCCGATGCGCGGCATGCCGAAATTGTTGACGCTGACGGTGTCGCCGTACTGCGTACCGGCGGGGACCGTCACCTTGACGACTTCGTCGGGCATAATGCCCTCGACCTCAATCTCGCAGCCGAGCGCAGCCTGCGCAATCGAGATATCGCTCACCAGGTACAGGTCATCACCGTTGCGCTTAAAGCGCTCATGGTCGGCAACGCGCACGTTGACGATCAGGTCGCCCGAGGGCTCGCCGCGAAGGCCTGCCTCGCCAAAGCCGCTCACGCGCAGCTGGCGACCGGTCGAAACGCCGGCGGGAATATCGATGTCGATCTTTTCATGCGAAGGCGTGCGGCCCTGACCGTCGCAGGTCTCGCAGGGATGGTCGATAACCGTGCCCTCGCCGTGGCAGTCAGGGCAAGGCGAAGAGGACTGAACCTGGCCCAGGAACGAGCGCTGGACCGTCGTGACATAGCCCGTGCCGTGGCAGCGGCTGCACTGCTTTTCCTGTGCGCCCTCGGCCCTACCGGTGCCGTTGCAATCCTCGCAGGGGGCAAGGCGGTCATAGCTGATCGTCTTTTTGCAACCGAGTGCCGCCTCCTCAAGGGTCACCGAAAGGGAGATGGCCATATCGCGGCCGCGACGACGCTCACGGCGATTTCGGGCGCCACCGCCGGCACCGCCGCCAAAGAACGACGAGAAGAGGTCGTCCATGCCCATGCCACCAAAGATATCGTTGATGTCGACATAGCCAGAGCCACCGGGGCCGTCCGCGGTGCCGTAACGGTCGTAGTTAGCACGCTTCTGCTCGTCGGAAAGAACGGAATACGCCTCGTTGAGCTCTTTGAACTTGGCCTCGGCCTCGGGGTCGTCCGAAACGTCCGGGTGTACGGTACGGGCCTTCTTTAGAAACGCGCGCTTAATCGTCCGCGCGTCGGCATCCTTGTCGACGCCAAGTACCTCGTAGTAATCCCTATTTTCCGACACGACCGAATCCTTCCGACTTTCATTATTGTCACAGTGCGTCCTATACCCAAGCTGGGCCGGCCGCAAACAGAGGGGTTGATGTTATTGCATTGCGTAGGGCGAAAGCATGGCACGTTGCGAGCAGCTCGCAAACCAAACCGACACGAGCGCAAACATAAATCCGTTGGCAAAACCGTTGGCAAACTGCATCGCGCCGCGCTTCCACCACAGCAGGCTGCGGTGCAGCACGCCGTCCGAGACCACCATGAACAGGCCCATGGCAAACGGAATAAAGCACATCACGGCAAAGGCCGAGAACACGCCCGAGATGGCCGACAGCACCAAAAACGGCGCCACGATGCCCATCAGGTAAAAACCGGTACGGGCCTTGCCCTCCAGACGCTCGGCCTCGACATGAGCGCGGCCGACCAGATCGCCACCCGAGGCACCGTTGGTGCCGGCGTGACCCATGCCGCCAATGCGGACCTCGTCGCCATCGTGCGTACCGGCAGGAAACTCAATCGTCTGCTCGGAGGTCACACGGACACGGCCGCTGCCGCCGCAATCGGGGCAGGGGTCGGCGACGACCTTACCGGAACCGCCGCACTCGGGGCAGACCGACTGAAACGTGCCGGCACCGAACAGGAAGGACAGGTCGACATCGATGTGGCCGCGACCACCGCAGCTCGGACAGGTATGTGCATGCTCGGACGAAACAGAACCCGAGCCGCCACAGTGGCCACAGGTATCGAAGCGCGTATAGCGGACGGTCTTGCGGGCACCGCCCTTGGCCTCCTTAGCGTCGAGCTTGATATCGACGACCACGTTGGCGCCGTTCTCGGGATTATAGGCAGCCTGCCCGCGACGCGGCTGGCCCCAGGCGCCACCAAAGGGAAAGCCGCCCTCAAAGGGATTGCCATAGCCTGCGCTGCCGGCGTAGCCGCCGCCATAGGGCGAAGCCGTAGGAGCGCCGGCGAAGGGGTTGCCCGAGCGCATGGCGTCGTAGCGCGCACGCTTCTGCTCGTCCGAAAGCACGGCGTAGGCCTCGGAAACCTCTTTAAACTTTTCCTCGGCATCAGGTTCTTTGTTGACGTCCGGATGGAGCTTGCGGGCCTTTTGCTGGAAGGCCTTCTGTATATCACGCGAGGTGGCGTCCTTGGAGACACCCAAAATCTCGTAGTAATCTTTTTCGTTCATCGTCGCCATGCGCGGCAACCTCCTGCTCACAGCAGCGTATATATTGCGGTAATTCTACCCGAGCGGCCTAAGCTAGACCCCAAAACAGCTCGAACAGCACATTTCCATCGAGCCAGCCCAAGTGGGTGGGCGCTAAACGGGCGTGGGCACGACCTGCGATAACGTCTTTCGAGGCGACGCACCCCGCATGCCCCTCGACATAATCGGGCACCCAAGTGGCAAGACCCAACTCGAGCGCACGGTCACAGGCCGCCACCAGCTCGTCTGCAGCGATCACGCTTGCCGAGCGAACCAACAGATCGGGTCCAATGCCACGCGTCATGCGGCAGGCGAGCATCAAATCCTCGGCCGCAGCCTCGCGCTGCGACAGATACTCGGCATCAAACGTCGTCGCGGCGTCGTCGCGTTGCACCAAGCGCACGCGATACGCATCGCCGCGAGCAGGCACGTCGGGAAACAGCCCGGCCAAGCGATCGAAATCCTCGGCGTCGAGCATACCGGCGGCAGAGCGGCCCAAGCCCAGATAGCCCCGTCCTGTCCAATAGGCAATGTTGTGGGCACACTCATGTCCGTCGAGCGCGTAGCTTGCCACCTCATACGGGTGATAGCCGGCCGCACCCAGGCACTCACGCGCCGCGTCCATGCACGCAGCCTGAAAATCCTCGTCGGGCTCGAGCGACTCGTCGCGACACGCCATGTGGTAGAGCGGCGTGCCCTCCTCGAGCGTGAGCGGGTACACCGACACATGATGCGGCGCCGCCGCCAGCACGCCATCGAGCGTGCGTTGCCAGCTTACGGCGGTCTGCCCGGGAAGTCCGCACATCAGGTCGCAGGACACATCGAGCCCAGCGTCCTTAACCGTCGTGATGGCAGCGAGCGCCCGATCGGCATCGTGAATACGGCCAATCGCAGCAAGCTCGGCGTTGTCAAGGGTTTGAACTCCCAGAGAGACGCGTGTGACACCGACCTTGGCAAGCGCAGTGGCAAGCCCGGCGGTCAACGACTCGGGATTGGCCTCGCAGGTAAACTCAACGGGCTTGCACCACATGCAAATACGCCGGGCAAGCTCCACCAGACGCTCTCCTGCCAGCGACGGCGTACCGCCGCCAACATAGACGGTGCGGACCTGCGCAAGCGCGCCTGCGTCGCCAAAGGCATCGAGGCGCGCATACAACTGCTCAAAATAGGTATCGAGCGCAACGCTCATGTTGCACGGAGCAAAACTGCGTGAGTCAAAGTCACAGTACCGGCATTTTTGGGCGCAAAACGGCACATGCACGTACAGCGCGGTAACGGCCACCGTTAGGCCTCCAACGGATGAGCGGGCACCGACTCGCCGGCGGCAAGTGCGGCCTCACAGGCCACCACATCGTGCTCGATATCATCGACCAGTGCCATGAACTCCTCGTATGTGGAGCAACGCACCACCTGAGCGCGCCAGGCGGCAGCATGGGGCATGCCCTTTAGATACCAGCTCGCGTACGTGCGGGCACGTGACATAAGCGGCAACAGCTCATGCGTGAGCGTCAGGTGCTCGCGCAGGGCATCCAGGCGCTCGACCGAGCTACGCACCGGTACTGGCGTGCCATCGAGTGCAAGGGCTCGAGCATCACCGAACACCCAGGGGTTGCCATAGATACCGCGCGCGATAAACACGGCACTGGCGCCCGAGTTGCGCAGGCGTTCCGCCGCATCCTCGGCGCAGAACACATCGCCCGAACCGATAACGGGAATCTCGACGGCGTCGGCCACCTCATCGACGACCGACCAATCGGCCTGGCCCGTATAGAGCTGCGTGGCACAGCGGCCGTGCACCGCCACCGCAGCTGCCCCTGCCCCCTCGAGCATCTGGGCAAACGTCGCGGCATTGCGGTCTTCGGCGTAAAAGCCCTTGCGAATCTTCACGGTCACGGGAACATGCGCCGCGCCCACCGCTGCCTCGACAATCTGCTCGGCCAGGTCGGGCGTACGCATAAGCGCCGAGCCCTCGCCCTTGGTAACGACCTTGCGAGCCGGACAGGCCATGTTGATATCAATCAATGACAGGCGATCGCCCACGCGTTCCTCGACGGCAGCGACGGCACCCGCAAACTGATCGGGCTTGGAACCAAAGAGCTGCACGCAGATCTGCTGCTCCTCGTCGGCCGGCAACACCAGGCGCCACGTCTTGTTGCTGGCATAGGCAAGGCCCGCAACGCTCACCATCTCGCTGTAGGCAAGGTTGGCACCGCGGCGGCGACACATGATGCGATAGGCGGGGTCGGTTACGCCCGCCATGGGAGCCATAAGGAACGGCTGCTCGGCATAGGCGCCCAGCAGACGCTTGCTGTATTCAGAAAGCGCCATGGACTTACTCGTCTACCTTTAGGATCGCCATAAAGGCCTCCTGCGGGACCTCGACCGAACCGATGGCCTTCATGCGCTTCTTGCCCTCTTTCTGCTTCTCGAGCAGCTTGCGCTTTCGCGAGATATCGCCGCCATAGCACTTGGCCAAAACGTCCTTGCGACGCGCCTTGACGGTAGAGCGGGCAATGATCTTGTTGCCGATGGCGCCCTGAATAGGCACCTCGAACAGCTGGCGCGGGATGATTTCCTTGAGCTTGTCACACAGGCCGCGGGCCAGGCCATAGGCCTTATCCTTGTGCACGATAAACGAAAGCGCGTCCACCTCATCGCCCGAAAGCAAAATATCGAGCTTGACGAGTTCGGAGGGACGGTACTCGTTGAACTCGTAGTCGAGTGAGGCATAGCCCTTGGTGCGACTCTTGAGCTGGTCAAAGAAGTCCAGGATGAGCTCGGCGAGCGGCATGTCAAAGCGCATCTCGACCGATTTGCTCGTGAGATGGATCATGTCAGTTGTAATGCCGCGGTGCTCGATAGCGAGCTGCATGACGGCACCCGTATACTCGGGCGGGCAGATAATTTTGGCCTTGAGGTAAGGCTCCTCAATGCGCTCGATGCGCGTAGCCTCGGGCAGATCCTGCGGGCTGCGAACATCAATCATCTCGCCGTCGGTCTTATAGACGTGATAGTCCACCGAAGGGCTCGTAGCAATGAGGTCAAGGTTGAACTCGCGCTCCAGGCGCTCCTTGACGACTTCCATATGCAGCAGGCCTAAGAAGCCCACGCGGAAGCCAAAGCCGAGCGCCACCGAGGTCTCGGGCTCCCACACCAACGACGGATCGTTGACGTGCAGCTTATCGAGCGCGTCGCGCAGGTTCTCGTAGTCCTTGTTGTCGATGGGGAACAGGCCTGTGTAGACCATGGGCTTGGCCTCGCGGTAGCCCGGCAGCGGCTCGGGGCAGGGGTTCGAAGCCCACGTAAGGGTATCGCCCACGCGCACAGCCTCGGGGTCCTTCAGACCCGTGACCACATAGCCAACCTCGCCAACAGTCAGAGCATCGACCGGCGTCTCGGCAGGGCGCTTGACGCCCACGCCGTCGACCAAGAAGTCGCCCTTGGCCTGCATCATGCGCAGGGTATCGCCCTTTTTGATGGAACCGTCAAAGACGCGCACCGTGGCGACGACGCCGCGGTACTCATCAAAATACGAATCCAAAATGAGCGCCTTGAGCGGCGCGTTCGCATCGCCCTTGGGCGGAGAGATCAAAAATACGATGGACTCCAGCAGATCGTGAATGCCCTCGCCAGTCTTGCCCGATACGCATACGGCATCGTCGGCGGGAATCGCAAGATCATCCTCGATCTCGGTCTTAACCTCGTCGGGGTGTGCCGACGGCAGGTCAATCTTGTTGATGGCGGGCACGATATCCAGGTTGGCGTTCATGGCGAGCGTCGCGTTGGAGACGGTCTGCGCCTCGACGCCCTGCGTGGCGTCGACGACGAGCACCGCGCCCTCGCAGGCGGCCAGCGAACGCGAGACCTCATAGGTAAAGTCCACGTGGCCCGGCGTATCGATTAGGTTGAACTGATACGTCTCACCATCGTCGGCGTCGTAGGAGACGCGAACGGCGTTGGACTTGATCGTGATGCCGCGCTCGCGCTCGATGTCCATGGTGTCGAGCAGCTGCGACTCCATGTCGCGCTCGTCGACGGTATGGGTGAGCTCGAGGATGCGGTCACTGATCGTGGACTTGCCATGGTCGATGTGCGCAACGATCGAGAAGTTGCGGATGTGGGAAATGTCAATTGAAGTATTCATGCGGACTATCTTACCCGAGCGGTACAAAAAATGGAGCCTGTTCCATAAAACAGGCTCCATTTATGCGCGTAATCTGTGTGGTGTGAAATTTACAACTTAGGCGTTGATGCTGTTCACGAGCTTGGCAAGACCGGACTTGCGGTTGGAAGCCTGGTTCTTGTGGATAACATGCTTGGCGGCAGCCATATCGAGACGCTTGGTGACGGTCTTGAGGGCAGCCTGGGCCTTCTCGGCGTCGCCCTCGGCGACGGCGGACTGGACGTGCTTGGTCAGCGTCTTGAGCTCGGACTTGACAGCCTTGTTACGCATGCGAGCTGCCTCATTGGTGCGGATACGCTTCTTCTGAGACTTGATGTTTGCCACTTCTGGAGTTCCTTTCGAGTTCCTTGCAAAAAATGTATGACACCTCTGAGACACGGTGAGGTCATGCAAGCGCCTACTATAGCACGCTCCCCCTCAAAGGGATAGAACGAAATTGTCAAATAGGCAGGTATCATCACGATTTTCTCAAGATGTTCGTAATCCAGAGCAAAAGCGCGGTCTCCGAATCGGCAGAACCCTTCAGTGCGAGCTCCACATCGACCGCGCCCTCGAGCGCAGCGACAAGCTCCGCCATCGAAAAGCGGCGTGCCCAGGTCAGGTGATTTTTGACCTGCCAGGCCTGAAGCTTGAGTGTCGCGGCGAGCTCACGCCCCTGCCCACGAGAGTCGAGCGCCTTGGCGACGATCAACTCGCGGATGCGACCGCATAGCAGCGTGTAGGTCCACACATAGCTCTTGGCGGGCAGCAGCCCAAAGAGCTCAAGCGAGCGGCGCATATCGCGGGCCGACACTGCGTTGAGAAAGTCCCAGGGCTGAACTTCGGCCGTGCGCACGATCCAGCGCTCCACATCGGCAAGCTCAATTTGCGGCGCCTCGACCATCTGGGCAAGCTTGGCCAAGTCGTTATCGAGCATGCGGGTGTTCTCGCCCGAGCGCGAGACGAGCTCCTCGGCAGCAGCCGTCGAGATGGACTTACCGCGCTGCGTCGCCATCTGCTGAACGCGGCGCGGCAGTTCCCAGCGCTTGGTACCCGAACAATCGACGATAGCCTTCTTGTCGATCTTGGCGATTGCCTTATACAGGCGCGTATTCTTGGCAAGTGAGTCGGCAATAATGAGACAGACCGTCGTGGGGCTGGGACTTGCGAGGTACTCGACAAGCGGTTCCGAGACCGCCTTGGCAAGCTTGGAGCAGCCGTCGAGAATCACCAGGCGAAACTCGCTGCCCATGGGAAAGGTATTGAGCGAGCCGATGATCGACTCGATATCGGGATCTTTCGTCATGTCGCGTTCATCGATGTTGAACTCAACCATACCCGACTTTTCCAAGCGAGCTTTCATACGCGAGACGGCGTGGTCGCGCTTGACCCCATCGGTACCGACGATCAGATATGCCGGCAGCAGACCGGTTTCGGACATTGCGCTCCCCTCTCGCACACACTCGAATTCGTACCGTGCCATTTTAGCCCAGGGGTCCACCGCGCGCCAACGATGTCATCACGGTCGCTGGCATCGCATGGCAAAGCCCTTCGCAGTCGGCGTGACGGTAATGTCGCCGTGTTCGATGGTGCATGCGAACGCACCACCCGCTTCCTTAACTGCATCGATGCAGGCATCCGACGGATGGCCGTAACGATTCCCCTCGCCGGCGCTCGCGATAGAGAACTCGGGCTTAAGCGTGCCCAGCAGGTCTGTGTCGACGGAAACTTTTGAGCCATGATGCCCCAGCTTGAGCACATCGATATCTCCCACCTCCTGTACAAACTCGCGCTCCTGATCGAGCTCGGCGTCACCAGTAAGGAGCACACGCAGGCTCTTGCCTTCCTGAGCATAGGAGAGCAGCAAAACAAGAGAGTCCTCATTGCCCTCGCCATCCACCGTGTCAAACGGCCACATCACACGAGCCCGAAATGCGCCGATATCGACCGTGTCTCCGCGAGCCACCTGCCGATACGTTACACCCGGGCGATTCAGAACCTCAGTAGGCGCGCCGTCAAGTGCATCGGCCGCGACCGCAATGGTTCCAACCGAAAAACGATCGAGTACGTCGGGAAGACCGCCCCAATGGTCTTCGTCCCAATGCGTCACGAAGACAGCGTCGATATGGTGGACGTTATTGCGAACCAACGCCGACACCACGCGGTCATCGAGCCCACAGTCGACGAGTGCCACGGCGCCACCCTGACGAACCAGAATCGCATCGGCCTGGCCAACATCGAGGACCGTTACCGAAGGCGGCGCACATTGATCCCAATAGACATACGGAACACCCGCTGCGAGCATTAAACACAGCAGCCCCGCTGCCATGCTCCGCGCGCGGGGGCGTGGCCACCAGACCAAGAGGGCCACCAGCGCGAACGGCACCACATATACCAAGGGCGTATCGGGCGGCACGCTTACGGATGCGCCCGGAACGGCAGCAAAGAGCTGTTCAAAGAACAGCGCACAGCGGGCGACAATCATGGGCACCACGAGCGCCCCGTGACGCAGCAGCGGCACAAGCGAGCAGGGCACCAGCACAACCGATACAGCGAGCAGCACGCTTATCACCGGACCGATCACGGCATTTGCAAGTGGGGCAATGAGCGAAAACGTCTCAAATGCGGGAATCGTAACGGGAAGTGTCGCCAGCTGCGAGCACAGCGTGACAGACAAAACGCTGGCGACACCCGATGGCATGCCCAGCTCGCCCAAGGCGTAGGTGGCGTAGGGGCAAAAACAAAGGATGGCAAAAACACTGACGCACGAAAGCTGAAAACCCATTTCGAACAATACCGTCGGACGCAGCAACACAAAGATTGCCATGGTGACGAACAGAGCCGAGAGGCCATGCCGACGACGTCCGGCGCTGTTGGCGACAAGCGTCGCCGCCACCATGCAGCACGCGCGCACGGCCGAGGGAGAAGCGCCCGTAAAAACGGCATAGGCAGCGAGGGCCAGCACCAACAGCCCCCGCTGCAGCCCACGAGAGAGGCGCGTCTTTTGCAGGGCGCTCTCAATCACAAACCCCACGATGGCAAGATGACTACCCGAGACAGCGATAAGATGTGCGGTGCCCGTTACCGAAAACCAATCGCCCGCCGGCTGGGCACGCAGCTCGGCCGAGCGTCCGCAGACAACGCCGGCAATGAGCGAGCGCGCTGGATCGGTCGCGGGCGCGATAACGGCAAGGAGCTCGTTTCGAAGCCAAGACAACGGACCTGGAGGGCCCTCGTCGATCGATACCAACCGGACGACTTTAACCTTTCGAAGCTCGCCCCGAAGCACGCGTGAGCGCCCATACGCATCATTCTCAAAGCGCGAAATTCGACCGATAGCACGTACATGCGAACCGGCGCCAAGCTCACGATCACACGACAGCCGTACCTGACCCAAACGCTTTTCGCCCGCATACGCATCACAGGTATAGGAGTACGCACCGTCATTGATGGACGGGTCGCCGTACACAACAAACTCGAGACTGCTCGCAGCCCGATTATCCAACGCCCTCGAAGCGCGCAGCGCCCCTATCGCCCAACCCGCGGACACGACCGCTCCCGCCACGAGGCCGAGGGCCGCGGCATACAGCCATCGCCTCCACCGCACAAGGCGCATGCAGGACTGAGCCAATACGATGCACCCTGCTGCCGCAACGGGAATGGCCATAAGCAATGTGACGGGCGCCGCCCGCTCTCCCAGCAGCGCATCGGCCGCCATGTTAAGCACTAACCCACAGCTCGCACACAAGCCGGCACAAAGGGCTATCGTCCACGGCATCAATGGGCGCGGTGGCATCACATGCTCGCGCTCGGTCGCACTCATACGCAGATGCAATCTTTAATTTTGGCGAGTTTCTTCTCACCGATCCCCGATACGCGCATAAGGTCATCGACCGAGGCAAAGGCCCCGTTTTGCGTCCGTTCGTCGATAATTGACTGGGCCATAGAAGGCCCGATGCCCGAAAGCGTCTGCAGCTCCGCCGCACTTGCCGTATTGATATTCACAAGTCCCGACGAAGACCCTGTACCAGGGGTCGTGGAAGCGCCGCTGTCGGTCCCGTTCGGCACCGCAGCCGCCTGTTGCTCCCCCACCGTCGGTATATAGATCTTTTGGCCATCTATGATCTTGGACGCACGGTTAAGACCCGTCACATCCGCCTCGGCCGTAAGCCCTCCGGCGGCATCAATCGCCTGGGACACCCGTGCTCCATCTTTAAGCCGGTACACGCCAGGCTTCACAACGGCGCCATCAACATCGACGTACACCTCGGCAGCAGAGGAGCTCTTGGCAGACGGCTCATCGGCATCGTCAGGAGAGGCATCCCCGGCCCCGCGCACATCCGAGGCGCTCGCCTCATCACTACGCTCAAACGATACGTCGCTGGAGTGACCACCAAAACCTGCCATCGCCAAGCCGCTCGCGGCGGCAATGACAACCAGGATCGCCACGACCATCGCCTTATGGCCGAGCAGCTTTTCTGCCCAGCGGTCCATCCGTTTAACCCGTTCGTGTTGCTCGCGCTGCGCCATAGCAAACACCTCCCAACACCATCGTGTCAGGAAACGAACGTCGCAGCCTCCGCACGTCCACACCGGTTATCGCGGTCAAACCAAAAGCTGACCAAAACCTTGCGGAAAAGTGTCCATTTATTCAGGCACACGTCGACAAATGAACTGTTTATCGCCTAATGCCCAGATAGAAAAAGACCGACGATGCAAAATCACCGCCGGTCTATACACAACATTATTCGTGATCTTGGTAAATCTCACGTGGAGAGAGCTCGGAATGCTTGCGTTTTAAGGTCTTAGGGGCCTTATACGTGTTGCTCTCGAAGTCGATATACTCGGTCTGTTTGAGCAAACGCTCAATCATCTCCTCGTGATCGAACAGCTCCCACGCCTCATGCACGGCATCAAGTTTAGCGTGCGTCTCGGGGCGGCGCGGCATAAACAGCGTGCAGCAGTCAGGAGCGGCCTCAGTCGAGATATCGAACGTACCGATCTCCTCAGCGCGTGCGATGATCTCCTGCTTGTCCGAACCGATCAACGGACGGAACACGGGGATCTTCACGGCCTCATTGACGGCCATGATGTTCTCGAGCGTCTGGGAGGCAACCTGACCGAGCGATTCACCAGTCACGATAGCCTTGGCGCCCTCGATATGCGCAATGCGCTCGGCAACCGAATACATAATGCGGCGATACATGATCACACGTAGGTTGCTGGGACAGGTGACCGAAATCTCACGCTGGCAGTCACCAAACGGCACCACGTACAGGCGGCCGATCTGGACACCCGGCTCAAGCGTACGGATAATGTCCTGCACCAAATACTCGCTCGTATCGGGCGTCTGCGGACGGCCGGAGAAATGTACCGGCACGCACACCGCGCCGCGACGCGCGAGCATCCAGGTCGCCACCGGAGAATCGATGCCCGAGGAAAGCAACGTCACGACCTTGCCGGCAGAACCCACCGGCAGACCGCCCACGCCGCGCTCGGAGCGCGCGTACACATAAACGCTACCCTGGACCACCAGCACGTGCACCATTGCGTCGGGGTCGTGCATCTGGACCTTTTTATCGGGAAACGCCTCGCACAACACCTCTCCCACCTGACGATTGATATCAATCGAGGTGAGCTCGTAGTCGGTGTTCGAGCGCTTGGCATGCACCTTAAACGACTCAAAGGGACCAAACTCGCGCAGCGCCTTCACGGCGGCGGCGCAGTACTCCTGCGGGTCGCGGTTCGTGTGATATGCCAGGGACACGCGAGCAACGCCGGGGACGGTGCGAATGACGCGCGCCGCCTCGTCGGCCTGATGCTCGTTAAAGGTCACGAGGATATAACCGGAAATTCGAGACACGGCATTCACGGAAAAGGCGGCCAAGGCCGCCTTGATGTTATCCATGAGGATATGCTCAAAATGTGCGCGGTTCTTGCCCTTTAGTCCAACCTCGTGATAGTGGACCAGGCAGACGCGGGCTGCCATTTAGGCTTCAGCAACCTTATGGCCGAGTGCCTTCTCGTAACGGGCCTCGTCGTAGGAGATGTCGCCGTCGACAATCTCGTCCATAGCCATCGAGATGGTATCGGCGCCGGAAAGCGCAATAGTGATGTCATCGACATCCTGGACGGCGAGCACGCGGTTGTGCTGGCCACGCAACATGCTGTTAATGTCGCAGGCGCGCTTGGAGGCAAGCGAGGCGAGCAGGAAGCGGTTGTGATCGGTCTTCTCCAGAAGATCGTCAATGCAAGGCTTTACAACGGACACGGACCTCAGATCCTTTCATGCATATCGAGAACGCGAACGAGCTCATCGGTCGCGCGGTCGAGATCGTCATTCACCACGACGTCGTCGTAGCGGTCGGCAAGGGCAAGTTCATCGGCGGCGTTTGCCATACGCAGCTCAATCGTCTCGGGCGTCTCGGTACCGCGACCGACCAGACGCTCGCGGAGCACCTCGAGCGAAGGCGGCTTGATAAAGATCAACACGGCTTCGGGGAAACGCTCCTTGACCTGCAGGGCTCCCTGGACATCGATCTCCAAGATCAGAGACGAGCCAGAGGCGAGCTTGGATGTGACCTCGCTCACCAAGGTGCCGTAGCAGTTACCGTGGACCTCGGCCCACTCAACAAACTCACCGTTTGCCACGCGGCGGTCGAACTCCTCGCGCGTCAGGAAAAAGTAGTTGACGCCGTCGACCTCACCTTTGCGTGGTGCTCGCGTGGTAGCCGAAACCGTCAGGCCCAGGTTAGAGCGACGCTCGCGCACACGAGTGACGAGCGTGCCCTTGCCTGCACCTGACGGTCCAGAAATCACAAAGAGCTTTGAATCCTGAGCGCTCACTTATTTGGTCAGCTGCTCGAGGAGCTGCTCGCGCTGACGGACACCGAGGCCCTGGACGCGACGGGTAGCGGAGATGCCGAGCTCCTCCATGATCTTGGCGGCCTTGGCCTTGCCATAACCGGGCAGGGACTCGATGAGGGTGGAAACCTTCATGCGGGAAGCGATGGGGTCATCGGAGTTGAGCACGGACTCGAGGGACTTCTCGCCCTTCTTGATCTGCTCGCGAAGCTCAGCGCGGGCGTGACGTGCGGCAGCAGCCTTCTCAAGAGCCTGCTTGCGCTGCTCGTCGGTAAGCTGAGGGAGTGCCATTCGAACCTCCAAATAGTTGGGTTATATCTGATGCAATAATTGGCATTTTACCACGTAAAACGCACTAAATGCCCAATCGACGGCACCATAGATTAGACGATACCTGCGAAAAGTGCAATATACGGAGGTCAAAGTTAAGCCCCTGACCTGCGATTCCACACAAAGGATGGGAAAGTTTTCGCAGGCACAGGGGCTAATTTGTGCTAATGAGACCCAAAAGTGGTGACTTGAGGGAATATTTTAGGCGACGTTTTCGACCAGCTCGGCAACGATGGCGTCAAATGCGGCAACAGGGTCGTCGGCACCGGTGATGGGTCGGCCCACCACGATGTGGCTCGCACCGCGCTCGATAGCCTGGGAAGGCGTCGCCACACGGGACTGATCACCAAGGGCGGCACCCACCGGACGCACGCCCGGAGTCACGATCAGCGCGTCGGGGCCGAGCAGTTCGCGCATGTCATGGGCCTCCATCGGCGAGCACACGATGCCGTCGAGACCGTTGGCCTGGGCAAGCTTTGCCAGACGGGCGGCTTCCTCGGCCACGGGCGACTCGACGCCGATCTCAGCCAGCGAATCCTGGTTCATGCTCGTGAGCACGGTGATGGCGACGAGCTTGGCGCGGTCCTCGCGCGCCTCCTCGGCACCCTCACGGC
Organism: Collinsella aerofaciens; assembly: GCF_963360655.1. NCBI lineage: Bacteria > Bacillati > Actinomycetota > Coriobacteriia > Coriobacteriales > Coriobacteriaceae > Collinsella > Collinsella aerofaciens. The sequence continues at coordinate 75,100 of NZ_OY725717.1, forward strand.
ACGCAGCGAGCATAGCACCAGAACCCAGGCCGTGGACCGAGAGCAGGTCGGCACCGGCAAGCGAGGCCGAACGGGCGGCACCGCGCACCTGATGCGGAATGTCATGGAACTTGAGGTCGAGGAAGACCTTAAAGCCCAGGTCCTTGAACGTCTTGACGATCTCGGGCCCCTCGGCGTAATAGAGCGTCATGCCCACCTTGAGCCAAGCGGCATGACCAGAAAGCTCGTGGGCGAGCTCGAGCGCACGCTCACGGTCGCAGTCGAGGGCGACGATAACGCGGTCGCGGGCGTCGGTCTCTAGCATTCGAAAGCACCTACCAGCTCGTTGATGTCCTTCACGCCCTGGGACTCCGCCCAGGCCTCGAGCTCGTGCGCGATCTTAATTGAGGCGCACGGATCGACGAAATTGGCCATGCCGACCGACACGCAGGTGGCGCCGGCCAGGATAAACTCGGCCGCATCCTCGCCCGTCATGACGCCGCCGACACCGTTGATGGGGATATCGACGGCCTGAGCGACCTCCCAGACCATGCGAACGGCGATGTGGTGGCACAGCGGACCCGAAAGGCCGCCCTTGGGCTTGGCCACACGGGACTTGCGGGTATGAACGTCAATGGCCATGCCCTGGATGGAGTTGATGACCGAAAGGCCGTCGGCTCCCGCGGCCTCGAGAGCCTTGGCAATCTCGGCGACGTTAACCGGCGCCATCTTCACGAACAGCGGCTTATCGGTCACCTTACGGCAGGCAGCCATAACGGCAGAGGCGCCCTCGGGCGAGGAGCCCATGGCGGCACCGCCGGCGGCAATATTGGGGCAGCTGACGTTGATCTCGTAGCCGGCAGCCCAGGGGCACAGCTCGACATACATCTCGAGCGCGCGCACAAACTCGTCAACGGAGTGGCCGGCGACCTGGCAGATGACCTGGCAACCGTCCTTGGAGAGCTGCTCGAGCCAGGGACCGGACTCACGGGCGAAGGCAGCCACGCCGGGGTTCTGAAGGCCCACGGAGTTGATCATGCCGCCCGGGATCTCGGCCATGCGGGGCGCGGGGTTGCCGGGCCAGGGCTCGGCAGCACAACCCTTGGTGGTGATGGCGCCCAGCTGGGAGACATCAAAGAAGTTCTGGAACTGCCAGCCGTAGCCAAAGGTACCGGCTGCGGTGTTGATGGGGTTCTGCATCTTGACGCCGCCGAAGTCGACGGCCATGTTCACGGTACCCACTAGAAGACCACCACCTTGGAAGCATCGAACACGGGGCCGCACATACAGGCGCCCTTCATACCGTCGACCGTCTCGACATTGCAGGTGTTGCAGGCACCAAAGCCACAGCTCATCATGCGCTCGAGCGAAACCTCGCAGTACGCACCGGCCTCGGCGGCAGCGGCGGCGACCTTCTTCATCATGACGGCGGGACCGCAGCTGGCCACGTAGTCGTAGCCGCCCTCGCCGAGCAGCTCGGCGGCAGGATCGGTGCAAAAACCGTGCGTGCCAAGCGAACCGTCGTCAGTGCAAACGCTGACCGTGTCGCACAAAGCGCGGAACTCATCGATGCCCACGGCCTTGGAGGCGGTACCAAAGCCCAGGCACACGTCGACGGCCACACCCTGCTCGGCAAGCTTACCGGCAAGGCACAGCACGGGCGGAACGCCGATGCCGCCCGCCACGAGCAGCGCCTTCCTGGTGCCCTCGGGCACGAACCAGCCGCGGCCGCCAGGACCCAGCAGATTAGAGGTGGAGCCGGGGCCCATCTGCGACAGACGACGGGTGTCGTCGCCCACGACGGCGTACCACAGCTCGACGGTGCCGGCCTGGGCGTCGGCGCGATAGAAGCTCAGGGGCACGCGAAGCAGCGAGGACGCATCACCGGGCACGGCAATGTTCACAAACTGACCGGGCTTGAGCGCACTTGCAAGCTTGGGGGCCGAGATGACGAGCGAGAAGATGCCGTCGGCGATCTCCTGGTTCGAGACGACCTCGAAGTCGTGCATGCGTGCAGTGGAAGGTGTGGGCATAGACGCTCCAATCCCCCATGCGGTTGCATGGTCAAAACGAACAGAAAGCGCGGCACCGCAAGGGCGCCGCGCACATAAGCGATAAGGCAATGCTAGCAGATGCAGCCGTCGGCGAGCGTCTGCTTGCCGCCGACAAACACATCGGTGGCACGACCGGTGAGCGTGCGGCCGGCGAAACCGGAGTTCTCGGCGCGCGACTCGTAACCGTCCTCGCCGACCGTCCAGGTGGCGGACGCGTCGAACACGGTCAGATCGGCAACGGAGCCCGCCTTGACCTGAACCTGGTCGAGGCCCAGGATCTCACGCGGCTTGATGGCCATGAGCTCGACCATGCGGCCCATGCTCATCTTGCCCGTGTTGACCAGCTCGGTAAGTACAAGCGACAGCGAGGTCTCGAGGCCGATCATGCCAAAGGGCGCAAGCTCGAACTCGCGGGCCTTCTCCCACGGGGTGTGGGGAGCGTGATCGGTGACGATAACGTCGACGGTACCGTCGATGACGCCCTGACGGATAGCCTCGGCATCCTCCTCGGTACGCAGCGGCGGGTTGACCTTGAGCGAGGTGTTGTAGGTCTCGTCCAGGTCGTTCTCGGTCAGGAACATGTGGTGCGGGGTGGCCTCGCAGGTAACCTGAACGCCAGCGGCCTTACCGGCACGCACGATTTCCAGGCCATGGGCGGTGGAGATGTGCTGGATGTGCAGCTTGGCACCGGTCAGCTTAGCGATCTCGATGTCGCGAGCGATCTGGAGCTCCTCGCCGGCAGCCGGCCAGCCCTCGAGAGCCAGACGGGTCGAGACCTTGCCCTCGTTGATCTGGCCGTGGCCGACCAGGTCCTCGTCCTGGCAGTGGCTCATAAATACCTTGCCGAACATCTTGCCGTAGTCCATGCAGCGACGGAGCATGCCCGCGCCCTGCACGCCGCGACCGTCGTCGGTAAAGGCGACGGCGCCGTGGGCGACCATGTCGCCCATCTCGGACATGGCCTCGCCCTTAAGACCGCGGGTCATGGCGCCCGACGGATAGACGCGGCAGTGACCGACCTCGGCAGCGCGGGACTTGACGAACTCCACGACGGTGCCGTTATCGGTGACGGGATCGGTGTTGGGCATGGCGCACACGCCGGTGAAGCCGCCCTTGGCAGCTGCGCGGGTACCGCTCTCGATGTCCTCTTTGACCTCATAGCCGGGCTCGCGAAGGTGAACGTGCATATCCACCAGGCCAGGGACGAGGTACTTGCCGGAAAGGTCGCGGACCTCGGCTCCCTCGACGGCGAGATTCTCGCCGACCTCGGCGATCTTGTCGCCGTCAATCAGGACGTCAACGACACCGTCAAGCTCGACGGACGGGTCGACGACGTGGGCATTCTTAAGAAGCAAGGCCATTATCGGCACCTCCAAGCAGCAGATACAGGATAGCCATACGCACGCAGATACCAGCGTAGACCTGCTCCAGGATGACGGAGCGTTGCGGGTGGTCGGCCATATAGGAGTCGAACTCGACGCCGCGGTTGATGGGGCCCGGGTGGCAGATGATCGCATCGGGCTTCATGAGCTTCTCGCGGTCCTTGGTCAGGCCGAAGAGCTTGTGGTACTCGCGAATGGTCGGGAACGGGGCACCCTCGAGGCGCTCCTGCTGCACGCGCAGCATGTAGACGACGTCCAGCTCGGGAAGGACGGAATCGAGGTCGCTCGTCACGTGGTCGCAGCCCAGGACCTCGGGCGCCGGCGGCAGCAGCGTGCCGGGGGCGACGGCGTAGGTCTCGCAGCCCATGATCTTAAGGGCGGGGATCAGCGAGCCGCAAACGCGGGAGTGGGCGATATCGCCGACGACGGCGACCTTCAGACCGTGGAAGTCACCCTTGTGCTCCCAGATGGTGTACAGGTCGAGCAGGGCCTGCGTGGGATGGTTGTGCTTGCCGTCGCCGGCGCAGATGACGCTCGCGGGCGAGTTCTGCGTGACGACGTAGGGAGCACCGGCGTGCTTATCTCGCACGACGATGCAGTCGATCTTATAGGCGTTGAGGGTCTCGACGGTGTCGACGAGGCTCTCGCCCTTGACCGTGGAGGTCGAGGAGCCGCCAAAGTTGAGGCTGTCGGCCGAAAGACGCTTCTCGGCGAGCTCGAAGGAGCTGCGGGTGCGCGTCGAGGGCTCGTTGAACATGTTGACGATGGTCTTGCCCTTGAGCGTGGGGACCTTCTTGATCGCACGCTCGTTGACCTCGGAGAACGCCTTGGCGGTCTCGAGGATGAGCTTGATGTCCTCTTCGGAGTACTCGGTAATGTCGATCAGGTGCTTATGGTTGAACGCCACGGTACTACTCACCTCCCAGCGGCGCGGAGCCCACGTGGGAACCCGGCGCGACGTCGTTAATCTCGACAGCGGTGTGGCCGTCGACTTCCTTCATATATAGGTGCACGTTCTCCTCATGCGACGAGGGAACGTTCTTGCCGACAAAGTCCGGCGAGATGGGGAGCTCGCGGTGGCCGCGGTCAACGAGGACTGCCAGCTCGATGCGGCTCGGACGGCCCAGGTCCATGACGGCGTCGAGAGCGGCGCGAATGGTACGGCCCGTATACAGGATGTCGTCCACCAGCACGACGCGCTTGCCGTCGACGCTAAAGGGAATGTTGGTGGCGTGGATCGCGGGAGCGAAATTGGTAGCGTAGTCATCGCGGTAGAAGCTGATGTCGAGGCTGCCGAGCGGAACGTCGACGCCCTCGATCTCCTTGATCTCCTCGGCGAGCTTCTTTGCCAGAAGGTCGCCGCGCGTGACGATGCCGACCAGAGCGAGGTCTTCACAGCCCTCGTTGCGCTCGAGAATCTCGTGCGCGATGCGGGTCATCGCTCGATTGACGGCGGTCTCGTCCATAATGACCGCCTTGGGGGAAGTCGTGCCCATCGATCTCCTTCCTCACATGTCTTGACTGCTGACACAGTCAAAAAAATAGATGCCCGACCGCTCAAAGCGGACCAGACACCCACAGGAAAGGCTGCTCTTAGGCAGCTATGTAATTCCATGTGGGTATCTCGTACCCCTTTAATGGTCAAGGGATAGTGTAGCCAACCTCGAACTTAATTGCGAGCATAAATACAGAGCAATCCGTAAACGGAGCCCAATGCTCAATAAACCTATATATATTTGTGGGACGAGCTTGAAAACGCACGCACGAGCTGGCATAATCCCCTCTGCTGCACGCAAATCGGATCTACGTCCAGGGCCGTGGCGTGGGCACTATCGCCAAAAGAGAAATATCTCTGTGTAGATTACGCACAGGGAGCTGCTTCTGTGCTATAGTTCAGGCTTGTTTGTTAACGCGACATGTTCGTTTGTCGCCCAAGGAGGGTCAGTTATGTCCAAAGTTTGCGAAGTTTGCGGTAAGCACCCCGTTGCCGGTCGCTCCATCAGCCACTCTCACCGCGTCACCAACCGTAAGTTCCGCCCCAACATCCAGCGCGTTTACGTCGTCGTCGACGGTCACCGTCGCAAGATGAACGTTTGCTCCACCTGCCTCAAGTCCGGCAAGGTTGCGCGCTCCTAAATAAGGTCTTACCAACAAGTACCTCGGACTCTCCGGGTCAAAGACCTCGCGTTCACATAGAACTTACCAAAGGCGCCCTCCCCTACGGAGGGCGCCTTTTTGGTTTATTGACTACCAACTGATCGTAAGACGACAACTACTAACATATGAATATGCAAAAGTCGTTCTCGATAACCCGACGCCTTTAAGCCAAAAACCCTCTGGAACCAAATGCTGGCCAATACGGCTTCAGGGCACCTACAAGGCGCAAAGCATCCGATCTTTCCTACGCTAAGTAGCATAATTTAGTTGAAACGGTTCATTTGATTGAAGCGTTTTAGTATGCCTTTTACGGGAATCTGACCGTTTACCGAATTATTTCTTGCTATCATGCAAGGCGTAGGGTAAATCTCCGATCGCAAGGAGACACAAATGGTGAAAAAGTCACCGGAAAACACTACTCCCGCCATCGTGGACAACGTGGAGGCGCTTGAGGCCAAACTCAAATCTATGCGTGAGGCCCAGGCTAAATTCGCTGAGTACACTCAGGAGCAGGTAGACAAGATCTTCTACGAGGCTGCTATGGCCGCCAACAAGGCTCGTATTCCTTTGGCCAAGCTCGCCATCGAGGAGACAGGCCGTGGCGTTCTCGAGGACAAGGTCATCAAGAACCACTACGCCGCTGAGTACATCTACAACGCTTACAAGAACACCAAGACCTGCGGTGTCATCGAGCGCGACGACGCTTACGGCATCACCAAGGTCGCCGAGCCGATCGGTATCGTTGGCGCTGTCATCCCGACCACCAACCCGACCTCCACGGCCATCTTCAAGACGCTCATCTGCCTGAAGACCCGTAACGCCATCATCATCTCCCCGCACCCGGCAGCCGCCAAGTGCACCATCGCCGCCGCCAAGCTCGTTCTCGACGCAGCTGTCAAGGCCGGTGCTCCTGAGGGCATCATCGGCTGGGTCGACAAGCCGTCCATCGAGCTGACCAACATGGTCATGCGCGACGTCGACATCATTCTCGCAACCGGTGGCCCGGGCATGGTCAAGGCTGCTTACTCCTCCGGTAAGCCCGCACTCGGCGTCGGCGCCGGCAACACCCCGGTCATCATCGACGATACCGCGGACATCAAGCTCGCCGTCAACTCCATCATCCACTCCAAGACGTTCGACAACGGCATGATCTGCGCTTCCGAGCAGTCCGTCACCGTCCTCGACTCCATCTACAAGGATGTCAAGGCTGAGTTCCAGCGTCGCGGCTGCTACTTCGTCAAGCAGGGTGCCGAGATGGACGCCCTGCGTGCCGCCATGTTCAAGAACGGCGCACTCGATCACCGCATCCCCGGCATGGCTGCCGCCAAGATCGCCGAGCTCGCCGGCATCGAGGTTCCCGCCAAGACCAAGATCCTGATCGCCGAGGTCACCTCCACCGATCCCGAGAAGGAAGAGTTCTCCCACGAGAAGCTCTCCCCGGTCCTCGCTATGTATCACGCCAAGGACTTCCAGGAGGCCGTTGACAAGGCAGAGCACCTCGTCCTCGCAGGTGGCCCGGGCCACACCGCCTCTCTCTACGTGCACCCGGCACAGAGCGAGAAGATCGCTAAGTTCCAGCACGTCATGAAGGCCTGCCGCATCGTCATCAACACCCCGTCCTCGCACGGCGGCATCGGTGACCTCTACAACTTCGGCATGAAGCCGTCTCTAACCCTGGGCTGCGGCTCCTGGGGTGGCAACTCCGTCTCCGAGAACGTTGGGGTGAAGCACTTGATCAACGTCAAGACCGTGGCAGAGCGCCGCGAGAACATGCTGTGGTTCCGCGCACCCGAGAAGGTCTACTTCAAGAAGGGCTGCACGCCCGTCGCACTCGACGAGCTCGGCACCGTAATGGGCAAGAAGCGCGCCTTCATCGTTACCGACCAGTTCCTCTTCAAGAATGGCAACACGCGTGCCATCGAGGCCAAGCTCGATGAGATGGGCATCGCTCACGACTGCTTCTACGACGTTGAGCCCGATCCCTCCCTGCAGTGCGCACGTCGCGGCGCCAAGCAGATGACGCTCTTCGAGCCGGATGTCATCATCGCCGTCGGCGGCGGTTCCGCAATGGACGCCGGCAAGATCATGTGGATGATGTACGAGCACCCCGAGGCGAACTTCGAGGACATGGCCATGGACTTCATGGACATCCGCAAGCGTATCTTCACCTTCCCCGAGATGGGCAAGAAGGCTTACTTCGTCGCCGTCCCGACCTCTTCGGGCACTGGCTCCGAGTGCACGCCGTTCGCCATCATCACCGACAAGGAGACCGGCATCAAGTGGCCGCTCGCCGACTACGCGCTGCTCCCCAACATGGCTATCGTCGACGCCGACAACTGCATGACCGCCCCGAAGGGCCTCACCGCAGCTTCCGGTATTGACGTCATGACCCACGCCATCGAGTCCTACGTCTCCATCATGGCTTCCGATTACACCAAGGGCCTCTCCGAGCGCGCCGCAAAGCTCGTCTTCGAGAACCTCCCGAGCTCCTTCACCAACGGTGCCAAGGATCCGCACGCTCGCGAGGAGATGCACAACGCATCCTGCATGGCCGGTATGGCATTCGGTAACGCCTTCCTGGGCCTCAACCACTCCATGGCCCACAAGCTCGGCGCTTTCCACCATCTGCCCCACGGCCTCGCAAACGCAGTCATCCTGACCCGCGTCATGCGTTACAACGCCGCCGAGGCTCCTGTCAAGATGGGAACCTTCTCTCAGTATCCTTACCCCAACGCGCTGCACAACTACGCCGAGATGGCTCGTTACTGCGGCATCGACGGCAAGGACGACCGTGAGGTCTTCGAGAACTTCATCACCAAGCTCACCGAGCTCTGCGACTTCATCGGTGTCAAGCACACCATCGCTGAGTACGGCGTTGACGAGAAGTACTTCCTCGACACCCTCGACGAGATGACCGAGCAGGCATTCAACGACCAGTGCACCGGCGCTAACCCGCGCTACCCGCTCATGAGCGAGATCAAGGAGCTCTACCTGGACGCCTACTACGGCCGAGAGCCTCAGGATTACGCCGTCTGCTAGTTCTAGCACGGTTTTTAACGGCGGGGGTGCACGGGTGTTTCACACACCCCCGCCGTCGCTTCTATCGCATCGTTGAAAGGATGCAACCATGCTGCTACCCGATTCCAAGACCGAGCTCGTCCGCCGTGGCAACAAGGTCGTTTACGACCTGGGCGACAAGATCGTCAAGGTCTTTAACGAGACCAAGCCCGTCTCCGACGTGTTCAACGAGGCTTTGAATCTTGCCCGCATCAATGAGTGCGGCATCCGCAGCCCCAAGGCTCTCGAGGTTTCCCAGCTCGAGAACGCCAACGGCTGGGCGCTCGTGACCGAGAAGGTTCCGGGCACTACCCTTGCCGAGAAGATGACTGCCGAGCCCCAGCGCTTCGGTGAGTACCTCGAGATGTTCGTCGACCTCCAGATCGAGATCCACGGCTACACCTCCCCGCTGCTCAACCGTCAGCGCGACAAGTTCGCCCGCATGATCGACAGCCTTGATCAGCTCAATGCCACCACGCGCTACAACCTTCAGGAGCGTCTGGACGGTATGACCAAGGAGTTCAAGGTTTGCCACGGCGACTTCAACCCCTCCAACGTCATCGTCGGCGACGACGGTCAGCTGTACGTCTGCGACTGGGCACACGCCACCCAGGGCTCCCCTGCTGCCGACGTTGCCACCACCTACCTGCTCTTTGCCCTCAACAGCAAGGATCAGGCCGAGGCCTACCTGGAGCTCTACTGCGACCGCGCCGACATGCCCATGCAGGTCGTGCGTCAGTGGACGAGCATCGTTGCCGCTTCCGAGCTCGCTCGTAAGCGCAACGTGAACGATGAGTTCCTTAAGAACTGGATCGACGTCGTCGATTATCAGTAATATCTGAGCGATTCATTTCGCATCGGAGGCACAAAGGAAAACCCCGCAGCTCGCATGGGCTGTGGGGTTTTTCCTTTTAGCGATTGAGCGCGCCGACAAGATAAAAGGACGGCCCCGCATCTCCCCTATCTGGAGAAATGCGGGGCCGTCCCGTATATCGAACTACAAGCGAAATCGCCGATTAACGGCGGGCAGCCTTCACAAGCTCGGCGACCTTGGCGACGACCTCGTCGATCGCCACGTCCTCGCGCTCGCCCGTGGCACGGTCCTTGAGCTCAACGGTGCCATTCTTAAGGCCGCGCTTGCCCAGAACCACCTGATACGGGAAGCCCATGAGGTCGTTATCGGCAAACTTAAAGCCCGGACGCTCATCGCGATCGTCGACGACGACCTCGATACCCTCGGCACACAGGCCATCAACAATCTGCTCGCAGACGGTAGCGCACTCTTCCTTCTTGGGATCAAGCGGAATCACCGCGACCTCGTACGGGGCAACGGAGACCGGCCAGACGATACCGTGCTCGTCGTTGTGCTGCTCCACGACGGCAGCAAGCGAGCGGGACACGCCCACGCCGTAGCAACCCATGATGAGCGGCTTCTCCTTGCCGTCCTCATCCATAAAGGTGGCACCCATGGCCTCGGAGTACTTGGTGCCCAGCTGGAAGACCTGAGAGACCTCGATGCCGCGGGCAGCGGAGAGCGGCTTGCCGCAGTGCGGGCAGGGGTCGCCGGCGACAACGGTGACCAGATCGGCCCACTCATCGACGGTAAAGTCGCGCTCGGGGCAGGCACCGGTAAAGTGATAATCGACCTCGTTGGCACCGCAGGCCCACTGTTTGGACTCGCGCAGGCTCTCGTCGCAGACCAGACGAATGCCATCGGGCAGGTTAACCGGTCCGATAAAGCCCTTGTGCAGGCCGTTCGCCTGAAGCTCCTCGTCGGTCATCATGCGATAGCCCTTGCCAAAGACGTGCTCGGCCTTGCAATCGTTGAGCTCGTGATCGCCCGGAACAATGGCCACGACCGGCTTGCCCTCGGCGTCGATGAGTGCCAGCGACTTGCGCGTGCCGTTCTCGGGGAAACCGAAGAACTTGGCGACGGCCTCGATGGTGCCCATGCCCGGAGTCTCGACCTTGGTGAGTGTACCGTCGCCAGGACCCTCGGTCACAACAACCTTGGTGCTTGCGGCCTCGTCATCGGCAGCGAAGCCGCAATCGTCGCAGTAGACGAGCGAAGCCTCGCCAGCCTCGGCCAAAGCCATGTACTCGACGGAAGTATCGCCACCGATCTCACCGGAGTCGGCAACAACGGGCAGGGCCTTGATATAGCAGCGCTCGCAGATGTTAGCGTAGGCCTGCTTCATCTTGTCATACTCCTCCTGCAGGCTCTCCTGCGTGGCGGAGAAGCTGTAGGCGTCCTTCATGATGAACTCGCGACCGCGCATCAGGCCAAAGCGGGGGCGGAACTCGTCGCGGAACTTATCCTGGATGTGGTAGAGGTTAACGGGTAGCTGCTTGTAGGAGCGCAGCTCATTGCGCACCAGGGCCGTGACGGTCTCCTCGTGCGTGGGGCCCAGGACGAACTCGCGACCGTGACGGTCGTCAAAGCGCACAAGCTCCTTGCCATAGGCGTCGATGCGGCCGGACTCACGCCACAACTCGGCATCGACCATGATAGGCATCATAAGCTCCTGGGCGCCGGCGGCGTCCATCTCGTCGCGCACGATGTTCTCGATCTTACGAATCGAGCGCCAAGCGAGCGGCAGATAGGAATACAGACCGGCGGCCTCCTTGCGGATCATACCGGCACGAAGCAGCAGACGATGGCTTGCAAGCTCGGCGTCCGCCGGATCCTCTTTAAGCGTCGGCGCATAAAGCTTAGACATATACATTGCTCGGGTCATTTATTTCTCCTCAATAAGCTTGTCGACCTCGGCCATAAGCGCGTCGACAATTTGGTCCTCAGCTACTTTACCAATGATCTGGCCATGCGAAAAGAGCAAGGCCTGACCACGTCCGCAAGCAACGCCCAGATCGGCATCAGATGCCTCGCCGGGGCCATTAACGGCACATCCCATCACAGCGATCGAAAGCGGCGCGGAGTAGTTCTTAAGCCGCTCGGTAACCTCCTCGGCAATGGGAATAAGGTTAACCTGGCAGCGGGCGCATGTGGGGCACGAGACAATCTCGGGGCCACGGCGACGCAGGCCCAACGACTGCAGAATACCCCAGGCAACCGGCGGCTCCTCAACCGGATCGGCTGTGAGCGACACACGCATGGTGTCGCCAATGCCTTCGGAAAGCAAGATACCCAAGCCTACAGAGCTCTTGATGGTGCCCTGGAGCTTGGTCCCCGCCTCCGTCACGCCCAGGTGAAGCGGAACGTGGGGAATCTCACGCGACAGGGCTCGATAGGTATCAAGCGTCGTTTGCACGCTATGGGCCTTGGCCGAAAGCACAATGTTCGTAAAGCCGCGGTCTTCAAAATGCTTGACGAAACGCTCGCTCGACATCACGAGCTTTTCGGGCTGCGTGAGGTCTTCGCGCTCGGCGATATCCTGCTCAAGCGAACCGGCATTGACGCCGATACGAATTGCGCAGCCCGCGGCACCCGCAGCATCGATCACCGCGTCAACCTTGGCCCAATCGCCGATATTGCCGGGGTTGATGCGCAGCTTGGCAGCACCGGCCTCGACGGCACCAATGGCGAGCTTATGGTTAAAGTGGATGTCGGCGACAATCGGCACCGGAGACTCGGCACAGATGGTGCGGAAACCCTCAAGCGCGGCCTCGGTGGGCACGCTCACGCGCACGATATCGCAGCCAGCCTGCGCCAACGCGCGCACTTGCGCAAGCGTTGCCTGGGCATCAGCGGTATCGGTGCAGGTCATGGATTGGACCACCACCGGCGCGCCGCCACCGATCTGCACGCCGCCCACATGCACGGGGCGCGTCAGCTCGCGAGGCAAAGGATGGGATAAAGACAATCCAAACACTCCCCTACAAAATAAATCGAAGGACGTCGGAACGAAGCATATAGACAAACAACAGCGCAAAGAGCGCGATGCCCACATAGCTCACAATCGTCTGGACCTTGAGCGGAAGCTCGCGGCCCGCAATCTTTTGAATGATCTCGATGACCAGCTTGCCGCCATCGAGCGGTGGGATGGGCAGCAGGTTCATAAAGCCAAGCGAGAACGAAATGAGGGCGGCAAACGAGAGGAACGTGGCAGGACCGGCAGCAGCAGCCTGTGAGGACATAACGCTAATACCCACGATCGAAGAGGACTGGTCGAGAATCTCCATCGTGTGCTGCGGCTGGAGCAGGCGCATCACGCCCTCCGCTGTCTGCACGACATAGGAGAACGACAGGCGAGCCGACGTGATGGGGTCCAAACGGACCACCTGCGTAGAGGCGTACACACCTAGGCGCTCGTCCTCTTTGAGTGCAACCGTGGTCGAATGCTGCTTGCCATCACGCTCGTACTCGATGGCGATATCGTCCTTACCGGCAGCCTTGCCGATGGCGTCGTAAACGTCTATCCAGGTAGAGCACGATACTCCGTCGACCGAAAGGATCGCGTCACCGCCCTCGATTCCCGCCGCGGCGGCAATCGAGCCTTCGTCAACCTGACCGATCACATTGGTATCCAACGGCACCGCGACACCTGCGATGGAATAGATGCTCATAAGGAGCAAAAAGCCCGTCAGGATATTGACGACAATGCCCGCGAGCAACATAAAGGCTCGCTTGAGAAAGCCTTGGCCCAAATAGGTGTGCGAGCGCTCGCGTGCGAGGAATTCAGCCTCGCCGCACGGCAGCTCCCACACATCGCCCTCGGCAGTCGCATGCTCTCGATCGAACCGGCGGCCGTCAAAGGTGGTGTAACCCGCCGCGTCTCGCGGCAGCGTCTGATACTTGGTGGGATAGTAGCTCGGCGAGGGTTTCTCCCCTTCCTCATACCAGGGAGCGATGGAGCCCCAGCCCAGCAACAGAGCACAAGCCTCGAGCACATCCTCCTCGGAAAGCTCGAGCTCGACAGCAAGGTCGGCCACGGTCACGCGACCATGACGGTAGATAGCCGCGAGCACGCGATCGGCGCAGGAGACATCGGTCGGATCCATACCGCAGATGGCAGCGTAGCCACCCAGCAGCAGCGGGGTCACGCCAAACTTGGTTCCAATGCGACGCGACGTGTAATGGATGTCAAAGCGGCACGGCAGGCCCAAAAAGAACTCGGTCACACGGACGCCGCAGGCACGCGCCGCCAAAAAGTGGCCGCCCTCGTGCAAAAACACGAGGACGGAAAGCATCAGCAGGCCCCAAAAGACCGATGAGAGAACGCTCAGAACAGTATCCATAAAACGAAAAAGCAATCCTTATGGGTTAGGAACGGGTTGCGGCGAGTACCTGCGCAGCCTTTTCACGCGCCCACGCATCGATGTCGCGAAGCTGCTCAAACGAATCGACCGCCTGCATATCGTGGGCATCCATGCAGGATTCCACAATGCGATCGATATCGGTAAAGCTGCAGCCATCGTGCAGGAAGGCATCGACGGCGACCTCGTTGGCGGCATTGAGCACGCACGGCATGGTGCCACCCGTCTTGCCGGCACGTTCGGCCAGTGCCAGACAGCGGAAGGTATCCATGTCGGCAGCATCAAACGTGAGCTGCCCCAGCTCGCGGAAATCGATACGTGGCGCCGGGGTATCCCAACGCTCGGGATACGAGAACGCGAACTGGATGGGAATACGCATGTCGGAAGCACCGAGATGCGCCATCACGGAGCCGTCGACAAACTCGACCATAGAGTGAATCTTAGACTGACGCTGCACGACCACGTTAATGAAATCGAGGTCGCAGTTAAACAGATGCATGGCCTCAATGCGCTCCAGGCCCTTATTCATGAGGGTGGCGGAGTCGATGGTGATCTTGGCACCCATGGCCCACGTGGGATGCGCGAGGGCATCGGCACGCGTCACGCGATCTAGCTCGTCGCGCGTGCGGCCAAAGAACGGACCGCCCGAGCAGGTGAGCCAAATACAATGAGCCTCGCGCGGATTCTCCCCAAGATAGCACTGGTAGATGGCGGAGTGCTCAGAGTCGACTGGAATAAGCTGGCCCGGTTGTGCCAACGGCATAAGCAAGTCGCCACCGACGACGAGGGACTCCTTGTTGGCAAGGGCAAGACGCTTATTCGAGGTCAAGGCCGCATGGCTCGCCTCGAGACCGGCGGCACCCACAATAGCGACAAGCACGCAGTCGACATCGTCGCGACGCGCGAGCTCGCAAACCGCCTGCGCGCCAACGCCGAGCTTCGTTCCCTCGGGCAACTCCTGCAGCACGGCGTCATCGCCATGAGCGACATCGGCCACGGCAACCGCCGGAACCGAGAACTCGCGGGCAGCGGCAACGAGCTCGGAGGTACTGGAGTTAACGGATAGCGCCGTCACCTGCAGGCGATCGGCATGCTGACGGCACACATCGAGCGCCTGAGTGCCGATAGAGCCCGTACAGCCCAGGATGGCAACACGGAGACGTCCATCGGAGCCATACGTCGTCTGGAATGACATTACAGCACGCCTCCGATCATCAGCATCAGCTGCGCTGTGATGCAGCCGAAGATAAGCGAATCGCTACGATCGAGCATGCCGCCGTGGCCCGGGATAAGGTTACCGGAATCCTTAACGCCCACACCGCGCTTGATGCGAGACTCGATAAGGTCGCCGATAACGCCCAAAATGGACACGACCACGCCACACAGCAGCGCATAGGGCAGGCTGAGCTTGTAGAAGTGCGTCGCCCACAGGATGAGCCAAATCAAAACCGAGCCCAGGATGCCGCCGACAAACCCCTCCCAGCTCTTTTTGGGAGAGATCTTGGGAACCATCTTGTGTTTGCCGATACGGCTACCCACGATGTAGGCAAACGAATCGGAGACCCAAAGGGACGCACAAACGCCCACCGAAAGCAGGGCGCCGGCAAAACCGGGCACGGCATCGCGCAGCAGCACGATAGCCGACAGCATAAAGCCAGTGTAGATGGGACCCATGAGCGTCACGGCCACATCAGAGATGCGGGTACGCGGCGACAAGACATACCAAATGCCCACAGCGAGCATCAGGGCAAAAAGCAGTGCATTCAGCAACATCGAATCGCCCAACGCCGACAGCGGAAAGAGTACGGCGGCAGCGATACCAATGCGCTCGTTAGCCATCTTGCCATCGAGCCTCGTCATACGGAAAAACTCATAGCAGCACAGACCACTCATGACAGAAACAAAGATGGCCGTGGGCACGATACCCAAAACCAGGCACAGGATAAAGACGACGGCGTAGACGATACCGGCGGCGGCACGGGTAATAAAGCCCGCAAGCCACGAACCGGTGCTATTCTTCGCTGCAGGCGCTCCCGCAGCGGCAGCCTTGCGCTCAGATGTCTTGGGAGCAGTTGCCTTGGGACGATCGGACACGATTAAGCCTCCTCGGTCTTGCTCAGACCACCAAACCTACGGTCACGGCCCTGATAGGCCAAAATGGCGTCGACAAGGCCCCAACGATCAAAGTCGGGCCAATAGGTATCGGTGACGTAGAATTCGGAATAAGCCACCTGCCACAGCAGATAGTTCGAAAGGCGCAGCTCACCAGAAGTGCGAATCACAAGCTCCGGATCGGGCAGCCCAGCGGTATAGAGGTGCGAGGCAACCATATCATCGTCGATAGCAGCAGGATCGATCTTGCCGGCGACGGCATCGAGCGCAATCTGACGGACAGCGCGGGTAATCTCGGCGCGCGCGCCGTAGTTAACGGCAAGCGCCAGCGTCATACCGGTGTGATCGGCGCACTCGGCAAGACCGCGTTCAAAAACGTCGCGGGTCTTCTTGGGTAGCGCAGAAATGTCGCCCAAAAAGACAACGCGCACGTTTTCGCGCTTCAGAAGCGGCAGCTCGTCGATAAACGTCTTGGCAAACAGATGCATCAAGACGTTGACCTCATGCTGCGGACGATTCCAGTTTTCGGTAGAAAACGCATAGGCCGAAAGCACGTCGACGCCCAAGCGCACGCAGGCGGTAATGATCTCGCGCAGCGAAACGATACCCGCCTTGTGGCCCTCGGTGCGTGCAAGACCGCGCGATGTGGCCCAACGACCGTTGCCGTCCATGATGCACGAGATATGGTGCGGAATGTTATTGAGGTCAAGGTCGGAAAAACCGACGCCCGCAGGGGCGTCGGCAAAGTACTCGACCAGTTTATGCTCGTCGTATTGCACCTTAGATCTCCATGACCTCGGCTTCTTTTTCCTTCAGAAGCTCCTCGACCTTGGCGACATACTCATCAGTGTGCTTCTGGACCTTGGCCTGCTCGCGACGGACATCGTCCTCGGTGAGCTCCTCATCGCGCTCGAGCTTGTTGTTGAAGTCGCGACGGATGTTACGGATAGACACCTTGGCCTGCTCGGCGTACTCGCGGCACTCCTTGACGAGCTCGCGACGGCGCTCCTCAGTGGGAGCCGGGAACGGAAGACGAACGACGGTGCCATCGGAGTTGGGGGTAATACCCAGATCGGAAGCGCCGATGGCCTTGACGATAGCGTTGATGAGCGCCTTGTCCCACGGCTCGATGAGCAGCATGTGGGCCTCGGGGGTCTTGACGGCGGCAACCTGCGTGACCGGCGTGGGAACACCGTAATAATCAACGGTGATGTCAGACAGAATGTTAGCGTTGGCTCGGCCGGTACGGACCTTGGAGAAGTTATGCTTGAGGGACTCGAGCGACTTGTCCATGTGGGCGGTGATGTTCTCTGCCATGCTTAATCCTCCTGATAGACGAGCGTGCCGACGGGCTCACCCGAAAGCGCGCGCTTGACGGTGTCCTCGCCATCGATGTTGAGGACCAAAATCGGCATACGGTTGTCCTGGCACAGTGCCGTAGCCGTGGAATCCATAACCTGCAGACCGCGGACGAGAACCTCGTGATAGGTAATCTTGTCAAAACGGACGGCATCGGCGCACTTGACGGGATCCTTGTCGTAGATGCCGTCAACCTTGGTGGCTTTAATCAGAATCTCGGCGCCGATCTCGCACGCGCGAAGAGCCGCGGCGGTGTCGGTCGTAAAGTACGGATTGCCCGAACCGGCGGCAAAAATAACGACGTTGCCCTTGGAAAGGTGGTTGATGGCGCGACGGCGAATATAGGGCTCGCAGATCTCGTTCATCTGAATAGCGCTCATCACGCGGCAAGGAACATCGTTATGCTCGAAGGCATCCTGCAGGGCGAGCGCGTTCATAACGGTTGCCAGCATGCCCATGTAGTCGGCCTGAGCACGCTCCATGCCACCGGCAGCGCCGGCCATGCCGCGGAAAATATTGCCGCCGCCGACAACGACGCCGACCTCATGGCCAACGGCGAGCAGCTCCTTGACCTGCTTGGCAAGATGGTCGGTAACCTTGGGGTCGATGCCATATTGGCCGTCGCCCATCAGTGCTTCGCCGGAAAGCTTCAAAAGCACGCGTTTATATCGGATGTCGGACAAAGCGATCCTCCTTTAGATTGAACTCTCAACATTCTATCAAAGGCTCTAAGAAGAGCCATGAAAAAGCAGGCTGTGAGTAAAACCCACAGCCTGCTCATTACCAGCTACAAGAGCTTATTTACTCGCCACGGACCAGACGGTCAAAGGCAACGACGGTAATGGTGTCGCCGAGCTCCTTGGAGACCTGCTCAGCGTACTTCTTGATGGTGAGGGAGCTGTCCTTGATGAACTCCTGCTCGGTGAGCACGGACTGCTTGTAGAACTTCTCCAGACGGCCGACAGCCATCTTCTCCTGAATGGCCTCGGGCTTGCCGGACTCGGCAGCCTGAGCCATGTAAATCTGCTTCTCGTGCTCGACGGTCTCGGCCGGAACCTGATCGCGGGTAGCGCAGATCGGGGCGACGGCGGCAACCTGAAGGGCAACGTCGTGAGCGAAGGTCTTGAAGGACTCAGCCTGAGCGGTCTCGGCCTTCTCGAAAGCAAACTCGACGAGGACGCCGATCTTACCACCCATGTGGATGTAAGAAGCGAGAACGCCGTTCTCGGCCTTACGGGCGGCGAAGCGGGAGATCTTCATGTTCTCGCCCATGATGTGAATCATCTCGGTGAGCTCGGAGGAAACGGTCTCCTCGCCCATCGGCTTCTCAAGCAGAGCGTCGACGTCAGCAGGCTCGGTGGTAGCGACAACCTCAGCGACCTTGGAAGCAAAGCCGGTGAACTTGGCGTTGGAGCCAACGAAGTCGGTCTCGCAGGAGAGCTCGAGCAGAGCGCCGGTCTTGCCATCCTCGGAGACGAACGCGGCGACAGCGCCCTCGTTGGTCTCACGGCCAGCCTTCTTGGCGGCCTTGGCAAGGCCGTTCTTACGCAGAACGTCGACAGCGGCGTCCATGTCGCCGTCAGCCTCGACGAGAGCCTTCTTGCACTCCATCATCGGGGAGTCGGTCATCTCGCGGAGCTGCTTGACCATAGCGGCGGTAATCTGGGCCATTGTGGTTCCTTTCAAAGAGATGAAAAAGAATTAACTAAGACTGATTTACTCGGCCTTGGGCTCAGCGGCCATCTCGGCCTCGGAGACCTGCTCCTTGCCGGAGCCAGCGAGGCAGGCGTCAGCCATGAGCTCGCACATAAGGGTGACAGCGGAGATAGCGTCATCGTTGCAGGGGATGCCGTACTCGACCTCGTCGGGATCGGAGTTGGTGTCGATCAGGGCGACGACGGGGATGTTCAGGCGCTGGGCCTCCTTGATGGCGTTCTCCTCGCGCTTGGTGTCGATGACGAAGAGAGCCTGGGGCAGACCCTTCATGTCGCGGGCGCCACCGAGGTTGGTCTGGAGCTTAGTGAGCTCCTTGCCGAGAACAGCCTGCTCCTTCTTGGGCAGAACAGCCATGCGGCCGTCCTCGACCATGGCCTCGAGCTCCTCCATGCGGTTGATGCGGGAGCGGATGGTGACGAAGTTGGTCAGCATACCGCCGAGCCAACGCTGGTTGATGTAAGGCATGTTGGCGCGCTCAGCAGCGTTCTTGACGGCCTCCTGAGCCTGCTTCTTGGTGCCGACGAACAGCACGTTGCCACCCTTGGCGACGTTCTTGACGAAGGTGTAGGCCTGGTCGGCGTCGAGGATGGTCTGCTTGAGGTCGAGGATGTAGATGCCGTTGCGCTCACCGAAGATGAACGGCTTCATCTTGGGGTTCCAGCGACGGGTCTGGTGACCGAAGTGGCAGCCGGCCTCGAGCAGGGTGCGGATATTAATCTTGGTAGCCATGTTAAACCTCCTGTGGTTTGCCTCCGCGCGGGGTCATCCTCCAAAACCAACCCGGACATGTGCTACCAAAGCCCGGGCACCACGGTATGAAGTAGCCGCGCGTGCGTGATAAAAACATGTTGCCGTGAAGCAACCCGATGAATGATAGCAGGAATGCCTCTTCCTGCCAACCCGCAATCAAAACCACACACCTGAGTGCGGCGCGGGACGTGCCAGCCACTATTCGCCGCGGGGATGGGCTTGAGCCACAGCCCGCTTAAGCCGATCGGGTGTGAGATGCGTGTAGATCTGCGTCGTGGACAGGCTCGCATGACCTAGCAGCTCTTGAACCGAGCGCAGGTCCGCACCGCCCTCGAGCAAGTCGGTCGCAAAGGTATGGCGCATCGCATGCGGGGCGATGTCGGCCGGAATGCCGGCGAGCGTCGCCAGCGTATGGAACCGCCGCCGGAGCATCGCGGCGCTCATGCGATTGCCGCGCGCCGATATAAGCAGCGGATGCGGCCCGGTAGCGAGGTCGCGGCGCTTTGCCCGAGCGAGCAACTCCGGCCTCCCCTCTTCAATATAGAGACGCGTCACATCGAGCGCACGACGATACAGAGGAACGATGCGCTCCTTGCTTCCCTTGCCCCACAGGCGCAGCGTGCGCTCGGACCATGAGATGGATTCCACATTGAGCGCCGCAAGCTCTGAGATGCGGGCACCCGAGGCATAGAGCAACTCGAGCATCGCCGCATCGCGCAGTCCCGCGGGTGTTGAGGTATCAGGCGTCTTGAGCAGCGCCTCGACCTGCTGGGTCGTAAGGACGCCCGGCAGGTCACGCGGCAGCTTGGGCGACGCGATCGCCGAGACCGCATCGCCCTCGACAATCCCCTCGGCAGCCATCCAGCGATAGAGAGATCGAATAGCCGACAGGTGCGCCGCAAGCGTTCGGGGAGCCACCTGCTCACGCGAAAGCTCGGCAAGATAGCGACGAATGGTGCGCACGTCGGCAGCGAAAGCATCAATATCCTCGCGCTCGCACCAGGCAGCAAAGCGCTCTAGCCTCGAGCCATAGGCCGTCACCGTGTTGGGAGAAAGCCCCTCGACGCGTGCGATATAGGCGATAAAAGAGTCGACGGTGTCGTACAGGTCAAAGGCTATGACCGGTCGCCTCCAAACAAGTCGGAACGCGTGGCCAAGTAGGCATCGAGGGCCTCGAGCGCACGGTCCGCATAGGCCTGATAGCGGTCGCGCTTGCTGCGGCGCTTACCGTCCTCGAGTGGCGGCACCAGGCCAAAGTTGACATGCATAGGCTGATAGCCCACGGTGGCAGGATCGGTCGCATAGCCCACGAGCGCACCCAGGGCGCCCACACGCGGCAACTCGACGCCCGCGGCACCGATAGCCTCGGCATAGGTGTTGAGCGCCGCGAGCAGACCTGTCGCCACGGCTTCCATGTACCCCTCGGTGCCGGTGATCTGACCGGCCAGGCGCACGCCGGTACCGGGCACGGCAAAGGTGCTATCGAGCACGTGAGGGGCGTCGACAAAGGTATTGCGGTGCATGACACCGTAGCGGAAGAACTCAGCGTTCTCCAGGCCCGGCACCATATGGAAGACGCGCTTCTGCTCGCCAAAGGTCAAGTTGGTCTGGAAGCCCACCAGGTTATAGGCGGTCTTCTCCTTGTTCTCGGCACGCAGCTGAATCGCCGCCCAGGGGCGACGTCCGGTACGCGGGTCGGTGAGGCCGACGGGCTTCATGGCGCCAAAGCGAATGGCGTCCTTGCCGGTGCGCGCAACTTCCTCGGCAGGCTGGCAGGCCTGGAACAAATCGCCGCCCTCAAAGTCTTTGAGCACCACGCGGTCGGCCGTGGTAAGCGCCTCGATAAAGGCCTCGTACTCCTCCTTGTTGAGCGGAGCGTTGAGATAGTCGCCGCTCCCCTGCTCCTCGTAGCGCGACTGCGAGAACAGCACGTCCATATCGAGCGTGGAGGCATCGACGATCGGCGCCGCGGCATCGAAGAATGCCAGGGCATCGCCACCGACGAGCTTCATAACCTCTTCGCTCAGCGCCGGTGAACACAGCGGGCCCGCGGCAATGACCACGTGACCCTCGGGAATCTGCGTGACCTCGCCGTGCACGACCTCGATATTGGGACGAGCGGCAACCTCGGCCTCGACAAGCTCGGAAAACTTGACGCGGTCGACCGCCAGGGCACCGCCGGCGGGAACAGCCGCGCGATGGGCGCAATCGAGCAGGACTGAACCCATGCGCTCAAGCTCGGCCTTCAGCAAACCAGCCGCGGAATCCGGACGGGTCGACTTAAACGAATTGGAGCAGACGAGCTCTGCCAGGTGATCGGTATGATGGGCCGGGGAGCTCACCTGGGGGCGCATCTCGCACAGCTTTACGGCAAACCCGCGGTCTGCCAGCTGAATCGCGCATTCCGAACCCGCCAGACCGCCACCGATAACCGTCACCTGATCGAACTGCATCTGCAAACACCTTTCTAATTGACACGTTTTCCATTGTGACCGAAGGGCGTCTGGGCGTGAAGGGCAAACTTGGAGGGCGCATACCTTCCATCCATCATGCGCTCGATAAGGCCCTCGAGCTCAAGCGAACCCAAGAGTTTGAGTACGCCGACAGCATCGAGCGAGACGAGCGCCGCGATGTCGTCGACCTTGAGCGGAGAGGCAATGAGCGCATGCATCACAGTTTGCTGCGTTGGATCCAGGTCGGCAATGCCGGGAGCATCGGGGCGCGAGTAGCGCAGGGTGCCGTAGATGCGTGAGATTGCCATCTCGATGGACTCCTCGTCGACAATGCAGCAGGCACCGTTCGCAATGAGGTAATTCGTGCCACGCGACTCGGGCGATAGGATCGACCCCGGCACGGCAAGAAGTTCGCGCCCCAAATCCATAGCAGCCTCGGCTGTAGAAAACGTCCCAGAAGGCATACCCGCCTCGGATACAAAGAGG
Organism: Collinsella aerofaciens; assembly: GCF_963360655.1. Taxonomy (NCBI): domain Bacteria; kingdom Bacillati; phylum Actinomycetota; class Coriobacteriia; order Coriobacteriales; family Coriobacteriaceae; genus Collinsella; species Collinsella aerofaciens. The sequence goes on from NZ_OY725717.1 coordinate 97,819, forward strand.
GCTTGCGACAGGGCCGCGATTACGCGATTGCGGCGCGGAAAGGCGAACTTGCGCGGACCCATGCCCCACGGAGAGATCGACACGACCGCGCCACCCGTATCAAGCGTGCGCGTAATCAGCCCCGCGCTCGAACGCGGGTAGACCACGTCGGCGCCCGTCCCCAGCACCACAACGTGTTTGCCGCCGGCGTTGACCGCAGCCCAACCCGAGGCCTGGTCACAACCGACCGCACCGCCCGAAACTACCGTCACTCCCGCCTCGACCGCAACCTTTGCCGCAAGCTCTGCCACGGCAAGACCATACGGCGAGGCCTTTCGCGCACCGATGATGGAGAGCGCGGGCGTCGAAAGCGCCTCGGGGTTGCCGCGCACATAGAGCGTCTGAGGTACATCAGAAAGCTCCAAAACGGTCTCGGGATACAACGCGTCACCTGGATGCAGCTCGAAGGTCCCCTCGGCCATCATTGGTCCCTCCTTCCCTGGTACATCGCCGCCTCGAGCACGTGGTCCTGCGTCACTTGTTCGCTCTCGGCGACATCTGCGATCGTGCGCGCAATGCGAACCAGGCGCACGATGCCGCGCCCTGTGAGATGTGTGCGTTTGGACAGACCGAGCACACACTTCTCCGCCGCATCATCGAGCTCAAAGGTCGAAACGACGCCGTCAATGGACCGTGTCTCGTCATCCTCGGCCTCGGCATCCGCATCGTCCATACGGGACTCGCGCCAGGCGCGAAAGGCGCGACCGCGCACAACGTAGTCACGTAACTCGGCCGACGACATACCCTCCGCGCCCTCGATAATCACCTGGGGGTCGGGACGGGTCACATCGATCATCATGTCGATACGGTCGGCCAAAGGACCGCGCAGCTTTGCCCGATAGCGCTCCACCATCGCCGCCGAGCAGCGACACGGCACCTCGCGATCGCCCAAAAAGCCGCAGGGGCAGGGATTGCTCGCAGCCAGCAGTTGAAAGCGCGACGGGAAGGTAAAGGCCCCGTCGACGCGTACGATCCTCACATAGCCACGTTCGATGGGCTGACGCAGCGTCTGCAGCACACCCGTGGGAAACTCGGCAAGCTCGTCCAAAAAGAGCACACCGCCATGAGCAAGGCTGATCTCACCCGGGTGCACCGGGCGCCCACCGCCGATAAGGCCTGCGGTCGAAATACTGTGATGGGGACTGCGGAAGGGCCGGTGCCCCGCCAACAAGCCATCAATGTTCTCACCCAAAACCGAATGGATGCACAGCGCCTCCTGTTGATCCTCAACAGAAAGCTCGGGCAGGATGCCGGTCATACGACGTGCGAGCATCGTCTTGCCCGATCCCGGGGACCCAATCATGAGCAAGCCGAGTTCTCCTGCCGCCGCAAGCGCCATGCCGCGTTTGGCAACCTCCTGCCCCAGCACGTCGGCATAGTCGAGCTCGGGCTCAAAGGTCGCCTCAGGCCCTTCAGAATCCAGGTAGTGCCGCGCGGCATCGCCCATACCATGAGCAAGCTGAGACAAATGATCGATAAAGCCGCAATCCACGCCCGCGAGTGGCACATGCTGGTCGGACCTGCCGGCGATAAAAGACAGCCCCATGTCGCGAGCCAATAGCTGAAACGCCACCTCGCCCTTGACGGGAAGCACCGTACCGTCCAGACCAAGCTCACCTGCGATAAGGCAGCGATCGAGGTTGTCACGGGGAATCTGCTCATCGGCCGCTAGAACCGCGATGGCGATGGGCAGGTCAAAGCCGCTACCGGTCTTGCGGATATCGCCGGGTGCCAGGTTAACGGTAATGCCCGAGCGCGGGATCTCGAACCCGGCGGAGCGCATCGCGCAGCGAATACGACCGCGTGACTCCATCACCTCCATACTCGGAATGCCGAGCATCTGGATGCCCGGAACGCCACCGGCAAGCGAGACCTCGACCGTGACGTGAATTGCCTCGACGCCGCGGATGCAGGCCGCGTGTACGGCAAACGTCTCGAACGCCATCACGACACCTGCCAATCGAACGCATTGTACTGGTGCTCGATCTCGGCGATATGCCCGCCGCGGATGGTGACGCCCACGGCATCGAAGCGAATCAACCTGAGCGGATAGTGCTCCATGAGATAGCAACTTGCGATACGGCGATACCGACGCTGCTTTCGGGCGTCCACGGCCTCCTCGGGAAAGACCCGCGTGCTGCAATCCAGAGCGACGCGTCTCGTCTTGACCTCGGCCATCACCACGACATCGTCGAGCTCATCGAGCAGCACCAGATCGGCTTCGCCCTCAATGCAACGATAGCCCTGCTCCAACAAGGTGTATCCACGCTCGTTAAAGTAATCGATGGTGATCAGCTCGCCCAGCATGCCGAGCTCGCGGGGACTGAGCCCCTTAATAAACTCGGGCGTAATCGCCCCGCAGTCGAGCTCGCCGTCTTCCCAGCGCTCCTTGAGTTGCTGCGTCTTGCTCTTTTTGCTTGTGGCACACATGGGGTCTCCTTTCCCGCACACTGCATTGCCCCGATGATGAGGGCACCTTTCATGCGGGTAAGTACCGGAAGCAAACCAAAAGCTGACCAAATGCCGACAAAAAACGGGCCGTACGCAACAATCACGTTGCACACGGCCCGCTACCAGCAGGTTTATAAAACGCCAGAGATCCCTGTCTCCACAATTGACCTAGAAAAGACGCTCAGTCTGCAGAAAGTTTCCGCAAAAGCTCACACGATGCAGCGGACAAAGTCCGTGTTTGCGAATCGCCTCGATGTGCTCGGGGCTTGCGTAGCCCTTCGACTCGGCCAAATGATACTCGGGGTACTCGGCGTCGTACTCGACCATCATCTCGTCACGCGTGACCTTGGCCATGATGGACGCCGCGGCGATACAGGCGATTTTGGCATCGCCCTTCACCACGTCGCGCTCGTTGGGAACGGCACCCAGGGGGTTACCGTCCATAAGCACGCAATCGGGCTCGAGCCCCGTATCGGCCACGGCGCCCGCGACGGCAGCGCGGATGGCGCGGGCCATGCCCATATCATCGATATCCGCAGGCGCGATATGGCAAAAACCAATCGCCGTCGCGACCTCGGCAATCTTCACCGAGAGCAGCTCGCGGCGCGCCGGCGTGAGCTTTTTGGAATCATTGATGCCCCAGACGCGCGGCTCCATGGGAAGACACACGGCGCACACCGTCAAAGGACCGGCCACCGAGCCGCGACCCACCTCGTCGACACCCACGACCACGCCATCCCCACCGAGCTCGTACATCAGCTCGTACATGCCGTTGACGCGCTCGCGCTCGGCAAGTTCCTTGTTATGGCGCTTAAGAGCACGCTCGCAAGCCTTGATCACTTGCTGGCGCGGATCCTCACGATAATGCTCCACGAGGGCGGGAATCTCCTCAAACGTGGCGCTCGCCAGCTCGCCGGCAACCTGCGATGCCGAAACCGAGCTCGTCATGTTGGCCATATCGGGGCCTCCTTGCATGCAAATCAGATAAAAAGAAGGGCCACCCGAAGGTGACCCTTTTGTCCAAACGAGTGGACAGACGCTGCGATCTTCTTAGCGCTTCTCGGGGATGCGAGCAGCCTTGCCCACCTTGTCGCGGAGGTAGTACAGCTTGGCGCGACGGACGCGACCATGACGGACGACCTCGAGCTTGGCGATCTTGGGGCTGTGAAGCGGGAAGGTACGCTCAACACCGACACCGAAGGAAATCTTGCGGACGGTGAAGGTCTCACGGGCACCGGCGCCGGCCATGCGGATGACGTCACCCTGGAAAACCTGGATGCGCTCGCGGTCGCCTTCCTTAATGCGGTAGTGAACCTTGACGTTGTCGGCAACGCGGACCTGCGGGATGTCCTCGCGGATCTGCTGACGCTCGATTGCGCGGATGTAATCCATGTGCAATTCCTTACTCTTCTAGAGGTGCCGTACCACCTTGGCCGGCACGTAGTTGAACAAACGCATTCGAGTATACACGCGCAGGTTTGCGCTGCAAGAACTATTTTTTACGCAGACAAAAAGACAAAACCCGCACATGATAACCGCCCGCCTCACGAATGAGACGGGCGGCATGAAGGGGGGGCTACGTTACGCGCGGAAACGCAAGACCTTAGGCGTTACGCTTGGCCTCGAGCTTGGCCTGGGCCGCAGCAAGACGCGCGAGCGGCACGCGGTAGGGCGAACAGGATACGTAATCCACGTCGGCCACGTTGAACAGGCCCTTGATGGACTTGGGGTCGCCGCCGTGCTCGCCGCATACGCCAAAGTGCATACCGGGATTGGTGGCACGGCCCTTCTCGACTGCCATGCGCACCAGCTCGAGCACCGCCGTGTCGATGGTCTCGAAGGGGTTCTCCTTCAAGATCTTCTTGTGCAGGTACAGCGGGATGAACTTGGCCTCGGCATCGTCGCGGGAGAAGCCGAAGGTCGTCTGCGTGAGGTCGTTGGTGCCAAAGCAGAAGAAATCGGCGTGCTGGGCGATCTCGTCGGCGACCATGCAGGCGCGCGGCAGCTCGAGCATCGTACCCACAGGAATGTTGAGCTCGACGCCCTCCTCGGCGGAAACCTCGGCGATCACGCGCTCGATGACCTCGCGGGTCTGGACATGCTCGGCCGTGATGGAAACGAGCGGAACCATGATCTCGGGGCGCGGGTCGACGCCTTCCTTGATAAGGCGAGCGGCAGCCGTTGCCACGGCACGGACCTGCATGAGCGGCAGGTCACCGAAGACGACTGACAGACGCACACCGCGCAGGCCGAGCATGGGGTTGGACTCGACCATGCCGTCGATGCGACGCAGGCGGGCACGCAGGGCGGCGAGCTCCTCCTCGGGAGCGCCAGCAGCCTCCTTCTTGGTGATGGCGACCTCGAGCTCGCGGGGATCGTCCAGGAACTCGTGAAGCGGCGGATCGATCAGGCGAACGACCACGTCGCGGCCGGTCATGGTCTTAAACATGGCCAGGAAGTCCTCGGTCTGGACCTTGAGCAGATCGGCCAAGGCCTGCTGCTTCACGGCCTCGTCATCGGACAGGATGAAGCTCTGGATGATGTTCTTGCGATCGCCCAGGAACATATGCTCGGTGCGGCACAGGCCGATGGCCTCGGCGCCAAACTCGAGCGCGAGCTCGGCGTCCTCGGGGTTGTCGGCGTTGACGCGCACGTGGTTGGCGTGGCCGCAGGTCTCATCCAGACGAATCTCATCGGCCCAGGACAGGATAGTGTCCAGGTCACCAGTAAGCTCGGCGGAGACCAAGTCAACGGCGCCGTCGACAACGATGCCCTGGGTACCGTCGATGGAGATGATGTCGCCCTCGTGCAGTACGCGATCGCTACCCTCGATACGCACGACCTTCTCGGCCGCGTCGATATGGAAGCGCTCGACACCGCAGACGCAGGGCGTACCCATGCCGCGGGCGATAACGGCGGCATGGCTCGTCTTGCCACCGTGGCTCGTCAGGATGCCCTCGGCGGCAACCATGCCCTTCAGGTCGTCAGGGTTGGTCTCCCAACGGACCAGGATGACCTTGTGGCCCTCGGCGGAACGCGCGACGGCGTCGTCGCTCGAGAACACGACCTCGCCCACGGCGGCACCGGGGCTGGCGTTAAGACCGGTCGCGAGCGCCTCGTACTTCTTGGAGGAGTCGAACTGCGGGTGCAGGAGCTGATCGAGCTGCGCAGGATCGATGCGGCCCACGGCCTCCTCGCGGGTGATGAGGCCCTCCTCGACCATCTCGATGGCGATGCGCAGGGCGGCGGTGGCGGTTCGCTTGCCCACGCGGGTCTGGAGCATCCAGAGCTTGCCCTGCTCGATGGTGAACTCGATGTCGCACATGTCGCGATAGTGATCCTCGAGCGTCAGGAACACGCGCTCGAGCTCCTCGCCTGCGGACTCAAGCCCCGGAGTGGTCTTGAGATCGGCGATGGGCTCGGTGTTGCGAATGCCGGCGACGACGTCCTCGCCCTGGGCGTTGACCAGAAAGTCGCCGTAGAACTCCTTGGTGCCGTCGGCCGGGTTGCGGGTGAAGGCGACGCCGGTCGCAGAGGTCTCGCCCTTGTTGCCAAAAGCCATGGCCTGGACGTTGACGGCGGTGCCGAGCTCGTCGGAGATGCCGTGCTGCTTGCGGTAAATGCAGGCGCGCTCGTTCATCCAGCTGCCAAAGACGGCCTGGATGGCAAGGCGAAGCTGGAGCTCCGGATCGTGCGGAAAGACGGGCTTACCATCGGCGACCTCGAGCTCGGGGTACAGGGCGGCCTCGACGTTGGCGGAGAAGATGCCCTTGAAGGTCTCGACGAGCTCCTGCAGGTCCTCGGCCGAAAGCTCGGAATCGACGCGGACGCCGGCAACCAGGCGGGCCTGGGTCAGGGCGTTCTCGAACAGGTCGGCGTCGACGCCCATGACGACGTTGGAGAACATCTGGATAAAGCGGCGATAGCTGTCCCAAGCAAAGCGCGGGTTCTGCGTCTGGGCGATGAGGCCCAGGACGGAATCGTCGTTGAGGCCCAGATTGAGGACCGTGTCCATCATGCCGGGCATGGAGAACGGAGCGCCAGAGCGCACCGAGACGAGCAGCGGATCGTTGGCATCTCCGAGCTTCTTGCCGCAGCGGGCTTCGAGGTCGGCCTCGGCGGCAACGATCTCGTCAAGCGCGCCGGCAGGCCAAACATTGCCGGCACCGGAGTACTCAACGCAGGTCTGGCAGGTAATGGTAAAGCCACCGGGGACCGGCAGGCCGATACGGCTCATCTCGGCAAGGTTAGCGCCCTTGCCGCCAAGCACAAAGTTCATAGACTTGTCGCCCTCGGTGACACAAGTGCCCTGGGCGTCGGTTCCAAAACGGTAAACCCTCTTGCAATCGCTCACGATACTTCCCCTTCTATGTGTTCGCACACACGACCGTGGTAACGAATCGACCCGCCGGATGCGGACCGTGAGGGAACTATACGGCGGGTTTTGGGCGGGCTTGAGCAGAGGCTGCGCGGTTTGGTAAACGTGCTAAAACTGGCGGTAAACGGTAGGTAAAGGTGGTTACCTTATGAAGATACCAGTACAACGTAGTCGCAGGTCAAAAGCGGTATAAACTGCTAAAGCGCTTTAGCAAAAAGCTGTAATTATTGGAATGGAATCTCTTAAACTACGCAATAGCCAAGAAAGACAAAATCTATCAGAAGTATTTGTCCCAGGGATTTTGGTCAGAGTAGCTAATTTGGGACGGGGCTATTTTAGCCACCCCGGCAGATAGCGCGAATGCTTTGGCGGAGTAACGGCCGGGGTAGCTAAAAAAGCCCCATTACAGTTTGAGTCGTCCGAAAGGGCGGCTCCTTACTAGTTCTGGTAATACGATTGAGCCGTACCGATGGTCGCTGGCCGACCGCGACCGCGACGCGGCCTCCACCCGAGACCCCCATCTCGACACATAGCCCGTCATCCGACGAAAGCGCGCAGGTCGTCCTGTATAGGCGCATGGTGTCCCCCTCCGCCGCAAGAGGGAAACGAAAAAGCCCCTCTTTGCCACTACGGACAAAAGGGGCCTCCCAGGGGAAACGTGTTACAAAGCCTTCTTTGCAGGACGATGAAGATCAGAAACCCAACGTCGTACGCGTAGGGACTTACCCAACACCCACGCCATTTCGATCTTCTGGGCCTTCAACGCCACGTCCCGATAAGCATCCGGGCATCGGAATGACCTCGTCGCAAGCCGCAAGCATCTCTTCGTCATGAGTGACAACAATTACAATATGGTCTCTCTTAACCTCATGAAGCAATTTAATTAGCGCGCTCCGGCTCTTCGCATCAAGCGCTGAAGTTGACTCAAGAAACAACATGACGTCCGGCGATTTCAACATCTGCCGCACAATTGCGATGTTCTGCTTCTCCCCGCCGGACACCCCTCCTTTCTTGCTGCCAAGCATCGCTGCCGCCCCGTTCTCCGCAGCGGCAATCATTTTGTCTAACCCCAATATGGCAAGCATCCGATTCAGTTTGTCGGCCTCGAAATCATCAGAAAGCAGCGTAAGATTATCGAGGATCGTCCCCCCAACAATAGGGGGCTCTTGCTCCGTAATGCCAACTCGGCACCGCCGCAATGCGTATCGGTCGATGCGACGCTGTGATACCCCGTTGTAGAGGACGGCCCCTTCCGTGTTATCTGGATATAGACCCAATATCACTGACAGCAGCGAGCTCTTCCCCGAGCCATTTCTTCTTGCTTACTGTTTTTCTTATATTGTAACGATTTTCGATAAGAGGAAAGATTACTCCATGACGCGCAAGCCCGAACTCTAAGCGTTTCCCATCAGCATTGCCCATTTTTCGGATCGAAATCCAAATCCAGCTTCCTATCGCATGCTGAAATCAAATCCTGATCATGGCTTACAACAAGAATTAGCTGATCGAAGGGATTTCGATGAATATACTCCGTGAACTCCCGACGGCTTTCTTCATCTAAATCGTTCGTTGGTTCATCGAACACAAGCACTTCCGGCTGCCTGCGAAGTGCTGCGAATATCCTTAGCTTTCGATACTCTCCACCAGAAAGGTCTCTACAATTCTTGCCTTTTAACGATTCGACGGTTCGATAGAAACTCGGCACAAGCTCTCGGAGGTTTTCGCTCGATCCCCGAATCGACGTCCTCTCAAGGTAATTCTCCACCGTTTCGTTCGGAATAAAGAGCTTTTGCGGGCACACCGCAAACAGGTCCCGTCGGATCGTCTCCATATCGAGCTCTTCATATGGCACCGACCCCAAAGCCCGATGTCCCCCAGCAGAATATAGTCCAAGGAGCACCTTCAGAAACGTGCTTTTTCCGCATCCGTTCGGCCCGGTAATGGCATAGGTTTTTCCTTCCTCCACCTCCACGGAGAGGTCGCGGTATAAGTAGGGCTTTCCCGCGTATCGGTACGCGATGTTGGACAACGATATGCTCTCCACGTGCCCAACCGTGAGGGTGCCGCGGTCCTCGGCGTCCTCCGTCAGAGCCCCCAATCGGTCGAACGAGGCCCTTGCGTCCTGATACGATTTGAAATAATTCAAAAAATACTTGAAGCATCCGAACGCCATCGAGTAATACGAGTTCACCATTGTGAACTCGCCTAAGCTCATTCTTCCGCTCAATATTTCCATCCCGGAGATCACGAGCAGTGCCCCCCGAAACACAGACGAGATCAGGCCGTCGCTTGATGTGGCCAGATTCGAGACCCTACTTGCTTTCATGTAAATCGGGTAGTACCCCTCGAATACCCCTTTGAGCGTCCGAGCGCTCTGGTTATATGCGCCATCGCACTTAATGTCAAACAACTGCGACAGCTCGCCGCTCACGGACGCGAAAAGCTTACTCAAACCCTCCTTGTTCGCAAGCGAACTGTTGTACAACGGCTTTTTCAACGCCCTGAATAAAATGAAGTACGCAACAAGCGAACATGCACTTAACACCAGGAACACCGGATTAATCGAAAACAGGATGATGCATATCAACACAACCAGAACGATGTTAAGCCCGATCGTCAGGAAGTTGTTCACGACAAACGATGACACCGCATTCGAATCCGCATACACCCTCTGCGTTGTATAGGATGGATCCGCCTGCTCCCCCTTTTCCAGGGGCCCCCGTTCAAACGACTCACACGTGGTCCCCATCAGTCTCGTCGTCATCTCCAAGATGACGCGCGATACGTTCACACCCATCGCATACGACATGAAGGAGGCCGATATCCCTATGCCCGCAACAAAGGCCGCAAACCACACGACGCGAGATGGATCCCTATTCGTCACGAGAAAGTCTACAAACCCACCGTTTAAGGCGGGCATGACGCACGAGAGAGCAAAATTCACCAGCATGAGAATCACGAAAAGCCGTGACCCTTTACACCGAAACAACTCGTGAACCGTCTTCTTAAACATGCCAGCTCCCATCAAGCGGCCTTTTATCCAAAACTGAATTTGCTCGCCGCTTAATCGCTCCCATATATCCCTTGTTGTTAATCCTTGCTCAAGACATTATCTCGGGTTGCGGTGCCCAGGATTCCATTTCACCTTTATATACATACGAATAAGCCCCCTATTTGCATAGGCAAGCGCGGCGATTATAACAGCAGCCACCATCAGACCGAGAATAGCCCTTTTGTCCGGAAAAAGGGACGAGAGAAAAAGGCATATTGCGGAGAAAACTATAGACGCCCCCACCACTCGGTTTGCGCCTAGAGACTCGGCCGTCCGCTTTGCCTCCTCTAAACGCTCTCCCGATAGCAATGACATTCCGGCAAGCAATCCCGTGAGCTTGCCTCGATATATCATTATTCCGAACAACAGCAGCAGGCATGACCCCACCATTGAAACCACAACGTCCGACATCGCCATCACTCCAGTCCACTCCTTCAATACCAGCCCTATCGACAAACATCAAAACTTTTTTTAACCTAATATTGTATATCGATATAAATATATTCTTTTATATATCGTTTCGATTTGTGATATTTTATCGAACGAGTTGCTATTCGAGGAAGATAGGCCACAACCAAAGGAGATCAATGGAATCCGTGAATGTTTGGAGCGCGCAAATCTCATCATTGCCTGGAGTCATCCCTATCCCCCTCGACCCAAGCTACCTTCGCAGTGAACCAAATAACCGCCTGAGCGTCCTAAGCTCAGATGGGAAACAAATCTATACGATCCTCAACAGGGTCGCTAAAGAGATTCTTGACTTATGCGACGGCACCTGCGATTTGCCCAAAATTCTCCGTCTGTTCCAAGAAAAATACCCAGATCAACCGCGCGAGACGCTAGCGCATGACCTGGCCCAAACCCTGCATAGCCTGACCGTAAACTGTCTTATCGTTTGGAAGAAAGAAGGGAGATATATGAACGACCCTTTCGGCTCCGATTACCTAACATCGGTGAATCCCGACGAGCTGCTTATTCTCGCGGACGCGAGCAGGTTTGCTGAAATCGAAGAGGCGGCTGCAAAATCCCTCTCTGCAAAACAGTCCAAAAATGGCAATAGGATCTATTTCTCTGAGTTCGACGTTGAGCCCGAATTGGAGAACTTTCTGGTTCTTCGCCAAAGGCTCTTTTCCTTTACCCATGATTATTTTCTACTCACGAGCCAGTCCGGAGAAATTAATGGATTGATAATATGCGAGCCGGCCACTAATCCCGCCGGCCGCAGCGTCATCATCAAATTTATCTCATGCAGCTCCACGCTGCTTGCCGGTGTGCTCGACCGCCTTGCGGAATACTACGGATCTTCCGCTCCCAAAGCCTACCGCGCGCTCAGAATTGACGCGCCTGATTCCACCCCAATCGCCGAACAACTTGACCATTCCGACCAGCGCCTTGGCTTTTCCTTAGTCGGCACCCTGCCCAATGAGCTCGACTCGGGCGACGTCAAGCTGTTTGTTCGCCCGCTCGATAAGAAGCAATAATGAGCATGCCGGCAATAATCGGAGCGCCCCACAGCGTTGCGCTCGACATTACAAACAAATGCAACCTTCGTTGTCTACACTGCTTCAACAACAGTGGAGAAAACGATGTCGTCGCGAACGAATTATCCGACAACGAAGTCCTCGAACTCGTCGACTCGATTTGTCAAATGCACCCCTTTAGCTTCTGCTTCTGCGGAGGCGAGACCCTCCTGCGAAAGGATCTTGTCATCGAGTCCTTGCGGCGGCTCAGCGCATCTGGCGTCAAATGCAACCTCGTGTCAAACGGTCTGCTCGCAAACTCAAATACTTTGCATGAGCTCGAACGCGCCGGTTTAAACGGCATACAGTTTAGCCTCGATGGCCTACGCGATTCTCACGAACATATGCGAGGACTCTCGGGATTATACGACCGGGTGCTCGACGCCATCGATATCACGCTGAACGAAACCTCACTGCACCTTTCAATTGCCTTTTGTCCGACATCGTTCAATGTCGACGATTTCAAACCAGTTTGCACGATGCTTCGAGACAAGCTGAAATCGTCGAGTAGAACTGACCGAATTGACCTTAGAGTTCAGCCGCTCATGCTCCTCGGTAGAGCCCGAAGAAACCGCACGATTCGCCCTTCGAATAATCAATACCGTCGGCTAGTCAACACGATCAATGACCTTCGATACGATCCGGACTATCGAGGCTATTTCATGCTTGAGTGGGGCGACCCCATCGACCACTTGGTCAGATTCCCTCAACTGCAAATGCAATTTGACCAAGTGGCCATCCACGCCAATGGCGATATCGTCGCATCCCCCTATATACCTCTCATCATCGGAAACGTTCGCAAACACAGCCTTCAGGAATACTACGATGCCGGAATGGCAACCGTTTGGGATAAGCCCGTTGTTACCGCGTTGGCCAATCGTATGCACTCGATTGACGAGATGGAAGAGATCTCATCGTTGATTGCAGACATCAATATGGACGGCGACCTCTATATCGACCTGATCGACGATGATCTAGGCGACCTGAGCGTCCTGTCACAATTCTAAGGAGATGTTCCCATGTATGAGACCCCAGAAGTAGAGAAGATGGATTCCAAAACCGGCCCCGTTCCCGTTGTGGTCAACTTTGCAGCCGTCGTGGATAACGTAGTCGCAGCCGTCTATGATGCCGTCGTTGCGGCCTACGCATTCTGGTACTCGGCAGACAACGACGGCACCGGGACGAGTGCAGCACAGAACTAGTCGCCGGCTCATCGAGCAATCGCCTCGCCTATCACTGCATGCGATTGACTGCGCAGCCCCAGCCAACGCCCAAAGCGCCTTGAAGAGCTGCTTGTAACATTCGTTCATTCAACAGCGAGATCTCTTCACCATTCTCGGCCGGCCCGACAGATCGACACATCAGTCGGGCCGGCCAGACTTATACAACGCGGCGACTCCGCTCACGCCACCCCCCCCCCCGAAACTCACGCTGTCATCACACGGGCAATCAACAGTGAATCCTGTTATGCGACATGGGCAAACGGCCACGTGCGCGATTAAAACGAATTCACTTAACAGACTTCAAGAATGCTTTAGCACCGCAGGATGGCCATACGCGGAGCGCGGCACGCATAAGCCAAAAGCGGCATTAAAAGCCATCCCCTTCCCTGCTGAATGCGCGTCCTAGCCCATCAACCGGTCGGACCATCGCGAAGATGATCCGCGCTTCCATACTGCAATGCGATATCAAGCATCACGAATTGTCCCCGCCCAACGGGGTTCTCCCCTCCGCAGGCGTTTCGGAACCCGCCCCCATCCCAAATTCCCACGCAGCGGCCGCGTTCACCGCCGCCGCGGGGGCCCTAGCTCCCCCGCGGCGCGGGCACGGGCGGCGAGGTCGGATGTGAAAGCCGGACCGCAGAGGTATCGAGCGCACGCGGCCAGGGCCTCGAGGGCGCCTGGCGGGTAGGGAGATCCGAGCATGAGGCAGGACAACGCGCAGGCCCGCAAAAGGTTCACGAGCTCCCCCGCGACGCGGCAGACCCTCGGCTGCCCCTCGTAAAGGATGCAGAAGACACGGTCGAGGTCCGACGGTTCGACCAGGCTGTACCGGCAGTCCGCGTACAGTGCGCAGCCCCTCCCGCGCGGGTCGCCGTCCGAGTCCTCATCCGGCTCATGATGGCGCACCTCGACCCAAAGGCCCTCCAACACATCGTCGAACCCGAAATCGAGCTCCGCCTGGACGCTCTCGCCGAACGCATCGCCCAGGGCGAGCTCCGGCACCTTCGTCACACGGCCGTCCAGCCACTCAATCTCTGTCATCGCGCGCATGGTCCAAGCCCCTTCCGACACGGGATTGTCAGCTCAACCCGACCCTTACCCATACGGACGAACATAACTCGCCAGGGGAAGCCCCTGAAGGCCGTGCGCCACAACATGAGGCCGAATCCGCCCCCGGCTGGACAGGCCAACAACGAAGGAGCACACGGAACCGGCGCGGCGTTACAACCGTCCCGGCAAGCGTGTCACTTGGCCAAGTCATGATGCCGACAAACCCGGAAATGCTCCAACGGAGCGCCGAACGAGCGTAACAATATAAAGCCGTGCAACACGCGTTGGACGACCAGAACAACCCAAACAAAGGCCTGCCGGTCCCACCTTCAAGCCCAATAGCAAAATGTGCATCAGCGGATTTGCAGCGATACAAGTCTCAACCATCACACCGCAGCGCGCCTAGTCCCACTCATCCTACTGCAAATGTCCCAGAACGAGAAAACGACCAGCTTAACATGCCACGCTTTATATCCGCACGCGCGTAATTCAACTCATAAGGACCGGCTATCCCTTACCTGTGACACAATCTCAAACGCACAGAACAGAATCATCAGTCCAATCATCGCATATGAGGCAGCCGAACCTTCAAGCACTATTCCACAAAGAACAATCTCCGCGCCGCCAATAAGAACTGTTATCAGGCGCTCTGCCTTTTTGCTCTCGCCGCTCGCATAAAAAGGCGGCAAAGCGCACAAGATCACATATAGCCCGGGAAGGGAATACAGGATCGATAGTCCAAGCCCCCCATCAACCGCAGTGTTTTGCGTAAGAATCAACTGAACCCAAACGGCAATTATCACTGAGCAGGTTGTCGATAAAAGAAGACTAGAAATATAGCACGCAACAAAGTCCCGTCGCATTCGAACAGAGAAATCCGCGAACTCTCTTCGCCGCGTGGAAACAATAAGGTACACAGAAATTGCAATAGAACCAATCAGAGAAAACAGCGGAACAACCAGCAATTCAAGCTTATTACCCCATCGATCAACCACACCCCCACTCCAATGAGCGGGAATTGTATCAGGGAGGACTGACCAAGCCGCCCATAGAATCAGAAATGGAAGAATAGAGAGGATGAAAGATGATAACACTGCAGTAATTTTTTTTGAGGCTCTCATCGATTCCGCGTCTCCTTGCGCACCCACATTCCACTCCGCCTTAAATCAAGTATAAATAAAAACTTGAATGCAAGTTTGTTTTGATTAGTATGGAAACTATATCCATTTAGTTCTAATTTGTTCGTAGTATCAAATCGATACCGACACTAGCATGACGTAGTCTTTCAAGACAGCTATTCAACATTGGAGGTCACCGCTATGGACAATGTGAACCACCTAAACGAACTCTCAATACAGTCCCAGCTTAGCATCCTTGAAAAACTGGTCGCGGACGCGGAACAATCTACCGACGCAAGACGCGATTTCGAAGCTCAGCCTCGTGCCGTATTCCAGAAATATGGAATTACAGACCTCCAAATCAAAGCGGGAAATCGAAAAGTCTCTCTGTACGAACTGGTGGAGTCAACCGAAAAGGAGGCGCGTGTCCCCGTTGCACGCGCAGTATATCGTCGTATCCAACTTGCATATTATGACGAGGACAACGAAGCTGAGCCGCAAACGATACCTCTCGTAAACGTTGTACTTAATGCAAACGCAGTAACGAACGCAAACATCATTCTGAACGCAAACGGAATGGCAAACGCAAACGCGAATGCTCAAAACAACGCCAACCTTAAGTACGACGTCAACACAATGGGCTATGGATCAGCTATTTTTATGAACAAACCTGATGTTGTTGAACTATCGGAATCGTACAAACAAACTTCTGTTTTCAGGAAATTTGATCAAGAGGGCTTGAGTGCAGCGAGGCAAGCAGCCATGCTTAAAACAGCAATCAAGAATTCCAGCTCCAATACCATCAACCCCGAAGGGGCTTCCAATGGGGTCGCCCGCGGGTATTATCGCTCCGTCGAATTCGAAGTTACTTACTCCGAGAACGAAGGCACCTTGGTAATCACCGACGCCCGTTTGCTCGCGGCATGATTTCCGAAAGCTCGCAGCACGTGCTGTTCCGCAGACCTCGAATGCTGACATTTATAACAACATATAAATGTGGCGCTGTGTGTGATCATTGTCTGATGAGCTGCACTCCGAACAACAGTGACAGGCTTACTCTTCCCCAAATGCGGCAATTCATCGATAGCTTCGCCGAAGTATGCGTCGGAAGTGGTGTTGTTGTGTTTACGGGCGGAGAATGCACCCTTCTTGGCGATGACCTTCTCGAGGCCATCGCATATGCGAATTCTTTAGGACTCTTTACTCGAATTGTAACGAATGCGTGGTGGGCAAAAAGCGAAAGAGACGCAGAAACGTTCCTCAACGAATTGAAGTCATGTGGCCTTGACGAAATCAATATCAGCTGCGACGACTTTCATGCGGAATATATACCCCTCGAGAATGTGCGCAACCTTTGGAACTCAGCAAAAACAATGGGCTTTCAAACTCTCGGCATTGCGGTCTGCAGAGATAACAACAGTACAATCAGCCCGGCATACCTGTGCAAGTACCTTAATGAAGACATTCCACTCCTGCATCAGTTCGACGATAATACCCAGCCTCCCAGCGCGCCAGCCCGCTTCATCACGGATTCAGGCATCACGCGAATTGGGCGCGCACGAAATCTCAGTCTCAACCAAAATGCGCGACCGCAGGCACGTCTCTTAGCGTCACACTGTTCCGACTGCGGCCGAGACTTCGTTATTTCCCCAAACTGCCATCTTGCACCCTGCTGCGGAATAAATGCAGAGGGAACTTGGCTTTTCGATCTTGGCAAAATCAATCTGACGGATGACATTAATGAACTGCAGCTGCTCCTACTTAATTACATACAATACATAGGACCAGGAGGGCTGCTGAAGCACTTGCGCACGAGCGGAGGCCTTTCTTCATTTGGGCGCTCAAGCTACCTCTCTCAATGCGAGATTTGCGAAGACATCGCCCTCTCGAAAGAGGCACAGACCTGTCTTGCAAAGCTAGCTCCTAAACTGGCAGCCGACTTGATTGTCGAGACTAAATTCGAGACTACCTTTATCGGAAATGGGTCTGATATACATGATTGAAGTGCTACCCTCTTTAAATTCGCTCTCGAGTAATCCACTCCGTAGATTGGACACTCTTGGAGTAACAGATTTTTTAGACACACTTGACATATCTATAGATCCTTTTGAATGCGCGCATCGCATCTGGGATCAACTTGACAGGGAGCATCAAGAGATCGTCTCCTTCCTGATGCTAGGTGGAGAGATTGATCTCGATTCAGAAGTGGCAAAAAGAAGTCTGCTGAAAGGCACTGTTGAAACCATAGCCTCACTCGGGCTGCTAAGCAAGCACAATGGCAATGCCTCCCTTTCCGGTTTATCTCTAATCCGATATCATGGCATCTGGCTTTTTGCCGATGCGCCATCACCCTCGCCTTTACTATATTTTGGCTCTGATTCAATTGGGCTCGCTCGTCGGCTAAGCCCATCCCCCGGAAAGAATGCCTTAGACCTCTGCTCTGGACCAGGCATCCAGGCACTCATACTGGCAAAATCTGGAATGCACGTCACGGCGATAGATATCAATCCAATCGCCTCAGAAATCTGCCAACTAAACGCACTGGTCAATGGTATTAGCGAAGATTTAACTGTTCTAACCGGAAGTCTCTACAACGCACTAAACAATATCGAAAGCTCTTGCAGCTATGAACTCATTACGGTGAATCCTCCTTTGCTCCCAATCCCAGAAGACGTACCATACCCCTTCGTTGGCGATGGCGGCCCAGATGGCCTCAACATCACAAGCAAGGTTATTCGAGGTGCAGGAGATAAACTCACTGATAGCGGATACCTCTCTGCAATTGGAATGATTGGCCTTGGAACCAACAATCAATCAGCATTTGAACGAATACAGAACGATTTGTTGCAAGCTG
This sequence comes from Collinsella aerofaciens, assembly GCF_963360655.1. Lineage (NCBI taxonomy): Bacteria > Bacillati > Actinomycetota > Coriobacteriia > Coriobacteriales > Coriobacteriaceae > Collinsella > Collinsella aerofaciens. The sequence goes on from NZ_OY725717.1 coordinate 115,504, forward strand.
GCCTCAATGGCGTCTTGACAATAATCTCGAGCTTTAACCTCGGACCCCAATCTGGCTGGATCGACGGTATCGCATGCACATCTGTTGCACATGCTCCAGGAAAATATTCCAGCAAAGAGGAGGCTGTAAAACAGATATCGCGCGCATACAAAAAAATCCACTACGACCGCGTCTGCACCTATCACTTGAAGGCGTGGAGGGAGAGACAGCCCTTTCAAAATCCCATCCTAACGATTCAAGACTGCTCCGCAGATGGCAACCCACTTGGCCCCTGGATCCTCTAAAGCATCCGTCATACGAAAGCAGGTCAATAGGCTGCGCGCCACTCTCTGATGACGCGCAGCCTATCTCATTTCCCCCGCGCTTTACCGAGCCCGACTCACACCTCATAGTTGGCACCGGTTTTCAAAATGCAAGATTCCGCATACAAAATCACTTCTTCTGTCTAGGTGGCAGACCTACGATTTTTGTAGTATAAAGTTCCTCTCAATGCCTTCAATCTATTTCGAGATTGAGAAGAACTTGCATCGGGTTTCATAGAAGCGATATAGATGATACGTTTTGTCCTATCTATATTCCGACATACATCAGGATGCCTCGTCTTTATCGTCATTTCAATAGTCGGCTTGGCCCTTTCCCACATTGCCCCCTTTTTGAACGGTAAATTAATTGACTTCCCGCACGTGGACCTCGTGGACAGGCCCCCTTGTGTAGCTGCACCCGAGGCGCCTCCCCGTCGCCCTCCAGCGCCGGGGTTCCCCTCCATCACGAAGAGGTAATCCCCGTCCGGCCTCGCCGTCTCTGCAACGCCGAGCCTCCCGAGCGACTCGAGGAGGGCGGGCTCGTCCCAGGAGATTTGACAATACTATAGAGACACGTCCCAAATTAGCTACTCAGTAGTTACTGCTGCTGGGCGCGGCGGGCGGCTCGGCGGGCCCTTGCTTCCTGGATCTCATCGAGGTGAGCGATGATCTCGGAGGCGCTCTCCTCGATCGCCTTGCCGTCGGTACGCACTACAAAGCAACCCAGGCGCTTCATGAGAGCACGAGCCTCCTCGAGCTCGCTTCGCACGCTCTCGGGCTCGGCATAGGAGCCGGCGACGGCACGGGCATAGTCGTCGCCCAAGCGGCTATCGCGAATCTCAGAAATAACGTCGACGGTCGAAATCAGGCCAAACAACCGCATCGGGTCTACCTCGTAAATCGACTTAGGCGGCTCCATACCGTGCGCCAACGGAACGTTGGCGACCTTGTAGCCCTGATAGGCCAAATACATCGACAGCGGCGTCTTGGATGTGCGCGACACGCCCAGCAGCACGATATCGGCACCCGACAGATCGTCGCAACCACGTCCGTCATCGTGCTCGACAAAGTACTCCATGGCCTCGATGCGGTGGAAATACCGGTCATCGGTCTTATGGATCACACCCGCCACTCCTTTTGGCGGCACGCCGATAAGCGACGACAGCACGGCAAACGTCGGGCCGATCAGGTCGACCGAGCGAATGTGCAGCATGCCCAAGTAGTCGAGCACGCGAGCACGAAGCGCCGGATCGACAATTGTGTGGAATACGGCGATATCACGATGGTCGGCATCGACTCGCGGGCCCACAAACGACTTGACCTGCTCCACCGAGGTCACCTTAGGCAGACGTAAAACACGAAAAGCCCCTTCATCAAATTGCCCGGACGCCGCAAGCACCACCTCACAAGCGGTATCACCGAGCGAGTCGGAGATAACGATAACGGTGGGACGAGCGGCGACCGGGCAATCCATGCGGGGCTCCTTTTGCGCTTATGCGCAGGCTAGCTTACTTTTTGCGGGCAAGCTCACCGATGTTGGCGATGCCGGAGAAAACGGCCTCGAAGCGGTTGAGCAGCTTAAGGCGATTATCGCGGAGCTGCTCGTCCTTGTCCATGACCATAACCTCATCGAAGAAACGGTCGATGGGCGCGCGCAGGGCGGCGAGGGCGGCAAATGCGGCCGGGTAGTCCTCGGCAGCAAGGGCAGCATCGACAGCAGTCTGAGCAGCCTCGGAAGCATCGGCAAGCGCGAGCTCGGCCTCGCCCATCAGGCTGCGGTCGTACTCCGCGCCCAGCTCGGGCTTGGAGATGTGCGCGGCACGGGCATAGGCCGTAGCCAGGTTGTCAAAGGTCTCGGCATCGTTCTTGCGGGCCTCGTCGAGGGCGGCGCAGCGGGCGAAGAAGACGGACGGGGCGATGATGTGCACCGCGGAGACGGCGGCAACGGTATCAGCCGGGATCTTTTCGTCGCGGGCCATGCTCACCAGGCGGCCATGGAAGAAGTCACGAACCTGCTGGGCGACCTCGGCGGCGTCGAACTCAATGCCCTGCTCACTGTAGAGCTCGAGGGCGAAGTCGATGAGCGACGTGGGGTCGATCGGCAGGCGGTCGCGCAGGATGTTGATGATGCCGATAGCGGCACGACGCAGCGCGTAGGGGTCCGAAGAGCCGGTCGGGGGCTCGCCGATGGCAAAGATACCGGCGATGGTATCGAGCTTGTCGGCGCAAGCCACGATGCAGCCAGCGGTGCCCTCAGGCAGCTCGTCACCGGCAAAGCGGGGACGATAGTGATCGCGGATAGCATGAGCGACCTCGTCGTTCTCCCCCATCGCGGTCGCGTAATAACCGCCCATCACGCCCTGCTGGCTCGTGAACTCGACAACGGCGTTAGACACCAGGTCGGCCTTGCACAGGTGCGCGGCGCGAGCGGCATCGGCGGCAAGGTGGGCGCCCAGATGAGCCTCGCGGGCGATAGCGAGCGCGAGCTGCTCGATGCGCTCGGACTTGGCGAGCACGCTACCGAGCTTCTCCTGGAAGGCAACCTTGGCCAGACGCTCGCGGAACTCGTCGAGGGAGATCTTCAGGTCCTCCTCGTAGAAGAACTTGGCATCGTCCAGACGGGCACGCACAACGCGCTCGTTGCCGTCGATCACGCGCTCGGCGTTCTCGGGCTTGCTGTTGGAGACGACCACGAACTCACGCGTGAGCTTGCCCTCGCCGTCATAGATCGGGAAGTAGCGCTGGTTGGTGAGCATGGACTCGCAGATAATCTCGTGCGGGACCTTGAGGAACTCCTCATCGAAGGTACCGACGAGCACCGTCGGCCACTCGCAGAGGTTAATGACCTCCTCGAAGACCTTCTTGGGCGTATCGACATGGCAGCCGGGACGGGCAGCCTCGACCTCGGCGATACCGGCGAGGATGGCCTCACGACGACGCTCGGCAGAAAGCACGCCGGCGTCCTCGAGCACTTGCTCGTAGACGGCGGGGCTGGCGACCACATGGTCACCGGGGCCAAGTACGCGATGACCACGCGTGGTGTTGCCACTCGTCACGTCGGCAAACGACACGGGCACAACATCCTCGCCCAGAAGGCAGCAAATCCAACGGACCGGACGAACAAAGGTAGCATGCTCGTGACCCCAGCGCTGGGAGCGGTAGTTGGGCCACTGCAGGCCGGCGATGGTCTTCTCGCACAGAGCGGTCAGAATCGGCGTAGCCGGTGCGGAGGGAATATTCTTCTCGGCGAACACATACTCACGACCGTCAGTGTCCTCGCGACGGACCAGGTCCTCGGCAGCCACACCGCACTTGCGGGCGAAGCCCTGGGCGGCCTTGGTGGCGTTACCGTCAGCGTCGAAGGCAATGTTGGCCGCGGGGCCACGCTTGACCTCGTGAACCTCGTCGGTCGCGGTGGCGACATCGGCAACGAGTGCAGCCAGGCGGCGCGGGCTCGAGATCACGCGGACCTCGCCGTGGGCCAGACCGGCCTCGTCGAGACCCTTGGCGATCATGGTGCCAAGCTGCTTGACGGCATTGTTCAGCGGTGCAGAGGGCATTTCCTCCGTACCGATCTCAAACAGGAAATCCTTAGCGTCTGCCATGGCTTACGCCACCTCGCCTTCCTGGTCGGCATTCTCGTTGACTCCGGCGACCTCGGCCATGTAGGCCTCGCAGCACGCCTTGGCGACGGCGCGGACGCGCAGGATGTAGTTGGCACGCTCGACTGCGGACAGAGCGCCGCGGGCATCGAGCAGGTTGAAAGCGTGGCTGCACTTCATGACGCAGTCATATGCCGGCAGCGGCAGCTTGCGCTCTAGACAGGAATGGCACTCGGCCTCGTAGTCGTCAAACTTCTGACGCATCATCTCGACGTTGGCGACCTCAAAGTTGTAGGCACTGAACTCGCGCTCGTTCTCGAGGAACACGTCGCCATAGGTCATGGGCGTGCCGTCGGGCAGGTAGCTCCACACCAGGTCGTAGACCGAGTTGACGCCCTGGGCGTACATGGCGATGCGTTCCAGGCCATAGGTGATCTCGACAGGAACGGGGTCGACCTCGATACCGCCCACCTGCTGGAAGTACGTAAACTGCGTGACTTCCATGCCGTTGAGCCAGACCTCCCAGCCAAGGCCCCAGGCGCCGAGCGTCGGGCTCTCCCAGTCGTCCTCGACAAAGCGGACGTCATGGTCGTTGGGGTCCAGACCGATAGCGGCAAGAGACCCCAGGTAAAGCTCCTGGGCGTTGACCGGAGAGGGCTTGATGAGCACCTGGAACTGATAGTAGTGCTGCATGCGGTTGGGGTTCTCGCCGTAGCGGCCGTCGGCGGGACGGCGGCAAGGCTGCGCATAGCAGGTGCGCCACTCGGCGGGACCGAGCGAGCGCAGCGTGGTCGCGGTATGGAAGGTACCGGCACCGACCTCGGAGTCATAGGGCTGCATAATGACGCAGCCCTGCTCGCCCCAGTACTGCTGGAGGCGCAGGATGATGTCTTGGAAGGAAAGCGATGAAGCGTTCATGCCTCTAATATCCCCTCGTCGAAACGATTACACGGTTAGGTACTGTACTATAGCGGTTTTTAGTCGATAGCGCCGATGCGGTTGAGCGGCCAGTAGCGCACGAGTGCCACGGCGATCAAATCAGAGCGATCGACGGGACCAAAGTAGCGTGAGTCGGCAGAGTTTTCGCGGTTGTCGCCCATCACCCACACGCACCCGTCGGGAACGGTGTAGGGATAGCTTACCTGAGCACCGGGCGCTTGGACCGAAAGTGGCCAGCTCATGCCCGTCGTATAGTCCTCGTCGAGCGCTTGGCCGTCAACGACCACCTTGCCATCCTGCAGGTCGACCGTCTGGCCGGCCGTGGCAATAACACGCTTGACGAGAACATCATGCTCGGAGGTGCCATCGGGGTTGTGAAACACCACGATATCGCCTTGGCTGACAGGCTGACCGAGCTCGAGGCTCACCTTTTGCGCCAGGATCTGGTCGCCAATCTCGATCGTGTCCTCCATAGAACCGGTGGGCACCACAAAGGGCTCGACCACAAAGGTACGGATCAGGAACGTGGCCACGAGCGCAATCGCGATGACCGCGATCCACTCAAAAGCGCCCCTCAACGCGGAATGTTGCGTAGGAACCATACTCACTCCTCGCTCTGCGAATACGAAGCGTCAAGAATCTCCTGCGCGTAAGCGCGCTCCTCGGGCGTGAGCCGCGCTGTCTCGATCAGATCGGGACGCCAGCAGCAGGTGCGCTCGATGGCGTTCTTGCGACGCCAGGCATCGACCTTGGCGTGATCGCCGCTCACAAGCACCGGCGGCACGCCCTCGCCGTTGAACTCGGCGGGGCGGGTGTACTGCGCGTACTCGAGCAGTCCTCCGTCCTCGGCGGTCGAGAATGACTCGTCGACGTTGCTCATTTCGTGACCAAGGGCGCCGGGAATCAGGCGTACGACGGCATCGGCAACGACCATAGCGGGAAGCTCGCCGCCCGTGAGCACGTAGTCGCCGATCGACAGACGCTCATCGGCATACGCATACGCGCGCTCGTCGACGCCCTCGTAGCGACTGCACACAAACAGCAGGCGCTCACTTTTGAGCAGGCGCTCGGCCACATGCTGCGTAAAAGGCTCGCCACAGGGGGTAAAGAACACCACAGTGGGCTTGGGACCCTCTGCGCTAATGGCCTCGATGGCCTCTGCGATAGGCTCGACCTTCATGAGCATGCCCTGCCCGCCGCCGTACGGCTCGTCATCGACGGTACGATGGCGGTCGTGCGTCCAGTCGCGCAGGTTATACGCCTTAAAATCAAAAAGGCCGGCCTTGCGGGCGCGGCCCAAAATCGACGTGGACATGACGGGCTCAAACATCTCGGGAAAGACCGAAAGGGTCTCGATCAGCATGTTGTCCTCCCTAATTGTCCATATCGATCAGGCCGTCCATAGCGTGGACGGAAATTGTTCCTGTGTCGGGAAGATCGAGCACGACCTGCTCGATCACGGGAATCAGTACCTCGCCGTACCGATCACCCTCGACAACCCAAACATCGTTAGCGGGCGTCGACATGATCTCGACAATCGTGCCGAGCGAACCGAAGCGCTCGTCGACCACCTCGCGACCCATCAGGTCGGTATAGGCAGCGTCGAGCGAATCGAGCTCAAAATCGTCACGATTTGCCAGCACGTAGCATCCCGTGATACCCTCGGCGGCCGTCAAGTCGTCTATGCCCTCAAACGAGACCAGATCGCCATCGCCCGTATCGGTGACGGACACGACCGTGCAAAAGCGGTCGCGCTTGAGCGCCGGCGGCGTCAGGGCGACGCGCATACCCGGCTCTAATACAGAAGGAAGCCCCCGCAGCGGCTGCGCGAGGACCTCCCCCTTCCTTCCGTGCGGCTTGACCACACGGGCGATGTTTTTGTACTGGGACCTCAAGGTCCTAGCCCAGAACCTCTACCTCGACAGCAGTGTCGAGGCGAGCGGCCAGTGCACGGGCGAGCGTGCGAATGGCCTTGATGGTACGGCCACGACGGCCGATGACCTTAGCGACGTCATCCTCGGCGACCGAAACCTCAATTGTAGAGGCGTCGTCACCATCGATGACCTCAAGGCTCACGGAATCCGGGTCGTCGACGATCTGAACAACGAGATATTCGACGAGATCGGCGATGCGATCTGAGAGCATTGCCTCACCCTCGAGCTGTGCAGCGTCAACCTCAGGCACGATTTACTCCTCGGCGCCCTCAGCGGCCTCAGCGGCAGCCTTAGCGGCCTCGGCCTCTTTGGCGAGCTGCTTCTTGGACTTCTTGACGACGGTCTCGGTCTTCTCGCCCTCGTTGGCGGCCTTGACCAGAGCGGCGACGGCGTCGGTAAGCTGAGCGCCCTTGGACTGCCAGTCGGCGATCTTCTCGAGGTCGAGGTTGATGGTCTTGGGGGCGGTCATCGGGTTGTAGCGGCCAACCTCCTCGATGATACGACCGTCACGCGGGGCGCGGGAATCGGCGACGACGACACGGTAGTACGGACGCTTCTTAGCGCCGTGACGAGCAAGGCGAATCTTGACTGCCAAAGGAAACTCCTCCAACCAAGCAGCTTTAGGCTGCAACTACAAACAAACAGTTGAACATAATACGCCATCGACGCGGGCAGGTGAAGTCCGTGAGACCAACTTCTTCGGTGTAGTCGAGGGCAAATCCATATCTTAGACAAGAATTCGGGATTTGCAAGCACATCCACGCACCCCACATGAGCTGCGCGGTATACTCATGACATGGAAAGACGCGAACATACATACGGTTATGAGGATGCCATGGGCGTCACGCCGCCTCCCTGGACGGGTCCGGCGGTGGGTCTGATGGACCTTGATGCGTTTTTTGCGAGCGTGGAGATGCTCGATCATCCCGAATGGCGCGGAAAGCCGCTCATCGTGGGCGGAGACGCCGATTCGCGTGGCGTCGTGTCCACGTGTTCGTATGAGGCACGTCGCTTTGGCGTGCACTCCGCCATGCCCTCAGCCGAGGCGCGGCGCTTGTGCCCGCAAGCCATTTGGACGCACGGGCACTTTGATCGCTACCGCGAGGTGAGCGCGCACGTTATGGCAATTCTCGCCGACGAGACCCCGCGCGTTGAGCGCGTATCCATCGACGAAGCCTTCATCGATATCACACCGGGTCGCTTTGCGCCCGAAGACCCGCTGCTGGTTGCGCGGCGTATAAGCGGTCGCGTGGCAGAGCTGGGAGTGACGTGCTCCATTGGCGTGGGCTGCAACAAGACGGTCGCAAAAATCGCAAGCGAGCGGGATAAGCCGTTTGGGCTGACCATCGTGCGCCCCGGAACCGAGCAGCGCTTTTTGGCCGCGCTGCCGGTATCTGCCATGAGCGGCATCGGGCGCTCGGCCGAGGAGCGACTGCGCCGCATGCGCATCTACACCCTCGGCGAGCTATCACGTGCACCGGAATCCACCTTGGCCTCTATTTTTGGCGTCAACGGCGAACGCATGCGCCAGCGTGCGCAAGGACTCGAAATCTCCGAAGTCACGAGTCTCGATGAAGAGCGTGAGGTCAAGTCGGTCAGTAATGAACGCACCTTTGCGAAAGATTTGACTGAGCGTGGGGATATTGAGGCGGCGATTGCGCTGTTGGGAGAGTCAGTGGGACGCCGCCTGCGCCGTCAGGGGCTGACGGGTGCCACGGTAACGCTCAAGCTTAAGTATTCGTATGGCAGCGGGCGTACGGCACAGCGCCGGCTGCCTCATCCGACCGACGATGAGAACATCTTCGTGGCGGTTGCACTCGAACTGCTCGACAACATCTGGCAGGATGGCATGCATGTTCGCTTAGCGGGCATCGGCATGAGCGACTTCGACCACCAAGGCGGCATCCAGACTGACCTGTTCTGCGAGATCGATGACCGCGGAGCCCAATCCAGCGACCGCCGCGACCTCTCCGTCGCCATCGACGCCGTCCGAGACAAATTCGGCGACACCGCCCTTTCCTTCGGCCGCCAATCCCGCTTCAACGATTAACCGCCTTTGGGCAAAAAGAAAGCCGGGCAGGTGCGGAAACCGCACCTGCCCGGCGATATGCGTGAGGGTAGCTAAACCCCGTCTCAAATGAGCTACTAGAGGAGGTTGAGGGGGAGCTGGGGGGCGTCTCCCCAGAGTTTCTCGAGGCGGTAGAAGTCGCGGGCTTCGGGAGTGAAGACGTGGACGACAACCGAACCGTAGTCCATGAGCATCCAGGTCTTCTGCTCGCGACCCTCGATGGAGAACGGGTGCTCGCCGCAAGCCTCGGCGACCTTCTCCTCGATCTCGTCGACGATCGAATCGACCTGGCGGTTATTGGTACCGGTGGCAAGCACAAAGTAGTCGCATACGTCGGAAAGCTCGGTCAGGTCGAGCACCTGAACGTCCTCGCCCTTCTTGTCGTAGGCGGCCTGCGCGGCGGCGCGGGCGACATCCTCGGCGGCGACACCGCTCGCGGACAGCGAGGCGGCAGTGCGGTCGGACGTGGCGGCGAAGCTCTTGTGCTCCACATGTTCAAGAATCTGCTCGTCGGTCATGGTCTCGTCGGCCATGGAATACCTCTTTCTAGACAGCCCGAGCTAGCGCAGCTGGGCGTAATGGTTGTAAATCGTAATAGCCGTGGGATAAAGATAACGCCCGGTCTGGATCACATAGACCAGACCCTGCGCAAAACAGGAGAAGAACAACTCGTCGAGCGAGGACCTCCCCACCATCTTGCGCAGCGCATGGGCATAATCGCCGTGGCGGTTGGGTTCGATGGCATCGGCCACAAAGACCACCATATCGAGCGGCGTCATGTCGCAAGCGCCCACGGTGTGACGGTCGACAGCCTGAAAGACTGCCGGCGACAGCCCGGGAAAAAGCTGGGGAAGCTCATAGGCGGCAACCGGGCCATGCAAAAGCGGCGTCGCGGCAGACGGAGAGCCGGCAATCTTAATGCCATAATGCAGAGCGCGCGTGACTAGCTCGTCGTCGGAGAGCACCTTATCCCAGTCATGGATCAGGCCGGCGGCAGCGGCATCAAAGCGGTCGACACCGTACACCTCGGCTAGGTGCAACGCAGTCTCGGCAACCCCGAGCGAATGCACGTAGCGCTTACGCTTATCCTTCATGCGCACATCGAGCAACTCGTGGATACGCGTCAAGAGAGCGCGCTCGTCGCCCTCAAACTGATCTTCTACCGACAACGTTCTCCCCCATCAATCAAAATCGTCTTGCCCAAGATCGGCATACAGACCGCGCTTACGGATATAGCCGAGCACGGACTCGCTCGTAAGATAGCGCACGCTCATGCCGCGAGCAACTCGCTTACGAATGTTCGTCGAGCTAATCGCCAGCGCCGGAATCTGAATATAGCGAACGTCGAATGGCAGTCCCGATTCCTTAATCCGCGCCCGGGCCGTATCGATGTCAAAGCCGGGACGCGTCGCAGCAATAAAGGTTGCCAGTTCGGCAATCTCATCTGCATTGTGCCAGGTCACAATATCGATAATCGCATCGGCACCCGTAATAAAGTAAAGCTTCACCTGTGTTGGGTAAAACTCGCGAAGGGCACGCAGCGTATCGGCTGTGTAGGTGACACCGGCACGATCGATCTCGAAGCGGCTTGCCAAAAAGGCCGGGTTCGCGGCGGTCGCGAGGACCGTCATGGCATAACGGTCCTCAGCAGGCGTCACCGGTTTGTCGAGCTTAAAGGCAGGAGAGCCGGCCGGCATAAAAAGCACAGCGTCCAAGTCGAGTGACTCGCGAGCCTGCTCGGCAGTAACCAAGTGCCCGTAATGAATCGGGTCAAAGGTGCCGCCCATAATGCCGAGCCTAAACTCCCGCCCATCCTTGATGGGCAGTTCAGGCAATCCGATTCCACCGCGCAGCGACATGGCTTACTCGCCCTCCGGGGTCTCAAGAACGTCGACTTCGGAAGTGCCTTCGGAGTCCTCGGTGGCATCAGCCACGTCCGCACCCTCGGCCGCTACGTCAATAACCTCAACGTCTGCATCCTCGAGCTCGTCCTCAAACTCCGAGAAGTCCTCGGCGCCCTCAAAGTCAAACGCGCGCTGGCAAATGCGGACCTCGTCGCCGGCACGGCAGCCGGCCTTCTCGAGCGCATCGTCAACACCCATGCGGGAAAACTTATGCTGCAGGTAGATGACAGCTTCCTCGTTTTCCCAGTCAGTCTGGATGACCATGCGCTCAATCGCGCGACCAACCACACGGAAGGCATGAGACTCTTCCTGGACGATACGGAAACGCTTCTCGCGCTGCAGACGGCGACGCTCCCACTCGTCATCGCGCAGATCGACCGGCTCATCAGAGACCGCCAGCTCGGCGCGAAGCTTAGCCACCTGCTCGCCCACGGCAAGCATCAAAGTATTGAGACCGGCACCCGTCACAGCGGACACGGCAAAGAACATATGGCCATCGTCGAGCGCCGCACGCTTAAGGTCGGCAATCTTGTCGGCCGTACCCGGGGCATCACATTTATTGGCGACGACGATCTGCGGGCGCTCCGAAAGCTCAGCGCCATACTGCTCGAGCTCACGGTTGATGATGCGATAGTCCTCAACCGGATCGCGATCCTCAAATCCGCCCGTCATATCGACAACGTGCATAATCAAAGCAGTGCGCTCAATATGGCGCAGGAACTGATGGCCCAGGCCCTTGCCCTCGCTCGCGCCCTCGATAAGACCGGGGACGTCGGCAACGACGTAAGAATATTCGCCGGCACGCACCATGCCGAGGTTCGGCACGAGTGTGGTAAACGGGTAGTCAGCAATCTTGGGGCGGGCGGCACTCATGCGCGCAATGAGCGATGACTTACCCACCGAGGGAAAGCCCACGAGTGCGGCATCGGCCATAAGCTTCATCTCGAGCTCAATCCAGTGCTCCTCGGCCGGCTCGCCTAGCTGGGCAAAGGCCGGAGCGCGGCGCACCGACGTCACAAAGTGGGTATTGCCCAGACCGCCGGCACCACCGGGCGCCACGACGACGTGCTCGCCGTCGTGCACCAGGTCGGCAATCTCGAACATCGGTGTCTGCGTCTCGGGGTCGAGCTCGCGCACCACGGTGCCCATAGGGACCTTGAGAATCAGGTCCTCGCCGCTCTTACCGTTACGACGGGCACCCTGCCCGTGCGTGCCGCGCTCGGCGCGGAAGTGATGCTTAAAGCGGTAATCGATCAACGAAGACAGCTGGGCATCGGCCTGGATGACGACATTGCCGCCACGACCGCCGTCGCCGCCATCGGGGCCGCCCTTGGGGACAAATGCCTCGCGCCTAAACGACATGCATCCGGCTCCGCCGTCGCCGCCGCACACGTTAATGCGGCTGATATCGGTGAACTGTGACAACAGAATCGCCTCCTACAAAAAAGAGGGAGACCCTTGAATCCTAAAACTCAAGTGCCTCCCACATATGTGCTCTATGAAGGGTGAATTACGCGTTCGCGAGCGGGCGTACGCTGACCCTGTGCTTGATACCCTTGTGGAACTCAACGGTACCGTCGACCAGCGCGAACAGCGTGTCGTCCTTACCACGGCCAACGTTCTCACCCGGGTGGATGTGCGTGCCGTGCTGACGGACGAGAATCGTGCCCGTGGTTACCGTCTGGCCGGCATAGCGCTTCGTGCCAAGGCGCTGACCGCGGGAGTCACGGCCATTACGGGAGGAACCGAGTCCTTTTTTGTGTGCCATTGTGTATACCTACTCTTTCGTTACGAGTGTAATCTACTCGGCGACGGGAGCCTCGGCAACAGCCTCGGCCTCTGCCTTGACAGCCTTCTTGGCGCGGGACGTAGCCTGGACCTTCACGATCTTCAGCTTGGTGAGCTGCTGACGGTGACCCTTCAGACGACGATAGCGCTTACGCTTGTGGAACTTGAAGACCAGCTGCTTCTCGCCCTTGAACTGCTCAACGATCTGAGCGGTAACCTTGGCCTTGGCCAGCTTGTCGGGATCGGTGACGATCTTCTTACCATCGTTGAGGAAGATAACCGGCAGGGTGACCTTGTCGCCCTCATTGCCCTCGATCTTCTCGACGGTGATGACATCGTCGGTGGCGACCTTGTACTGCTTGCCGCCCGTGTTAACGATTGCGTACATGTTTACTTGCCCTTCATGCATCAGTTAGTGCAACAGCCGAATATAGTAGCAGGCGAAAATACCCCCGTCAACGAGTATGTGGAGCAAATCCACAAGTTCGCACAGGTATGGGGCTGACGAGTCGGCCCTCGTCGTCCTCGCATGCTTGATTCTGACGCTCGACATCGTAGGAGCAGATGGTCACGAGGTCTTGCATACCGGTGGAAACAATAGGTGCATCCACGCCCGGGGTCAAGCCCTGCAACAAAACATCAGCAGCAGAAAGCAAAATTTCCGGACGCATAGAGCCCTCGTTGTCGGCATGGGTGTCGAGCATGAGAACCAAATGGTCCGGGCGCTCCCCCGCCGTGAGCTCATAGCCAACGAGCGTGTGATCCAAATCCAAGCGCTTGCTCTTTTTGCCGCGCGCGTAGTCGATGCCATGATCCGCGCGCAGCGTGTCGATCGCACGACGCACCTCGTCGGCGCTTACGGGCGCCTCGGGATCCAGGTGTAAGTCGATGCGATACGACAGGCGCGTGAGCTGCGCCGTCAATGCCGGCGTGCGCACGTCGATGTACGCCGCCTCGATGGGCGCCAGATCGGCCGGAGACGCCGCAGCCAGGCGCTCAAACGCCTCGTCGAGCGCCACGAACTCGGTCATAAACAGGTCATACCACTCGCAGGTCGACGACGTACCAACCGGTAGCGCCGAAGAGAAGCCCACGCGCATGTGCGGAGAGAAGCCCTGCGTGACGGCATAGGGAAGTCCCGCACGGCGCACGATGCGCTCAATGGTATGGATCACTTCGAGATGGCCCAGGTACTTAAGGCGATCGCGCTTGCCATAGCGAACACGAAGTCTAAAGAGCGTGGGGTTGTCGGTCAGGCGCTCACTCATGCGCGATCACCCATCAATACATTCTTGGCGTGGAGCGTGGGGCAGATCCCGCAGCCGGTGCACGACGTGCGGGTGCAGTCGGGAGTCGTGACGCCCTCGAGCGAGCGACGGTACTCGCGCTCGAGGAAGCCGCGCGTGCAGCCGGGGCTCACGTGCTCCCACGGCAGGCGCCAGTCCAACTCGTAGGGCAGGTGCACGAGCTCATTGAGGTCGATGCCGTTTTTGGCAGCAGCTTCCTTCCAGTTATCGAGCGAGAAATGCTCTACCCAGGCGTCAAAGCGAGAGCCCGAGCGCCAAGCGTCGATGATGACGGGCGTCATGTCACGACCGGCGCGGGACAGCGCAGCCTCGATGAGCGAGGTCTCGGCATCGTGGTAATGAACGCGGACGGCACGGTTGCGAACGCTCGTGATGAGCAGCTTCTGGCGACGCTTGACGTCGTCGTAGTCGAGCTGCGGGCACCACTGGAACGGCGTGGCAGCCTTGGGGATAAAGACCGAAACCGAGATCGACACCGAGATCGAGCCGCGACGAGCCTTGGGCACCACGGAACGACCGAGCTCCAGCACGTGATCGGCCAGATTGGCGATGGCCACGATGTCCTCGTCGCGCTCGCCGGGAAGGCCCATCATAAAGTAGAGCTTCATGCGGTTCCAACCGGCCTCGAAGGCCGCCTTGGCCGCACGGTCCAGGTCCTCCTCGGTCACGTTCTTGTTAATGATGTCGCGCATGCGCTGGCTGCCGGCCTCGGGCGCGAACGTCAGTCCGCCCTTCTTTTCGCCGGCGACCGACTCGGCCATATCCACGCCAAACGAATCCAGGCGCTGCGACGGAATAGACACGCGAATACCCGTATCCTCCAGGCGATGGTTGAGCCTGCCGAGCACATCGCGAATGCAGGAGTGGTCGGTCGTGGAGAGCGAGGTCAGCGACACCTCGTCATAGCCGGTCTTTTCCAGACCCTGAATCACCGACGAGACGATCTGGTCGGCCGAGCGCTCACGCACCGGGCGATACGTCATGCCGGCCTGGCAAAAACGACAGCCGCGGGCGCAGCCGCGCAGGATCTCGATAGACAGGCGGTCGTGGACCAGCTGCGCATAGGGCACGCACGACTGCGACAGCGGATTCGTGGCGCCGAAATCCTCGACGACGCGCTTGTAGACCACGGTCGGCGCATCCTTGCCCTCACGCGGCACGGTGTAGCCATGCGGCGAGCAGGGCTCGTCGTGACAAACCTCATAGAGCGACGGCACGTAGTTGCCGGCAATGGATGCAAGCTGCTCGACAATCTGCGCGCGCGGGACTCCTTCGTCACGCAGACGGCGATGCAACTGGCAGGTCTCGAGCAGCGATTCCTCGCCCTCGCCGATGAGGATAACATCGAAGAAGGCCGCGTACGGCTCGGGGTTGTACACCGAGGGGCCGCCGGCGATGATAATGGGGTCGTCCTCGGTGCGGTCAGCCGCTAACAGCGGAATACCTGCGAGGTCGAGTGCCTCGAGGAAGTTCGTCACCGCCATCTCGTGCGGCACATGCAGGCCGACGATATCAAACGAAGCGACCGGCGCTGCACCCTCGAGCGACAGCAGCGGAATGCCTGCCTCGCGCATGGCGTCACCCATATCGGGCCACGGCACATAGCCGCGCTCGCAGGAGATGCCCTCGGCCTGGTTAAGGATGTTGTAGAGGATGGCGATGCCCTGGTTGGGCAGACCGACCTCGTACACATCCGGGTAGATCAGGCAGCAACGGTAGTCGGCATCGGCCTTGGAAAGCGTGCCCCACTCGTGATCGATATAGCGACTCGGCTTCTCGACCTTGGCGAGCAACGGCTCAATTAAATGAAAACAGTCTTGGTATGCAACGCGCAACGGAAAACCCCTAAGCAGCGAGATCTGATGCGTCCTGATAGGACGCCATAGGACGGGTAGCGCCCGCGACCGCAGTCACCAGATCGCGAACGCGGGAAAACGTGGCAGTGACCACCTCGTTAGCACGGCTGTAGTCGACATCGCGCTCGTAGAGCGAAACGAGCGCACGGCCCATGCCATAGGTGCCCGCGGCAGCAGCGAGCGCCTTGACGGCAAACCCAATATGCGGCGTCTGCTTGACGAGCGCGCGGGTGACCGCGCGGATCACAAGACCGCCGGCAAGCACGCCCGCGACCTCGTAGCCGCGCTCAGGCTTAATGCCGCGTCCAAAGACGGCAGCGAGCTCAAAGAGCATGCCCACCTGCGCCAGCGCCATAACGGGATAATCGGTGCCCGGCAAAAACACCAAAGCCCCGGTCGCCATATTGGTGAGCGCACACGAGGTGATGATACGATTGGCCGCCGCGATGCGCATGAAGGCAAAGTTCGCCGCAAAAGCCGTTTCCTTGTCGGTGCGATCGAGAATCCAGCGGGCAAGCGTCTCGAGCAGATACGTCTTATCGGTTGCCGCCACCACACCGAGCATGGGCGTGGACTCCTCGATAAACGGCACCTCCACAGCAGACTCGGCAAGCACGCACACGGGCGCGCCGGCGATCACGAGCTCCTGCACGGCACTCTCCAAGCGGTCGGAACCACACGAGAGCACCAGCACCACATCGGTATCGGTCTTTGGAGCAATTCGCTCCTCCCCCAGACGCTCGACGCGCACAATGCCCGAGGTCGTCTGCGGCACAAAGGCGTCACGCACCGTCTCGGCCAGAAAGCGCGAGGCGGACGAATCCAGATAGACCGAGACGCGCACCGGCGTATCGGAATCCTTCTTAACGGACGCGCCCATCTTAAAAGCGCGGGTCAGCTTATCTACGGGAATTTTCATAGCAAACCCCTCCAGCGGTTACGCGGCGCCCGAACGATGCCGCCATATGGATTGTACGATACCCACCGTCAGCAGCTGGATCATCATCGAAGACGAACCGAAGCTAATAAACGGTAGCGGAATACCGGTAATCGGCATCATGCCGATGCACATGCCGATGTTCTCGAAGGTCTGGAATGCCCACATGCCGACGATACCTACGCACGACAGACGCAGGAACAGCGACTCACACTTAAAGGCGACGCGAATCGTCGAAAAGATCAGCAGCACGTAGAGGCACAAGAGAAAAAAGGAACCGCAAAAACCAAAGGTCTCGGACAAAAAGGCGAAGACGAAGTCGGTGTGGAACTCAGGCAGAAAGCCGCCGGCCGACTGCGTCGCATGGCCCAAACCCTTACCAAAGAAGCCGCCCGAGCCAACGGCGATAAGCGACTGCTGCAGGTTGTAGGCATCGTCCGAATCGGCATTATCGGGGTCGATAAAGACCGTCAGACGGTTCATCTGATACTGCTTGATGAGCACATCGTGGCCGAGCAACGAATCAAAGACCGAATCGAGCGCCAGAACGAGGGCCACCAAGCCCACGAGCAGGGCCAGGGTCGACAGCACCCATTCGCGGCGTGCACCGCTCATACAAATGACGATGGCGCCCGAAACCAGCACGACCAGGCCCGATCCCAGGTCGCCCATGGCAACGACGGCCAAAAACGGAATGGACAGCATGCCGCAGAGCTTGACGTAGTCGCGAACGGTATCGATGCGACCGTTATACTGCGAGCCAAGCGTAGCAATAAAGAAGATGGTGATGAGCTTGGCAAGCTCAACCGGCTGGAATGTCAAGCCGATACCGGGAATCTTGATCCAGCCCGTCATGCCCAGACCGCCCGTATAGGACAGACCCGGAATCTTGGGCGAGAGGATCACGATCAGGTCGATGACGAGCAACGCCGTCGAGAAATTGGAAATACCGCGCAGGTCGGAGCGCCAGACCAGCACCGCCAGCACCGCCCCGATGCCGATTCCCAGCAGATGGCGTGAGAACGAGGCATCGGCCTTAAACTGCGAAGCCGACCAGATGATGATGGCACCGTAGGCGACGAGCGCCACAGTAGCCACGAGCACACCGATATGCACCTTTTGGCGAAACGTGCCGCGCGAGGCCGAAAGTTGCTTGTTGACGCGGTCCAGGCTGCTGCGAGAGCCGGTCTTGGTTGAACGGAACAGATCCGCCGGAGAAAAATCCATCGCAACCTCCTATCGAACCGAAGAATCGCCCGAGGCCGAAGAGGTATCGGGCTCGTCATAAATCACGCCGAGCACGTCGCGCACGACATGCATCGCGGTATCTGAGCCGCCGCCGCCCTGCTCCAGGACAGTAGCGATGACATACTTGGGGTCATCGGCCGGCGCATAGGCGCAGAACCACGCGTATTCGTCCTCGCCACTTTTCTCGCCCGTGCCCGACTTGCCGTATACCTGCGGCGTCAGGGTGCCAAAGTGCGCCGCCAGGGACGTCGATGCCGTGTAAATCACGTCGTGCATACCGTTGCGAACAAGAGCCAAATCCGAATCGCTGTTGATCTTGGCCTCCAGGCGCTTCTTCTTGCCCTTGCCGTTGTACTTATAGGCATCGCCGTCGCCATCGCGCGACACGGCAGACAAAAACACGTGAGGCACGTACTGTTTGCCGCCGTTGGCAAGACCCATATAGGCGCACGCCATCTGCAGGGGCGTCACCAGGATATCGCCCTGGCCGATGGCGATGTTGGTCATATCGCCGGCATTCCACTTGCGGTCCTCGGCAGAGGCGTCGGTGAAGTACGACTCTTTCCACTCGGCATCGGGAATACGGCCCGCGCCCTCACTCGGCAGATCGATACCGCAGGTCTTGCCTAGGCCCCAGCGACGAAAGACCTCCTGCAAGCCCTCGGGATGTTGCTCGTCATAAAAGAACGCCTTGCCCATGTCGTAGAAGACAGGGTCGCACGAGTTGGCGATACCCGACTGCAGCGTCATGGTGCCGTGGCCGGAATGCAACCAGCAGTACTTGCCCCACGACTTGCCCAGACCCGTCCAATAGCCCGTGCAGTTGGTCGTCTGCCCCGACGTGTAGGTTCCAAACTCAAGACCGGCCAGTGCCGAGAGCGGCTTGATGGTCGAGGCCGACATGTACTGTCCGCTAATGGCGCGGTTGAGCAGCGGGTGCGAACCCTTGTCATCATTGAGCTCGGTCCACACGTCATTTGAGACGCCGCCGATAAAGACAGACGGATCGAACTTGGGCTGGCTCGCCATGCCCAGGATCTCGCCATTGTTGGGATCGAGACACACCACAGCGCCGTTGCCGGCATTGCTGTAGCCAGTGGTCTTGGCAAGCTCGATAGCGCTCGCCAGCGCCGTCTCGCAGGCCTGCTGGATCTTAAGGTCGAGCGTGAGCTTAATGTCGGAGCCGGCCTTCGCAGGCACGGCACCGGCCTGACCGGTCACATTGCCCGAGGCATCGACCTTGACGGTCTGCTCGCCACGAATACCCTGCAGCAGGTTTTCGTAGTAGCTCTCAACGCCCGCCTGGCCCACGATATCGCCCGACTGGTACGTAATCTTGCCAGCAGAAGCATCATCATCGCCAGAGGTTTTCTTATTCTGGGCCTCGAGCTGCTCGGAGGTAATGGTGCCGGTATAGCCCAAGATATGGCATGCCGTCTCGCCATATGGATACTGGCGCTCGGTACGCTCGGCAATCTTGACGCCCGGGAACTCGCCGGCATGCTCCTGAATATAGGCAACCGTGGAGCGACGGACGTCCGTCGCGATGGTATGCAGGCTCTGAGCGCCCTCTGTATTGTCCTGAATATTGCGAAGGACCGCCACGTAAGGCATTCCAAGCACGTTGGCAAGATGGCGAACCAGAACCTCATCCTCGGCAAGGTCGCGGTAGGCCACGACAGCAAGTGAGGGACGGTTCTGGACAAGCGCCACGCCATTGCGGTCGAGGATGCGGCCGCGCACAGCGGGAGTGGTAACGGTGCGAGTCTGATTGCTATTAGCCTGCTTCTCGTAATAGTCCGACGAGACCATCTGCATGCCCCACAGCTTGACGGCGAGCGCCGCAAACATCGCGCCCACACCCGTGGTGAGGATGGAAAAGCGGCCCTTAAAGGCGGTCGCCGCGGTATTGCCCTCGCCCTCGGTGGCGCGCGGGGCCGTTCCATGCTGCGTATCGTAGGTAAAACGGGAATCGCCACGACGCATGATGACCAGCGCGACCACGATGGCCACAACCAGCACGATACCGGCGATAATAACCGTCAACTGGGAAGACATCTACGGGCCTCCCCTATTTGAGCTTGCGGGTCTTGGGCTTAAAGCGCATACCCGTCTGGCGTCCGCCACGTGCGGAGAATCCATAGCCGGACTGCGGCACGACGCCGGACATCAAAAACGGAATGGCAACCAGACCCGTCAGGATCGAGGACGGCAGCGCATGGCCGAAGATCGCCACGGCAAAGCTCGTCTCCAAACCCATAAACAGCAAGATGATGCTGTAGATCACATTAATGACCAGCGCGAAGGCGCCCACAGTGATGCCGCGCGCACTCGGGGTACCGCCCGTCTGACCGACGGCGCTGTGCACCAGGGCAAAAGAACCCACGGTCAGTAGGAGCGACATAACGCCCACCGGCACGGCAGCGGACAGGTCATAAAACAAGCCGCTGCAAAAACCGCACACGACGGCACGGGTCGGGTCGCCCGAGAACACGCTTAGGCACACCAGGATAATCATGAAGTTGACGCGACCGCCCGCAATGGAGATCTGCGGTGCCAGGCCTGCCTGCAGCAGCACGCACACGATGGCGGCGATCACAAACGTGCGGGAGCTCATCCCCTGCTCGTGTAGATCCATGGACATGCCCCCCCCTATTCGCTCGAGCCAGAATCGGTCGTCTCGGACGTGTCGGAACTGTCATCCGAGCTCTCGTCCTTCGTCTTGGTCGCAGCATCGCGCGACGTTCCCTGCGGCGTGCTGTTGGCCGTGCTCACGTCCTCATCCGAGGCCGACTGTTCGTCGGTCAGCGAGGTGATGACCAGCGCTTCCTCGTTGTTCTCGGCCGTGGTCTGAGCGCGCACCACAATGGTGTAGTACACGTCGTTTGCCGATTTCTCAACCGACGAGACGGTGCCAAGCGGAAGGCCCTTGGGGAACACGCCACCGATGCCAGAGGTCACGATGATATCGCCAACCTTAACATCGGAGTCGACGCTCACGTACTCAAGACGCAGCGTGCCGTCAGCCTGACCCTGCAGCATACCCTGGGCGCGCGTGTCCTGCACCATGGCGGACACGCCCGAGTTCTCGTCGCCAATCAGGCGCACGGTAGAGGTCTTGGCCGATACCTCGATAATCTGGCCGATAACACCGGCAGAACTCGTCACGGGCATGTTGATGGTAAGGCCGTCGGCAGAGCCCTTGTCGATGGTTACGGTCGAGGTCCAGGCATCGCCCGAGGCACCAACGATACGAGCTGCGGTCGATTTAAGGTTGTAGGTCGACTGCAGGCCGACCAGCCCCTCCAGGCGCTCGGCAGTCTTTTGAGCCTCAGAAAGCTCGGCGACCTTAGAGGTCAGTTCCTCGTTTTGCTTCTTAAGCTCGTCAAGCGTGTCCTGCGACGCCGTAAGGTTGGAGAACACGTTGCCAATCGCATTGAAGGGAGCCGCCACAGCCGAGCCCACAAAGCGCACCGGCGAGGTAATCGTCGTTACGCCCGAACGCACGGCATGAATCGGTCCTGCCTCGCCCTCGCGGATGTAAAACGTGAGCAGCAACACCGAAATCAGGCTGAAAACAATCAACGGGCGCATACCCGTTGATTGTCGCTTGGTATTCAGATTTGTGGAGAAACCCGAAGATCGTGCCAAATGGAATCCACCTTTTGGAAATTAAGCATTGGTCTGGACGAAGCCGCCATCAAACGCATTGGCCTCGAGCACGCGGGCACAGCCGTTAACGACGTTATCGAGCGCCGTGGGGCTGACGTTGACCGAAACGCCGGTCTCATCGCGCAGGCGCACGTCGAGACCGCGCAGCAGCGCGCCGCCACCGGTCAGCAATATGCCATAGTACATAAGGTCCGAGGCAAGATCGGGCGGCGTGGCATCGAGTGCGTCCTTGACGGCCTTGGCCATCTCGTCGAGCGGCTTGTTGAGTGCGCGACGAATCTCCTCGCTCTCGATGCGTACGGTCTTGGGCAGACCGGTGATCACGTCACGGCCGTTGACCTCGACGTCGAGCTCGTCCTTGAGCGGCACGGCGGAACCGACCTTGATCTTGATGTCCTCTGCCGTACGCTCGCCGATGGCCAGGTTGTAGGCATCTCGAACGTGCGTGAGGATAGCCTGATCGAACTCGTCGCCGGCAATGCGGATGGACTGCGACACGACAATGCCGCCCATAGCAATAACGGCAACCTCGGTGGTACCGCCGCCGATGTCGATGACCATGGAGCCGGTGGGTTCCTCGACGGGCAGATCGGCGCCGATAGCGGCAGCCATGGGCTCTTCGATCAGGTAGGCCTGGCGAGCGCCAGCCTGGATCGTGGCCTCAAATACGGCACGCTTCTCGACCGACGTGACGCCGGAGGGAACGCAGACGACAACGCGCGGACGCGGGGTCCACGGATAGCGCTTCTCGGACGCCTTGTCGATAAAATAGCGAAGCATGGCCTCGGTAACGTCAAAGTCGGCGATAACGCCGTCCTTCAGGGGACGAACGGCCACGATGTTGCCGGGCGTACGGCCGAGCATGCGCTTTGCCTCGATACCGACCGCCAGGATGCGCTCGTCGTTCTTGTCGATGGCGACAACAGAGGGCTCGCGGATGACGATGCCCTTGCCGCGCACGGAGACAAGCGTATTTGCGGTGCCGAGGTCGATGGCGAGATCGCCCGCATAGCTACCGAAGAACATATCCATCAAAGAAAACAACGCAACTCCTGATGTGTTGGATGATTGCTGGAAAACTACTAGCTCATGATACTAGCGCAAGCCCGGCACCTCACTTGCGGTGAAGCGCCGGGCAAAGCTAAATCCCATAAGGTCACTACTGGTTGTCAGCAGCCGAGAAATCCATATCGAGCGAGGAAACGGCCCAGCCGATATGGTTGTCAGAGCGCACGAATTTGACGGTGTACTCCTGCTCGCCGCCCTTGGACAGCGATGCCTTAACCTTGGCGGTCGTCTCGGTCATGGACTGATCCATGCCCTCGACGGACACGGTGGCGCCCTGCGGAATCGAGGAGATGATCATCGATTTGGCGTCCTCGGACAGGCTCGAGGCCAGGCAAGACTCGGCCTTTGCGGTGTCACCGTCGCCGGCAGCCTGGAACAGATCGGTGATAACCGACTCCTGCGAGGGGAAGCCAAAGCCGCGCGTGTAGGCAAAGCCCAGACCGCCCGCGGCGATCAAAATGAGCAGAAGCAGCACGATGAAGACTTTGAGACCCGTGTGGCGATGGCGACGACGGACCTTGGCCTGCTTACGATCCTGACGGTCCTGCTGGACCATCTCGGACTCGGACAGCGTAAAGAAGCCGGTGTCCGAGGGATCGGGCATAAACTGACCGGTCGCGCCCGTAGGATCGAGCGGATCGACGGCAGGAGCGTCCATCGCGGGCGCCGGAGCCGTGGCCATAGCCGTCTGGGCAGACAGCGCGGCAAGCGAATCGTGCACGCGGGCAAGCTCATCGGCCTGCTCGGAGGTGAGCTGGTAGATGCCATCGGCAGTAGCGGCGTTAAAGGCGTCGAGTGCGTCGGAGGGGCGGCCGGCGGCAGAAAGTGCCTGACCCATGCCGGCGTTGAGCGCACGCGTGTCGTCACGGGGACCGGCAAAGTCGATAGCCGTACGGTAGGTCTCCACGGCATCCGCCGGACGGCCGAGCTTGATGAAGCAACGACCGAGCTCGCCGAGTGCGGCGGCAGGAGCCGGATTGGCGCCGTCGATGGCAGCCTGACGGAAGGCAGTACCTGCGTTGGCATAATCGCCCGACTGGAACAGCGCATTGCCCAGGCCCAGATAGGCCTTGAACGGCGTGGCATAGGAAGCATCCTGCGTAGCAGCAGAGAACGCCTGGGCGGCCGTCGTGTAGTCGCCCACGGCGGCGAGCGCCTTGCCGCGGTTGGTGAGCAGCGCGCCGCGCTTGCCGTAGGTGCCGTCGTTGAGGGCGGCAGCATAAGCCTCGGCGGCCTCGGCATACATGCCCAGGTGCATCAAGGCGTTGCCACGAAGGTGATCGGCCTCGCCCATAATCTCATCGGGAGTTTTTGCCGCCCCAAGCATCTGGGCTGCAGCGGAAAAATCACCCGCGCGGTAAGCGGCGCGGCCCTGTTGGATCAGCTGGCTATTCAAGGAAGTCCCCTTTACTCGTGAACGATCTCGACATGGACGATCTCGTCGCCGGCACGCAGCTGCGAAATCACATCGAGACCCTCGACCGTGGTACCAAAGACGGTGTAACCGGAATCGAGGTTATGCTGGGCACCCAGGCAGAAGTAGAACTGCGAACCCGCGGAATCGGGGTCCATGGAGCGTGCCATGGCAAGGGCACCATCAACATGGCTGTTGCGCGGATTGGTGGCAAACTCGCCCTTGATGCAGTAGCCGGGACCACCGGTACCGGGCATGCCGTCGGGGCCCTCAAGGCCGGCAGCGACGTCGGCGCCGGACATATCGCGGGTATTGGGGTCGCCGCCCTGAATGACAAAGCCGGGCACATAGCGATGGAACTTAAGGCCATCATAGAAACCCATCGTGGAAAGCTCGCAGAAGTTCGCGACATGAATGGGAGCGCCCTCGCCGTCAAACTTGACCTTGATGGTACCCTTCGACGTCTCGATAACGGCGCACTCGTCGCCGGCAAGCTGATACTCGGGCGTGTAGAGCTCTTTCTTAAAACCAAACATGTGGTTCCTTCCTCGTGCGTTTAAAGCATATTTGTACGAATTGTAGCAATAAGCATGCGCTTACATCAATTGCGCACGTAGGTTATGCCGACTATGGCGAACTAATTTTGGGAACGCTGCTGCGGCTTCCAGGAGCCCACATTGGCGTCGTACTGGCTCAGCGCGCTGTTGCCGCCCTGTGCGATGGGCGCCAGGATCTCGCTTTGGTGGGAACTCATCGACTCGCCATCGGGAATGGCCAGCGAGATATCCCAGCTCTGGCAGATCACGTCGACACGCTCGTACATCCACTCGGCAAGCTGCTTTAAGTGGGCGATGTCGTCCGCATAGACCGTATCGTCCTGATACTTAAGGTTGTTAAGCTCATCTTGCGTCTTTTTGATCTGGTCGCGCAGGGCGTAGGCACTCTGCGACAGCTCCTGGCGGGTGGACAGCGGCGTTCGGAGATAGCCGTTGTTAAAGGAATCGATGACCTCGCCGATCTGGTCCTCATCACCGTAGGACACGATGGTCTGATACAGACCGTCGAGTCTAGTATAGAGCTGATCATCGGTGAGCACGGTTTCTTCCTGGACCACCTCGGCAGAATCGTCCTGCTTGGTATCGTCCTCAGTCGCCTCGCCCTTTTGGCGCGTGGGGAAGGTGGTTTGTGCAGCTTGGCCAAACTGGTCGTAGAAGCCAGGCATGACACCCATGGGATCGGTCGTCACGAACCAATAGGCACCGCCGCAAACGACGGCAAGTACCGCGATGACGATGAGCGGCTTGGGGATATGACGCTTGTGCTTGTGATAGGCGTCCTCGTCGGGATGCACTTTGCGCTTGGGTTTTTGAGCATCGTCGTGCAGGGAAACGGGCGTGGGAATATCGACCTTGGGGATACCGAAATCCTTATCGAAAGCCGGCAGCACGCAGGTCTCGTTAGGATCGGCGGCGTCCGAAAGAACCGCGGCAGCCGAGGCGGGCGCATGAGGCACCTCGGTATCGATCTGCTCTTGCGTTAGGCGCGGAAAGCCCGCCGTGTGGCCCGCTGCCAGGTCGGATGCAGCCGCGTCCTCGGAGAGGATACCCGGAGCGGGGCGTCCGCATTTGGGACACGTACGATCGTGCGGAGAAAGACGGGCACCGCAGCCCTCGCAGAACACGAACTCGGTGTGCTCGGGGCCATCGCCCGGACCCACATAGGCGTTGCAGTAGGGGCAGAACGAGGCGCCGTCCTCGATAGTCTTAAGGCAATGCGGGCAGATCACGGCATCCTCTTTTCGAAGCAATTCAAACAATCGAGGTTAGAGCATAACATCGCCACGGCCCCACAGGAGCAAGGCACCAATTCAACATCGGCAGGGCGCGTAGTTACTTCTTCTTTTTGCTTGGCATCGAGACTTTGATGCCTTGGGCGGACTTGGTCACGCGAGAGCGCTTGGCTCCGGTACTCTTCTTTTTCTTGGGCTGGGCCTGGGCCACGCCCTCGAGTGCGCGGGCCTCGGCCTCGCGAGCGGTGCGATCTTCGCGGCGCTGCGCCATGTCGGCGGCGACGCGCTTGGCAAAACGTTCGGCCGTCGAGCCCGTCGAGCTCACCTTGCCGCCACCGCGACCCAGGCGGACGCGCACACCGCGGCCAAAACCAGTTGCGGCATGACGACGACGCGGCTTGAGCGAATCCATCATCGTGGCGAGCTTAAAGAACACCGAGCAGGTAAAGACCACGATAACAGCCAAGATAACCATCTGGCCCATCGACAGGTTGGCAATAGACAGCAGCTCCGGGAATCCGATAACGCCCACCAGGATGCCGGCGACTACAAACACAAAGAGCACCACACGTAAGGGCGTGAGAGGCTGCGAGATGCGCCAGATTAGGCTGACGCTCGCCGCGCACGACGTAAGCAGGCACATCGTAGACAGCGTGAGCTGGCTAAAGCCAAACACGCGCGCCACAAAGATATCGAGCGCCGCAGCCAAAATGACCGCAATCGACGCCGGCAGTGCACGCTTGAGTGCGTTGCTCAAAAACGCACCCTTCACACGAGCATTGTTGGGCTCCAGGCCCAACACAAAGCCCGGCGCGCCGATGCAGAAGAAGTTAATGAGCGTCATCTGGATGGGCTCGAAGGGGTACGGCGGCAGCGCGATACACAGCGCCGCCAGGCCCATCGAGAGCAGCGTCTTGGTCAGGAACAGTGAGGCCGAACGCTGCAGGTTGTTGATGGAGCGACGGCCCTCGGCCACCACGGCGGGCATCGAGGCAAAATCGTTGTCGACGAGTACGATCTCGGCCACGTTACGCGCGGCATCGGAGCCGGCCGCCATGGCGACGGAGCAGTCGGCCTCCTTGAGCGCCAGCACGTCGTTGACGCCGTCGCCCGTCATGGCCACGGTGTGCTCGCGGCGCTTGAGCGCCTGCACGAGCTCGCGCTTCTGCTGCGGGGTCACACGACCAAAGACATGGTAGCGGTCCACTGCGGCATCGAGCTTGGCCGGCGTATCGAGCGTCGTAGCGTCCACATAAGCGTCCGCCCCTGGCACGCCCACCGCGCGCGCGATCGACGACACCGTACGCGGGTCGTCACCACTGATCACGTTGAGGGTCACGCCCTGCTCGTTAAAATAGCCGATGGTCTCGGCCGCCGAGGTACGAATCTCGTCGCGGATGGTCACAAAGCCCACGGGCTCGGCCTCGCCCACCATATCCCCATCGGGCGTAAAGCCGTCCACGCGCGCCACCACGAGCACGCGGCAGGTATCGGCAAGCTCGGCGACACGGTTCTCGACCTGCGAAAACACACGATCAGAGAGCACAAACTGCGCGGCACCCATCACATAGGAGCCCTGCGCAAAAGAAGCGCCACTCCATTTTTTAGACGACGAGAACGGAATGACCGACAGCGGCTCAGACACCTCGACCGGGCGATCGGCGTAATAGTTGAGCAGCGCCTGGCAGGTCTCGTTGGCATCGGCCGAAGTCGCACGCGCGACGTTAGCCAGCGCAAAATCGAGCACTGTGGTATCGACGGGAACAGCCGCCTCCTCCGAGTCCACGCCAAAGCCAACACCCTCAACAGGCAGCGGGTAGGTGCCCTCGACCTCCATACGACCCGACGTGATGGTGCCCGTCTTGTCCAGGCACAGCACGTCGACGCGCGCGAGCGTCTCGATGCAGTAGAGCTGCTGCGCCAGCACCTTGCGGCGGGCCAGGCGCACCGTGGCGATGGCGAGCACCGACGAGGTCAGCAGCACCAGGCCTTGCGGGATCATGCCCAGCAGGGCGCCCACCGTGGACAGCAGCGCCGACGAAGGCACGTGACCAGCCAACAGCTCGGAGAAGCACCACGAAAGCGCGCTATCGCCCGGGGTTCCCGCGGCATCCCACAGCCCACTTACACTCGAGGCGAACAGAGCCAGGCCAAGCGGAATCATGATGATGCTCGCAAAGCGCACGATGGCGTTAAGCGCGTTCATGATCTCGGAATTGACCTTTTTGACGTACTTGGCCTCGTTATTAATTTTGGCCACGTAGTTGTCGGCGCCGACATGGATCACGCGGGCGCGCAGCAGGCCCGAGTCGATAAAGCTGCCGCTCATGAGCTCGGAACCGGGCTGTTTCTTAATAAGGTCGCTCTCGCCCGTCAGCAGGCTCTCGTTCACGAGCGCCTCGCCGGAAACCACCACGGCGTCAGCGGGAATCTGGTCGCCGCGCCCCAGGCGGATGATGTCGTCGAGCACGATCTGGTCCAGGTCGAGCTCCACCTCGGCGCCATCGCGCACCGCGATGGCCTTCTTGGAGGTCAGCAGCGTGAGCTTATCGACCATCTTCTTGGAACGCATGGACTGAATGACGCCAATAGCGGTATTGAGGAACACCACGAACAGGAACGTCAGATTCTTAAACGAACCGGTCAAAATGACCAGGAAAGCCAAGATCACGTTGATCAAATTGAACAGCGTGCAGAGGTTCTCGATGATGAGCTCTTTGACCGACTTGGTCTTGAGCTCCATGTTGCGGTTGATCTTACCGGCGGCGATGCGCTCCTCGACCTCGGCGGTTGAGAGTCCGCGCTCGATATCCGTTGCTGCCATACCACGTCCCATCACGTCGCGTCGGTATAAGAAAACCGCCCGGACCATGCGAGGTTCGGACGGTCTTACGTTCGATGGTGCCCCATGTTGGATTCGAACCAACGGCCTTCTGCTCCGGAGGCAGACGCTCTAATCCCCTGAGCTAATAGGGCCAACGTTTGGCATTATACCCAAGTGCACCACGGGCTATCAAAAAAAAGAAAAAGCTTTGCAATTACGTGGGAGACGCGGCGCAACGGCCCGCTTTAGAAGGCAAAAGCGAGTCAGATGGTATAAACTCTCATGCACCATATATACACGGCTCGCGATGCGGGCCGTTTTTGCAAGGATTATCCATCGAGGTGAGAGGCACACCATGATTGCAATTTTAAAGCAGAGCGCCAGCGACGAGGCCGTCGGCCATATCGTCAGCTGGATTGAGAAAAAGGGCCTGAAGACCGATGTCTCGCGCGGCGAGAACGAGACGATCATCGGCCTGGTGGGCGATACGACCAAGATCGACCCGTTCCTGCTCGAGTCCATGGATGTCGTCGAGCGTGTGCAGCGCGTCTCCGAGCCGTTCAAGCGCGCCAACCGCAAGTTCCACCCCGAGGACTCCGTCATCGACTGCGGCCACGGCGTCAAGATCGGCGGCGACCAGTTCCAGGTCATCGCCGGTCCCTGCTCCGTCGAGGGCGAGAACCTCATCCGCATCGCACGTCGCGTAAAGGCCGCCGGCGCCACGATGCTGCGCGGCGGTGCCTACAAGCCCCGCACCTCCCCCTACGCCTACCAGGGCATGGGCCCTGCCGGCCTCGACCTGCTGTGCGAGGCGTCTGCCGAGCTCGACATGCCGATCGTCACCGAGATCATGGACCCACGCGACGTGCAGGTCTTCCTTGACAAGAAGATCGACGTCATGCAGATCGGCGCCCGCAACGCCCAGAACTTCCCCCTGCTCAAGGAGGTCGGCAAGACCAAGACTCCGGTCCTGCTCAAGCGCGGTATGTCCGGCACGATCGATGAGCTGCTCATGGCCGCCGAGTACATCATGAGCGAGGGCAACGACAACGTCATCCTGTGCGAGCGCGGCATCCGCACCTTCGAGACCCGTACCCGCAATACCTTCGACCTCAACGCCGTGCCGGTGCTGCACCACCTGTCGCACCTGCCCGTCGTCGCCGACCCCAGCCACGCCACCGGCTACACCCGCTACGTTGAGCCCATGGCGCTCGCCGCGACCGCCTGCGGCGCCAACGGTCTGGAGATCGAGGTCCACGACGAACCGAGCCGCGCCTGGTCCGACGGCGCCCAGGCCCTCACCCCCGATCAGTTCGACGACACCATGCGCCGCATCCGAGCCATCCGCGAGGTTGTCTGCCAAGAGACCATGGAGTAGCCCATGGGTACGGTGAGAAACGCACGCGTTAACCAGGGCGGCCCCAAATGCGCGGGCATCGTGGGCCTGGGCCTCATCGGCGGCAGCTTTGCCCGCGGCTATGCGCAGGCGGGCGTCC
Source organism: Collinsella aerofaciens (assembly GCF_963360655.1). Lineage (NCBI taxonomy): Bacteria > Bacillati > Actinomycetota > Coriobacteriia > Coriobacteriales > Coriobacteriaceae > Collinsella > Collinsella aerofaciens. The sequence goes on from NZ_OY725717.1 coordinate 145,652, forward strand.
GCGTGCTGGCCTGGGACCCCGATGACGATGTCATGACGGCCGCTAGCATGGGCACTGTCGCCGGAGAGCTCAACGACAAGACACTCGGCGAGTGCGACATCATCGTCCTGGCTTGCTACCCCGAGGCATGCATCGAGTGGCTCGAGACGCACGCCAAGGCGCTCGCCGACGCCACCGACACCGACGCCATCATGGGTCCCGTGGTGATCGACACGGTGGGCGTCAAGGGCATCGTGTGCGAGCGCGCCTTTGAGCTTGCCCGCGAGCACGGCTTTTACTTTGTGGGCGCGCACCCCATGGCGGGCACGCAGTACTCGGGCTATGCACACTCCCGCGCCGACCTGTTCCAGGGCGCCCCGCTCGTGCTCGTGCCGCCCGCGGTGAACGACGCACTCAAGCTGGAGCTTTTGGGCCAGGTACGCGAGATGGTGCGCCCCTTGGGCTTTGGCAAGTTCAGCGTGACCAGCGCAGCCGAGCACGACCGCGTCATCGCCTTCACGAGCCAGCTTGCGCACGTGGTATCCAACGCCTATGTTAAGAGCCCGACCGCTCAGGTCCACCACGGCTTTTCGGCCGGCAGCTACCGCGACCTCACCCGCGTGGCGCACCTCAATCCGCAGATGTGGTCCGAGCTCATGATCGACGACGCCGATGCTCTCGCCTTCGAGATCGACCACCTGATCGAGTCGCTTGGCGCCTACAGCCGTGCGCTCAAGGACCGCGACCAGCGCTATCTGGAGAATCTCCTTGCCGAGGGCGACCGCATCAAGCGCGCACTCGACGACGAGGCCTCCCACTAGACCACCTATCACGCCAGGTCGAAAGGACCGAAGCTTATGGCGATTACCATCGATATCGACACTGCACGCCCCTACCAGGTGCATGTTGGCACGTTTTTGCTGGAGCAAACGGGACCGCTCGTGCGCGCCACTGCCGGCGGCACCAAGGCCGTCATCGTGACGGACACCAACGTGGGCCCGCTCTACCAGATGCCCGTTAAGCAGAGTCTGGAGGCATCAGGCTACGAGGTGAGCATCTGCACCTTCGAGGCCGGCGAGGCCCATAAGCGCGCCGAAACCTATGTTGCCATTTTGGAGTTTGTGGCCGAGCACGAGCTTTCACGCTCCGACGTGATCGTTGCACTCGGCGGCGGTGTCGTGGGCGACGTGGCCGGCTTTGTGGCCGCCACCTACATGCGCGGCTGCAAGTTTGTGCAGATCCCCACGAGTCTGCTCGCCATGGTGGATTCGTCGGTGGGCGGCAAGACGGCCATCGACCTGGCTGCCGGCAAGAACTTGGCCGGCGCCTTTTGGCAGCCGAGCGTGGTTATCGCCGACGTGGGGTGCCTGGCCACCCTCACGCCCGAGCAGTTCGCCGACGGCTGCGGCGAGGTCGTCAAGCACGCCGTGATCGCCGACCCGGAGCTTTTCGCCGAGCTGGAGAAGACCCCGCTCACGCTGGAGCTGCTCAACCGCGATGTGGCCCGCGTAGCGCTCATCATCGCCCGCAATATCGACATCAAGCGCGCCGTGGTCGTCGCCGACGAGCGCGAAACCAACCAGCGCAAGCTCCTCAACTTTGGACACAGCGCCGGACATGCCGTCGAGGCCTGCGAGCGCTTTGAGCTCGGACACGGCAACTGCGTGTCGATCGGCATGGGCATCATCACGCGCGCCGCGGCCCTGCACGGCGTCTGCGATGCCGCACTGCCCGGTCGTATTGAGGAGCTCTGCGCCCGTCACGGCCTCAAGACCCGCTGCGACCTCGATGTCGATGCCGTCTTTGCCGAGGCGCTCCACGACAAGAAGCGCGCGGGCGACACCATCGACCTGGTGATTCCGCACGGCATTGGCCGCTGCAGCATCGACCGCACGCCGCTTTCCACTTTCCACGAACTCATTGCCGAAGGCCTCGGCCAGAAGGGAGACGCATCCGCATGCTAGCCCGCATCACCCCGTCCCCGCTCAAGGGCACCGTTCCCGCCATCGCGTCCAAGTCGATGGCGCACCGCCTGATCATCTGCGCAGCACTCGCCAACGGTGAGACACACGTCGCCTGCAATACCACCTGCGCCGACATCGAGGCCACGGTCCGCTGCCTTACGGCACTCGGCGCCCGCATCGAGACCGTCGAGGACGGCTTCCAGGTCCATCCCACCATGAAGAGTGTTGAGTTTGGCCTGCTCAAGGCCCTTGCCGGCGGCACGCTTGACTGCGGCGAAAGCGGCTCCACACTGCGCTTTATGCTGCCTGTCGCCTGCGCGTTGGGTGCGGATGCCACCTTCGTGGGCCAGGGCCGCCTTGGCACCCGCCCGCTCTCCCCGCTCTCGGACGAGATCATCGCCGCCGGCTGCGACCTACAGGGTCTGGGCGGTTTTCCGCTCAAGACGAGCGGACGCATGCGCCCGGGCACCTTTGTGCTGCCGGGCAACGTAAGCTCGCAGTATATCTCCGGCCTGCTGTTGGCAGCCCCGTTGCTCGCCCAGCCCTCCTGCGTGCAGGTGACCGGCCTCATTGAGAGCCGCCCCTACATCAACCTGACGATCCAGGCCATGAAGGCCTTCGGCGTCGAGGTCAACGTCGAGCGCATCCCCGCCAAGAATGGCAAGCCCGAGGTCACAAACTTCCGAGTGAGCAGCGGCTCGTATCGCACGCCCGGCAGCGTTGCTGTCGAAGGCGACTGGTCCAACGCTGCCTTTTGGCTGTGTGCCGGCGCCATCGGTACCGACCCCATCACCGTCGAGGGCGTGTCGCTGAGCTCTGCACAGGGCGACCGCAACGTGCTCGCCGCGCTTTCGCGCTTTGGGGCCCGCATCGAGCGCTCAACCAACGCCGCCACCGTGCAGTCCGACAAACTCGCCGGCTTCGAGATGAGCGCCCACGACATTCCCGACCTGGTACCCGTCATCTCTGCCGTGGCATCGCTGGCCCAGGGCCGCACGTTCATCCGCGATTGCGCCCGCCTGCGCATCAAGGAATCCGACCGCCTGGTCACCACCACCCGCGAGCTCACCGCGCTGGGCGCGCAGGTGCGCATTGCCGGCGACGACCTCATCATCAAGGGCGTCGATGCCTTCACCGGCGGCGAGGTCGATTCGCACAACGACCACCGCATCGCCATGATGGCCGCCATCGCCGCGAGCCGCGCCACCGGCGAGGTCGTGATCCACGGCGCCGAGGCCGTCAACAAGTCCTATCCCGATTTCTTCGACCACTACCGCCTGCTGGGCGGCAAGGTCACACTCGAGGAGGAATAGCATGTCCTCGACCTTTGGCAACGTTTTGCATCTGAGCATTTTCGGCCAGTCGCACTCCCCCGCCATCGGCTGCTCGCTTGATGGCATACCCGCTGGCATTGCCGTTGACCAGGAGCAGCTACAGGCCTTTTTGGATCGTCGCGCCCCCGGTCGCGACGAAACCGCAACCAAGCGCCGCGAGGCCGACGCCGCCCACATCATCGCCGGTGTTGTCGATGGACATACCACCGGCGCGCCCATCGCCGCGATTATCGAGAACACCAACACGCGCTCCAAGGATTACTCCGAGCTGCGCCGCAAGCCCCGTCCCGGACATGCGGACTTCCCTGCGCGCGTGAAGTACCGCAACATGCACGATGTCGCCGGCGGCGGGCACTTCTCCGGCCGCCTAACGGCCCCCTTATGCATCGCCGGCGGCATTGCGCTGCAGGCACTCGAGGCCCGCGGTATTCGGGTGATGGCTCACGTGGCGCAGATCGGCGGCATCTCCGACCTGCCGATGGACGATATGGTCTATCGCGAGGCCGACCGCAAGGCGATCCTTACAAATGACCTGCCCTGCATTGACGCCGCCGCAGCCGGCCGCATGCGCGAGGAGATTCTGGCCGCGCGCGACGAACTCGACAGCATCGGCGGCATCGTGGAGTGCGGCATCTACGGCCTGCCTGCAGGCATCGGCGACCCCATGTTCGACGGCATCGAGAACCGCATCGCGCACATCGCGTTTGGCATTCCCGCCGTAAAGGGTGTGGAGTTTGGCATGGGCTTTGCCGTGGCCGCCATGCGCGGCAGCGAGAACAACGATCCGTATCGCATCGATGCCGAGACCGGCGAGATCGAGGTCGAGTCCAATAACGCCGGCGGCATCCTGGGCGGCATCTCCACCGGCGCGCCCGTCATGTGGCGCATGGCCGTAAAGCCGACGCCCTCCATCGGCCGCGAGCAGCAGACCGTGGACATGGACGCCATGGAAAATGCCGAGCTCTCGGTCCACGGCCGTCACGATCCCTGCATCGTCCCCAGAGCCGTCCCCGTAGCCGAAGCAGCCGCAGCGCTGGCCATCTGGGACGCCCTCCTCGAGGGCGCAGGCCAGCTTTAGTCCACCCACCCCAAGGGTAGTTAATTTGGGACGGGGCTATTTTAGCTACCCCCATATGCCAGTTGATATTTGCCTTGGCACCCATCGATTCGACGACAGTCAAAGGGTAGCTAAAAAAGCCCCGTCCCAAATTAACTACCCCAGGCAACCATTCACGAAAGGGGTCTAGATGGACCTTGCCGATATTCGCCAGACCATCGATGCCATCGACACCACGCTCCTCAACAGCTTTGTCGAGCGCATGGACATTGCCACCGAGGTCGCCAAGTCAAAAATCGAGATGGGCAAGGCCGTCTTCGACCCCGCCCGCGAGCGCTCCAAACTCAACAACCTCGCCAGCCGCGCGCCCGAGCGCTACGAGGCACAGACCATCGCCCTGTTCCGTCTCCTCATGAGCATGAGCAAGGCCGAGCAGCAGCGCTACATCAACGAGCTCAACGGCATCACGGTCTCGCAAAAGGCCCACGCCACGGCCGTAGCCTCCGACACGCCCTTCCCCCAAACGGCCAGCGTTGCCTGCCAGGGCGTGGAAGGCGCCTACAGCCAAATCGCCGCGTGCAAGCTCTTCGACGTGCCCGACATCGCGTTCTTCGAGACCTTCGAGGGCGTCATGCGCGCCGTGCGCGACGGCTTCTGCGAGTTTGGCGTGCTGCCCATCGAGAACTCCACGGCGGGCTCGGTCAACGCGGTCTACGACCTGCTCGCCCAGTTCGACTTCCACATCGTGCGCTCGCTGCGCCTCAAGATCGACCACAACCTGCTCGTCAAGCCCGGCACCAAGCTCGCCGACGTGCGCGAGGTCTACAGCCACGGTCAGGCCATCGCCCAGTGTGCCGGCTTTATCGAGGCGCATGACCTACACGCCACCAAGTACCCCAACACGGCCATGTCGGCCGAGATGGTGGCGAACTCCGAGCGAGGCGACGTCGCCGCCATCGCCTCGCGCAGCTGTGCGGCACTCTATGGCCTGGAGGTGCTGGAGCCCAACATCCAGGACTCGGACAACAACTACACGCGCTTTGTCGTCATCAGCCGCGAACCGCGCGTCTACCCCGGCGCCAACCGCACCTCGCTCATGATCACCACCGCCAACGAGCCGGGCGCCCTCTACCGCGTGCTCGAGCGCTTCTACGCGCTCAACATCAACCTCATCAAGCTCGAGAGCCGCCCCATCCCCGGTCGCGACTTTGAGTTTATGTTCTACTTTGACCTGGACTGCCCCTTTGGCAGCAAGGCCCTCGACAACCTGCTCGATTCCATCGATGACGTGTGCGAGAGCTTCACCTACTTTGGCAGCTACACGGAGGTGCTCTAGATGACCGATACCGCCGCAACCCGCCCCTACGGCGTGCTGGGCCGTGTGCTTGGCCACAGCTACACCCCGACCATCTACAAGGAGCTCGCCGGCCTAGAGTACGTGCGCTTTGAGCGAGAGCCCGAGGACCTAGAGGCCTTTATGACCGGCGACGAGTGGGAGGGCACCAACGTGACCATCCCCTACAAGCGCGCCGTCATGGAGTACCTGGACGAGCTGAGCCCGCTCGCCGAGCGCATGGGCAACGTCAACACGATCACCCGCCTGGCCGACGGCCGCCTGCGCGGCGACAATACCGACTACTTCGGTTTCCAGTGTCTGGTCGAGGAGCTGGGTGTGGAGGTTGCCGGTAAGAAGGCGCTCGTACTCGGCGCCACCGGCGGGGCTGGCACTACGGCAAGCATGGTACTGGACGATCTGGGCGCCACCGTCGTGCCCGTAGGCCGCACGAGCGAGGTCAACTACGACAACATCGCCCAGCAGTCCGACGCCGCGCTGCTCGTCAACTGCACGCCCGCCGGCATGTTCCCCCATTGCCCCGACGCGCCTTGCACGCTCGAAGGCCTCGATGCGCTCGAGGGCGTCATCGACATTGTCTACAACCCCGCCCGTACGGGACTCATGCTCGAGGCCGAGCGCCGCAGCATCCCGTGCATCGGCGGTCTGCTGATGCTCGTGGCCCAGGCCGCACAAGCCGTCGAGCGCTATACCGGCCAGGTCACCCTGCGCGAGCGCATCTTGGACGTAACGGAGCGCCTGTCACGCCATGAACAGAACATCGCGCTGATCGGTATGCCGGGTTCGGGCAAGACCCGCGTGGGTGAGCAGGTCGCTCTGCTCACCGGCCGCGAGCATATCGACCTGGATCGCGCGCTTGAAGGACGCCTCGGCATGCCCTGCGCCGACTTTATCGTCGAGCGCGGCGAGCCGGCCTTCCGCGAGCAGGAAACGGCGGCCTTGGCCGAAATTTCCAAGCGCAGCGGCCTGGTGCTCTCCACGGGAGGTGGCGTCGTCACGCGCGACGAGAACTATCCGCTGCTGCACCAGAACAGCCTGATCGTAATGCTCAACCGCAAGCTCGACGAGCTCGCCCACAAGGGTCGTCCCATCACCGCCCGCGACGGCATCGACAAGCTGGCCGAACAGCGCATGCCGCGCTACCGTGCCTGGGCCGATTACATCATCGACTCGCGCGACTGCGCCGCCAACACCGCCCAAGCCCTCCTCGACACCCTCTCACCCGCTCTCTAACCAAAACCACCACAAAGGAGACAGGCACCTTTGTGGTGGTTTTCCAACCGCAAAGGAAGCAACCATGAAAGCACTCGTCATCAACGGCCCCAACCTCAACATGCTCGGCATTCGCGAGCCGGGCATCTATGGCAGCGACAACTACGACCGCTTAGTGCAGATCTGCCAGGAAGCGGGCGCCGCACAGGGCTTCGACGAGATCGAGGTTTTCCAGTCCAACCACGAGGGCAGCATCGTCGACAAGATCCAAGAGGCCTACGGCAAGGTCGACGGCATCGTCATCAACCCGGCCGCCTACACGCACACGAGCGTGGCGATCCTCGACGCCCTCAAGGCCGTCGCCATCCCTGCCGTCGAGGTCCACATCAGCGCCGTCGAGACCCGCGAGGACTTCCGCCAGGTGAGCTACGCACGCCTAGCCTGCTTCGCCACCATCACCGGCGAGGACCTGCAGGGGTATGCACATGCGCTAGAGCTGTTGAAAGAGCATCTGGAAAAGTAAAATGCCAACCCCAACAAACAGCAGCGGCTTGCTCGCGCTCGGCTTCAGCAGCATACAAGATGAAAAAAGCCCGGACCACCAAGCGGTCCGGGCTTAATAAACGATGGTGCTCCATGGCGGATTCGAACCGTCGACCTTGGGATTAGAAGTCCCCTGCTCTATCCAACTGAGCTAATGGAGCAAATAACCGCACGCCCAAGCACGCGCACGCGTGCCAAGCGCAGATAATTATAACCTAGTTGAACTGCTCGCGGTACGCCTTACAGACCTCGTCAACCGGGCCGTCCATGCGAAGGTCGCCCTTCTCAATCCAAACGGCGCGCTGGCAGATGCGCTCAACCTGCTCCATGGAGTGCGAAACGAACAGAACCGTCACGTCGCCGCTCTGGATAAAGTGCTGAATACGCGCCTCACACTTTTGCTGGAAGAACACATCGCCGACGGACAGCGTCTCGTCAACGATCAGAATATCGGGCTCGGTAATCGTCGCGATTGCAAAGGCGATACGCGCCACCATGCCCGAGGAGAAGTTCTTAAGCGGCATATCGACAAAGTTCTGCAGCTCAGCGAATTCGATAATGCCGTCAAAGTTGGCATCGATGAACTCCTTGGTATAGCCAAGCAGGGCGCCGTTCAGATAGATGTTCTCGCGGGCGGTCAGCTCGGGGTCAAAACCAGCACCAAGCTCAATCAGCGGCGCGATGTTACCGTGCACCTTAACGCTGCCCTCGCTTGGCTCAAGCACGCCAGCGATAATCTTGAGCATCGTAGACTTGCCGGAGCCATTGGTGCCGACCAGACCCACGACCTCGCCACGATGAATATCAAACGAGATATGCTTAAGCGCCCTAAACTCCTCAAAGAACAACTCATGCTTGGCAAGCTTAATGAAGTACTCCTTGAGGTTGGTCAGCGACTCGGACGCCATGTTAAAGATCATGGTAACGTCGTCGACCTCGACAGCCAGAGGCTGCTCGCTGTAATCAACAACAGATTCAGTCATCACAGCACTCCTTAGATGTAGAGGATGAACTTGCGCTCGGACTTATGGAACACGGTATAGCCAATAATAAGCGCAAGAACCGCCCAGGCAACGCACATACCAAACGTCATAAGCGAGGGCGTAGTCTGGAACAGGAAGATATCGCGCATAAACTGCAGGTAGTTGAACATGGGGTTCGCATACATCAAGATACGCACGAGATGCGGCATTTGCGCAATATAGTCAGTCGTCCAGAAGATGGGCGTAATGTAAGTCCACGCCGTAATGACGACGCTCCACAGATGCATAACGTCGCGGAAGAAGACCGTAAGGGCAGAGAGCATCATGCCCAGGCCCATGCAGAAGCACATAAGCAGCAGCAGGCAAACCGGCAGCAGAATCAGGTGCCAAGAAGGCATAACGCGGAACCACAGCATGACGATGGCGACGGCGACCAGCGAGAAGGCAAAGTTGACCAGCGAGAAGAGCACCTTCTGCACCGGGAAGACCCAGCGGTGCACCTTAACCTTCTTGAGCAGAGGGGCAGCGCCCACGATCGACGTCAGGGCCTGGTTCGTAGACTCGGACATGACGGCAAAGGTAATGTTACCCACGATCAAGTACAGCGGGTACATCTCGGGCGTCATTGAGCCATTGCGACCCTGGCCAAAAATCGTCGAGAACACGATGGCCATGACGATCATCATCAGCAGCGGGTTGAGCACCGACCATGCGACGCCCAGAACGCTACGGCGATACTTGATCTTAAAATCCTTGGTAACCAGCTGACGAAGGATAAACGCGTCCTTCTCAAATTCGTTCTTAGCAAACGTCGCAGGCAGACTGCGAGTTTCTTGTTGCTTTGTCTGATCCGACACGGATGCAACTCCTTTACTCGTAATCGTTGACAAACGAACAGTATAGACCCGACGGCCATGCAAACGATTCGCGCAACAAAACTGGAGAACTAACCCACATCTTAGGATGCCAAGCCCAAACGGCTATACTTTCAAGGATTGAACGTATAAGGAGCATTGAGTGAATTCTGAATCCATCGCCGTCATCATCCCCTGCTACAACGAAGCGCCCACGATCGGCAAAGTCATCGACGACTTTCACCGCGAGCTTCCGCAAGCGACGGTCTATGTCTATGACAACAACTCGTCGGACGATACCTCACGCATCGCCACCGAGCACGGCGCCACGGTCCGCTTTGAGCCCCGTCAGGGAAAGGGCAACGTATGCCGCCAGATGTTTCGCGACATCGACGCCGATTGCTACCTGATGGTCGACGGCGACGACACCTACCCCGCCGAGGCGGCCAAGGCCCTCTGCGAGCCCATCCTTAACGGTACGGCCGACATGACCGTAGGCGATCGCCTTTCCAACGGCACCTACGCCGAGGAAAACAAGCGCGCCTTCCACGGCTTTGGCAATAATCTGGTCCGCGCCATGATCAAGTGGATCTATGGCTACAGCTTCGATGACGTCATGACAGGCTACCGCGCCATGAGCCGCCCGTTCGTTAAAACCTTCCCAGTGCTTTCCGAGGGCTTTCAGATCGAAACCGAGCTCTCGATCCACGCCGTCGACCACCGCTGGCGTATCAAAGATGTGCCCATCGAGTACCGCGACCGTCCCGAGGGTTCCGAGTCCAAACTCAACACCGTGAGCGACGGCATTAAAGTCGTTGCGATGATCGGCACGCTGTTCAAGGACTACCGCCCGCTGAAGTTCTTCAGCCTCGTTGCGCTTCTGTTCGCGGTATTCGGCCTCGCCCTGGGCATGCCCATCGTTGTCGAATATTTCCAGACCGGCCTCGTCCCGCGCTTCCCCACCGCTGTGCTCGCCGCCTCGTTTATGTTCCTGTGCGGCCTGAGCCTTGCGACCGGCTTCATCCTAGATTCTGTAGCAAAGGTCGAAAAAAAGCAGTGGGAGGTCAACGTGTACAGCAAATACGCCTACGACGACCAGCCCGGCCACCCTACTTCCATGCCAAGCGAGAGGTAGATCTTCCGCAAAATACTATTGGCACCACTGCGCAGATAGCCACCAACAAGAAAAGCCGCCGTTAAAGAACGGCGGCTTTTACTCTCGAAAAGTTAATAGCGGCTAGAGCGTCTTGATGTACTCCCCCAGCTCTTCCTCCCAGTCGGGCATGTGGAAGCCGGCAGCCTCGAGCTTGGACAGGTCGAGCGCGGAGTGGACCGGGCGCGGGGCGACGGGGCCCGCGGCGCTCGCGTAGTAGTCGGCGGTCGATACCGGCACGACCCTGTCCCCGTTGCCGTTGGCGGCCTCGAAGACGGCGCGGGCGATATCGGCCCAGGACTTGACGGTGCCGGAGCCGGTGCAGTCGTAGGTGCCGTAGGGGGCGTGCGTCCCCAGCACGTGGAAGATGGCCTCGGCCATGTCGCGCGTGAAGGTCAGGCGGCCCAGCTGGTCGTCAACGACCGTGACCTGCGTGAGCTTATCCTCGGGGTCGGCGACGCGGTCGGACAGCCCCTTCATCGTCTTGACGAAGTTGCGGCCCTCGCCGATGACCCAGCTGGAGCGCATGATGTAGTGGCGCGGGCACCCGGCCACGGCGATGTCGCCGGCGGCCTTGGTCTGGCCGTAGACGGACAGCGGGCTGAGGGGCTCGTCCTCGTCATGCACCTCGGCGGTGCCGTCGAAGACGTAGTCGCTGGACACGTGGACGAGGGTGATCCCGTGATCAGAGCATGTGCGGGCGAGGAGGGCGGGGCCGGTCGCGTTGGCCTTCCAGGCGGTCGCGCGGCCCTCGGCGGTCTCCGCCCTATCCACGGCGGTGTAGGCGCCGCAGTTGATGACGGTGCCGTAGAGCGACCAGTCGTACTGTGTGTAGGCGTCCGGGTCTGACATATCGAAGGTGTCGATGTCGCAGAAGTCGAAGTCCTTGGCGACGCCGCGCTCCTCCGCCAGCCTGCGCACGGCATGGCCCAGCTGGCCGTTGCAGCCGGTGACGAGCGTCCTCTTGGGCGCCATTGGGACGACGTCCCTGAGCATCGGGTGGTTGAGGTCGGCCTCGGAGACGGTGGCCTCATCGAGCGGGATCGGCCACTCGATGGCGAGCTCGGGGTCGGCGAGGTTCACGAAGGTGTAGGTCTTCTTGAGCTCGAGGGACCAGTGGGCGTCCACCAGGTAGGTGTAGGCGGTGCCGTCCTCCAGGGCCTGGAAGGAGTTGCCCACGCCGCGCGGGACGTAGATGGCCTTGGACGGGTCGAGCGTGCAGGTGAACACCTTCCCGTAGGTCTCGCTGCCCTCGCGCAGGTCCACCCAGGCGCCGAAGACGCTGCCGCGCGCCACGGAGATGAACTTGTCCCAGGGCTCGGCGTGGATGCCGCGGGTGACGCCGCGGCTGTCGTTGTAGGAGATGTTGTTCTGGACGACCCTGAGGTCCGGGATGCCCAGGGCGGTCATCTTGGCGCGCTGCCAGTTCTCCTTGAACCAGCCGCGCGAGTCGCCGTGGACGGCGAGGTCGACGACCTTGAGGCCCTCGATGCCGGTCTCGGCGACGGAGAGGTCCTTCTCGAATGCGATGTCAGCCATGTGGGAAAAGCTCCTATCGAAGAGGTTGTATAACCGGGGGCGCCCGCGCGGGGACGCAGGATCATCCCCATGCCCAGCCTCCCCGCGCGGGCGCCCCGCGGTGCGGTTCGCCGGAATGCAGTCTTACTGGCCCTGCGCGCGGTAGCGGGCCTCGGTGGCCTCCTTGGCGGGGCGCCACCAGGACTCGTTGGCGACGTACCAGTCGATGGTCTGCTTCAGGCCCCCGGCGAAGTCGGTGTGCGCCGGCCTCCAGCCCAGCTCGCGCTGGAGCTTGGTGGAGTCGATGGCGTAGCGGCGGTCGTGGCCGGGGCGGTCGGCGACCCAGTCGAAGTCCTCGGGGTCCTTTCCCATGGCCTCGAGGATCATGCGCAGCACGGTGATGTTGTCCCTCTCCCCGTCGGCTCCGATGAGGTAGGTCTCCCCCATGCGCCCCTTCGTGAGGATGTCCCAGACGGCGCTGGAGTGGTCCTCGGTGTGGATCCAGTCGCGGACGTTCTCGCCGCGGCCGTAGAGCTTGGGGCGCACGCCGTCGACGATGTTGGTGATCTGCCTGGGGATGAACTTCTCCACGTGCTGGTAGGGGCCGTAGTTGTTGGAGCAGTTGGAGATCGTGGTGCGAAGCCCGTAGGTGCGGGTCCACGCTCGGACGAGCATGTCGGAGGAAGCCTTGGTCGAGCTGTACGGAGAGGACGGCTTATAGGGCGTCTCCTCAGTGAACTTCGCCGGGTCGTCGAGCGCCAGGTCGCCGTAGACCTCGTCGGTGGAGACGTGGTGGTAGCGGACGCCGTACTTGCGGACGGCCTCCAGGAGGCGGAAGGTGCCCTCGACGTTGGTGCGCAGGAAGGGCTCGGGGTCGGCGATGGAGTTGTCGTTGTGGGACTCGGCGGCGTAGTGCACGATCGCGTCGTGGCCCGGCACCAGCCTGTCCAGCAGCCCGGCGTCGCAGATGTCACCCACGACGAGCTCCACGCGGTCCGACGGCAGCCCGGCGATGTTCTCGGGGTTGCCGGCGTAGGTCAGCTTGTCCAGGACGGTGACGTGGACGTCCGGATGGTTGTTCACGACATAGTGCACGAAGTTGCTGCCGATGAAGCCGCAGCCGCCCGTGACGATGATGTTCTTAGGTTCAAAAATCTCAGACATGAAAATCCAATCTGAAGCAAGTACAGCTTCTTTAGTATGCCGCAGGAAGTGACGCCGCGACACTATTCAACAAAACTATCGGACATTTCGGCATGCGATAAGAGCCATGACCTTCGCAGAATTACTTCCCCTACAAAACGCCTCCGGAATGCAGTCTTTGTCGTACCGGAAGACCGAATTCCCAGTTTTATCGCGTAAGTACTTATAGAAGAAGTCTTCCCAGCTTTTAAACTTCTCACTGTTTACAAAGGCTTCTGGGGTTTCCAAAACCGCCTTAACATCTAACCCTGAAATTACGCCAGAGCTCAGCAGAAGCCACTCGAATGACTCGGGAAGACAAACCGTAACAGTATCGCGATGAATGTCTTGCAGCTTAAGGACGCGGTCCGCATAGCACCCAAATGCCGCTCCGTCCGCGACAACAAACACGCGATCGTCGAAATGCTGATCCAACCAGCCCAAAATCGCGCTGTTCGTCATGGCCGAAGCGCAGGTAAGCTCACTGTCAGCGAAATGCCGTTCAAAGAACTGGAAACCAGAATTACTGTCCTCGCATAGAAGGATAGAAAAGTCCCGTTTTGGCGCCGACCGGGAAATAGCATAACGATGATTCCCGCGATCTTGATAAACAGGGACGAAGGAATGGTATTTTCCGCTCGTCTTAATCTTGTAAATCTCATCCACGCTATACGGAAGATTGGGGAAATCAGCCCTTGAGATCAGCACGAAATAATTCGAGGAATACAGCACATGATGGGCAAACTCATCAGAATGGATCTCTTTTAAGCCCTCATCGACAAATACAATCGAGTCATGAACGGACGAAAGCTGGTTTCGCCAATCATAATCGGTCAGGGCGACACAGGGACAATCGCATTGCAAGGAGACACCCGACTGCTCGCCCGTTCGCATGTAGTCTGCGACCATGTCAAACAGTGTCGTCTTACCCGTGCCACTATCGCCACGCACAATAGTGATGTTCCGCTTGATGGTAAATGTGTACTTAGTTCCCCTGCGGCGGGAAATCTTAACGAGATGCGAACCGTTCATAAGCAGTACCTACAGATACGGAATCGACTCGTGAATCAATTCGGCCATGTTGTGAACGATTCGGCCGCTATTCACGACTTTAATTTTAAAATCCTCGCGACCAAAGTCCATCACATGATAGAGATTCACAACGAGCTTGCGGTCTTTCGCCATGTCAAGAATCCACTTGGCACAGTTGTCACCACAGGTAGAGGCGTTAAAAATATGCTTACGATCAAATCTCATAAGCAGCAGCGTTTTCACGCCACCAGAAAGCTGGAGTGGGGAGATGGATCCAAGCACGGGGCTTTCGATGACGTTTTCGGAGACAACATCCGATCGATCGACATCTTTAATTATCGAGACTGCATAGGGATCCGTAATCCAAGTAGACCGGTAAGAGTTTTTGAAATATGTCGCTGTGTTGTAAATCGCTTCTGGCATATCGCCAAAGTAGACGCTTAACACATCCACTCCCAATCATATTATCTTTATGGTCAACGTAATCATAACGAAAGGGGCCACCAGATAAACGGTGACCCCTAAAAGAAAACAAGCTGGCGCTAGTACTCGCGCGGGCTGTTGACGATCTCGCCGGCGGCGACCTTCTTCAGGTGCCGGCCGTAGACCGACTTGCCGTAGGCCTTCGCGGCCTCCTCGAGCTCGGCGGTGGTGATCCAGCCGTTCTCCCAGGCGATCTCCTCGGGGACCGAGACCGGCAGGTCCTGGGAGTGTTCCACGGCGCGGACGAACTCCGCGGCCTCGTGCAGGCTCTCCATGGTGCCGGTGTCCAGCCACGCGTAGCCGCGGCCGAGGGTGACCACTGACAGCGTCCCCTCCTCCAGGTACATCTGGTTGAGCGTGGTGATCTCCAGCTCGCCGCGCGCGGAGGGCTGCACCTCATGCGCCTTGGCGGCCACGTCGCCCGGGTAGAAGTACAGGCCGGTGACGGCGTAGGAGCTCTTGGGCTGGGCGGGTTTCTCCTCGATGGAGACGGCCCTGCCCTCCCCGTCGAACTCCACGACGCCGAAGCGCTCGGGGTCGTCCACGTGGTAGCCGAAGACCGTGGCCCGGCCCGACTCGGCGTTCTGGACGGCGCGCGTCAGGTGACGGCTGAGGCCGTTGCCGTAGAAGATGTTGTCGCCGAGCACCAGGGCGCACGGCTCGCCGGCGATGAACTCCTCGCCGATGGTGAACGCCTGCGCCAGGCCGTCCGGCGAGGGCTGCTCGGCGTAGGAGAGGTTCACGCCGTAGCGCGAGCCGTCCCACGAGCGTGAGCGGGTATAGGCGGGTGCCGGACCCGCCGGCGAGGATGATGCCTTTCATAAAAATCCTCTCGATTGACAATCGTTGAGCAAAAGCCGCTGATTACAGATGCATAGTTAATTAAATTATACGCACCGGCAGCAACCTCCCCGTCTTCTTATTTAAATCGGACAGCAGAAACACGCAACTCTTTCTGCATTTCTAGCGAGGCAACAAATGAAAAAGTACAATGAGCAGTGTCCAACAAACGAAAGGCAAACAATGCGAGTCGAAACAACCGGAGTATGCAGAGGAAACTGGAAAATCTACCAGCAGCTTAAGATTGAAGGCATCCATAAAGGCTCCAGCGTAACAGCCCAGGCGGCTACAGACGATAACCGCCGCTCACCTTTATCCCTCCTAAAATTCCGGGACAATAGTTGTGACTCGAACTCATACGTCCTTGTAGTCCCCGATCCCGATGCTCGCACCATCAAAATTGAGTTTAGCGAAATCGGCCAAGACGGTCGCACCCTGAGCAGCGACTCCCTTTCGCTAAATTGCAAGAACATCAAATGGGAGTCGCGCCTTAACTACAAAATTAAACCTGACATGTGCAGCAAACTCCGAAACTACGATGACGTTTCAGAGTTTGACATGGCAACGATTGATTTCTGGCAGTGCATCGAAGATTCAAGCGACTATATCCTTAGGTGCACGGTGAGAACTCCTTATCGTAGCGACTCGCAAATCAAACTTCGTTGTTTCGATCGAACCCTTAATGAAGTTAATTTGAGCATCGTCAATTTCGGTTCGAATGTAACAAGCGTTGGATTTACGTCTGAGAAAAAGCAGCTTGAAACGCAGCTCTCAATTCGAATGCCAAAGGCGTTCGATCGTTACTACTTTGTTATTGACGATCAAAATCACCCATCATTCAGTGCATTTGACTGCTTAACACCCGATAAGTTAGGCTTGCTTCTTGAGGAGACCAACTTTCTCTTTACCCATGCGCAGTTTGACCCTGAATACCCCGAATGGTTCACGGAGCATAAGGCAACCATCGGCGCTCTGGAGAAGCAGAGAAAAATCGTCTTCAACAGTGCTCCGAAGTTCAGCATTATTGTCCCTCTATACAACACACCCATTTCGTTCTTTAACGATATGACCGAATCCGTAAAAAACCAGTCTTATGCAAACTGGGAGCTCATCCTAGTTAATGCAAGTCCTGACAATCAGGAACTAAAGGTTCACGTTGAGCAGGAGACGGCCCACGACAACAGAATTAAATCAATTAACCTTACCGAGAATAAGGGCATTTCCGAAAATACAAACGCCGGCGTTGCCATCGCTTCGGGTGATTTCGTTAGCTTCTTTGACCATGACGATATTCTTGAACCGGACTTGTTGTTCTCATATGCCGAGGCAATTGAAAACAATGATGACGTCGATCTTCTATATTGTGATGAAGATAAACTCATGCCTGATGGAAAGCTAGCGCAGCCGTTCTTTAAGCCGGATTTCAATATCGATCTGCTCAGAAACAATAACTATATCTGCCATATGCTTACCATCCGTAAGTCTCTGCTTGACACTCTAGAACCGAACACGAAAGAGTTCGATGGAGCGCAGGATCATAATCTGACTCTCCGCGCCGTGGAAAAGGCAAGGAAAGTTCATCATGTTCCAAAGGTTCTATATCACTGGCGCCTAAGCGAGACCTCCACCGCAGCAAATGCCGATAGCAAGCCGTATGCCACTATCGCAGGTATCAAAGCGGTCCAGAGTCATTTGGACAGGCTTGGGCTCAATGCGAAGGTCGAACAAGCGCGTCGTCCCTTTACATATAAAGTAACCTACGCTGTGCCAGATTCCCATCCACTCGTGTCAATTATCATTCCAACTAAAGACCACGCCAACATTCTGGACAACTGCATTAAGTCAATTGTTGAGAAATCAACGTACGACAATTTCGAGCTTGTCATAATCGAAAACAACAGCACAGAAAAGGAGACGTTCGATTATTACGATAAGTTGCAAGCAAAATATCCTGACATCGTTCGTCTTGTAACTTGGAAGCACGAATTCAATTTCTCCAAGCTCATGAACTTTGGCGTTGCTCACGCCAAGGGCGACTATCTCTTGCTGTTGAATAACGATACTGAGGTAATTACGCCCAATTGGATTGAGACTATGCTTGGCATCTGCGCACGTGAGGATGTTGGCGCAGTTGGTGCAAAACTCTACTATCCCGACAACACCATCCAGCACGCGGGCTTATGCGTCACTGGTAGCGTGGCAGGACATCTTTGCCAAAGCATGCCAAGGGATAACTGGGGCTACTTTGCACTCAACGATGCACAACAAGACTTCAGCGCCGTCACCGCAGCTTGCATAATGACCAAGCGTGATGAATATGAGAAAGTCGGAGGTTTCACGGAAGAGCTTCAAGTTGCATTTAATGACGTTGACTTTTGCTTAAAGCTACGCGAGATCAACGACCTAATTGTATACACACCCGAAGTCGAGCTCTATCACTACGAGTCGATTTCTAGAGGCGTTGAAAACAATACGGAGAAGCAGATTCGCTTCCACAAAGAGGTCGCGTACATGAATTATCGATGGGCTAAGTATTACGTCGAAGGCGATCCCTATATGAATCCAAACTTCACCGTCGGGGAACCCGCGAATCGTTATTATCATTTATAAGAAGTTTGCATTTCTTTTCTTATTCAATCTAGGCAAATTAGCATGTGTCTAGGCTAGATAGGGGAATCGAGGATTAACCCTCGATTCCCCTATTGTGATAAGTTGTCCTTCACTCGACAGTCAGAGAGCATCTTATTCCAAAGGCGTATTTAAAACCCAGCCCCACTGAGGCGTAGCGGTAGTGTGGTAGTAGTTCAGCCACCAGGCCAGTGATGTCGTCCTGATGTAGCCGATGTTATCCATAACCATACCGTTACCGACGTAAATAGCAATGTGTCCCCAGCGAGCCCCCGCATTTGTATGCGTATGAGTAGGGACCGCAACTATCATTCCAACCTTAAGCTGCGATATATCTCGACTGTGACACCAATTCCAAAACATGTCGCATGCGTCACCGTTGGGATAAGACCCTAGCACGGGATAAAAAACCTCGCTAACCCACTCCGAGCACAACCCCACTCCAGGAGAAGGAACGTTGTAGCAGCGGCCAACAATTTGAGACTGAGAGGAAGTGTGGGCAGAACGTTCGGGCTCTACCCAAGCACCAGCTGCATTAAAGAAATACTCGCCATTATCGATACTGTTCCAGCCGGTTGCCATTTGACCTGACGACATAAGGTAATACCATAGCCTGTCAGCATCGCGGAACCAGCCTGTATTCATAACGCCAGATTCGTTGTCGAGGTGATACCACCTCTCGCCAATTAATTGCCAACCGTGCTGCAGCACCCCGTCTGAATCTGTGTAAAACCACGTCTGAGCAGCGGAAGACCAATACCAGCCTACCATGGGCTTTCCTTCGGCGTCGTTGAGCTTAATCGCGCCCACGCTGTCCTTGACACCCGTTAACACAATTGCTCCACTGCCGCACGCATAATATGCGCTTCCATCTTGCGAGAAGATCCAGGCGTTGCACTCTAATGCACCACCGCTATCGGGATCCAAATAATAAATAGAGCCATTCACAGTTTGAAAACCTAGGAGCATGGCACCATTATTGTTAGGATCAAGCCAATACCAGTTAGAGCCATAGTAAAACCATCCAGCGCGAATCGCTCCAGTGGCATTGGCACAATACCATGTCCCATCGTCAACAAACCAACCAGTGCTCATGGATCCAGATTGAGAAAAATGATACAACGCACCGTTAACAAGTTTAAAGCCCGTAGCCATTAATCCAGAAGGTTCAAGCCAATACCAAGTATTGTCAAGGAACAGCCAGCCAGTCTGCATAGCGCCCGAAAGGTCCAAATAGTACCAGTTATGATTGACTAAAACCCAGCCGGTCTTCATTAAACCTGATGTTTCGTCAAGGTAGAACCAATGACTACCGCTGGCAGCCCATCCCTTCAAATGCGCACAGGACCCAGAGAATAAGTGCCATCCATCACTCAGATATCTCCAGCCAGTAGCTGCGTAGCCTTCGGAATCAAAATAATATTCCGCTCCCCCAATAGTCAGAAAACAGTTTGACGGCCAGCCACCGTCCTCATATCTCCACCACCATTTACCATTTTGGTAGGCCCAAGAACCAGGAAGAGCGATGCTATTATCGGAGGAACGAACAATTCGAAATGACAACTGGGCTGAAATACCGGAGTAATCCCCTAGCCCATTCACACTTATAGCGGCACAGCCAGGGGCAACATTATTTGAATACAAGACTTCGTAATTGATACCGTTTACTAGCACAGACCCATCGACGGCAAAAACAGAAACCTCAGGAGTAATCGCGGCGCCGGTATATTCATATGTCGAAAAATCAATAGACGCTTTTAAATTAACGGAATCCGAAGTCAAGCGGTCGCCGCCCAGTGTCCCAAATGCCTCCAGGCCCGCTTGAACCAAAGATCCATCAGCGCCTTCAACTGCATAATCATAAGATAATGAAAATGCGGTCGTAGGCCATATAAGAGGGGTGAAACAAATTGATACAAGACAAATCGCGCTGAATAAACTCAAATGCCGATTTCTCATCATTTCACTCTTCCTATGTAATCAGATAAACCTTTGAATATCCAGGCACAATCGACCTAGAGCCACAGTTCCCAAAATAAACAGCATGCCCAAAAAATCGTTTAACATGTCGCATCAGATAAAACGACACATCACTCATCAGCATATGGATTGTATATCTATTAGGCAATTATGGAGCAGCAGACGAGAGTGATCAATGTTAGACAAACGACTTTTTAGTCAAAGATAAGTGTGAATTAATCGTCCTTCTTCCGATATCGACAGTCAGGCAACAAGCCATCACCAGCGATGGAATCACCATCACTAACAGTATTCCAAGTTGATTTCCCAGATTGGTAAAGGTAAACAGACGCTTCCAGAGCCAGCTTTGAGCAAGTGAATTGTCGGAAATCAGATATACGGCAAAAGCGGATCCCGCAAGCCAATTGACACGGGCAGAATTAAATTAATATTTCAGACACAATTTAAATACTGATAGAAATACTGCAAACGAGAGACCCATTGAAAGAATGCTAGCTGATGAATAAACATACCCGTTAAATAGATTCACAGCAAAGTCGTGAATTATTCCTTGCGAATGATACGGAAGGTACAGCAAGAGAAGTCCTGATATAAAACATGCAGTCCCAACAAGCGCCAACTTATTCCAGCTAGTGGTATTAAAATTTACTGTTATCGTAAATAACAGACACCAATTGCGAGAACGATGAGATCGATGAGCATTCCTTCGGCTGGAAACGAAACGAACGGCAAATATCGAAATAATCCAAATGCAAACGATAATGATAGTGAAAGGAATTTGTGCTCGCTTCTACTACAGGCTCGAAGCCCCTCCAATATATAGGGGAGCAGCAAAATAAGGCCGGCATCAGAAGTGTTAAACCACCATCCATACCCCGTGGCAATTGGAAAGACCGTATTGATAAAGAAAGAGGCCGAAAGGGGCAAACTGCCCGTAAAAATAGAAATAATCCCTAAAGTTATACTGTAAAAAACAACCTCATTATTAAGAATTATTAGCTTCTTGACCGCATCTTTAATGCTAAAAGAAGCTCTGTCGGCTATAAACCAAACGGCGATAGACACGAAGCAGCCAACTGCAACTTTTCCAATAGGGAGAAACACTCCCTTAATGTTAGCGCCGGGCGATTTTAGCCGCTAATAGTCAAACTATTTTGACCAATCCCGGTCACCGAATAATGGCCACCGTGCCTCCCCGCCGCCACTACGCTGGTGGTGCCAACACGCCGGCGTTAGGAGGACCATTGAGGTGAACGAGAGACACGATGACCTACAGGAGATTATAGACGCGGCGCTCCGGGAGATGGCCGCGGAGGAGGGCGACGGGTTCGACCCGCAGGCATGCAACCTCGCGGAGTTCTGCAGGAGGACGGGGCTCACCCGCTCCCGCGCGAGGACGGTCAGGGCACACGGGTTCAGGGCCCTGCCCCACGGGAACAGCGGGAGGAGGGCCGCGCCGGGCGTGCTCGCCGGCCACACCGGCCTGGTGGACGACCTCCTGCGGAAGGGCGTCACCAACTCGCAGGTGATATTCGAGCGGCTGCTCGGCCAGGGCTACGCCGGCGGCCTCACCACGGTGAAGACCTATATCGCCGCGCACCGGGACCTCGTGCCCGCGAAGAGGCGGCAGGCGGCCCCGCAGGGCTGCCGCGGCCAGCGCTTCAGGACGGCGCCCGGAGAGGCCTACCAGATGGACTGGGGCTTCGTCGCGGTCGAGCGCCCTGGCGGGGAGCGGGCGCGGATCGCCTGCTTCGCCATGGTCTGCCACCATTGCGGGGGCGCCCACGTCGAGTTCTTCCCGAACGCACGCCAGGAGAACCTCCTCATCGGGATGCTGCACGCGTTCTCGGCGCTGGGCGTGCCCGCGACCGTGCTCACCGACAACATGAAGAGCGTGGTCGTCCGCCGCGATGCCGACGGCCGGCCCGTCTGGCAGGCCGACTACGCCGAGTTCATGGGCGTCGTCGGCTTCCGCACCAGGTTGTGCAGGCCGCGCCACCCCTATACGAAGGGCAAGGTGGAGAGGCTCGTCCGCTTCGTGAAGGGGAACTTCCTCGCGGGAAGGTCCTTTACCGACCTTGACGCCCTCAACCGGGAGGCCGCCCTCTGGTGCGCCGAGCAGGGAGGCCGCTGGCGGCGCGCGGCGGCATGCGTCCCGATGCGCGAGCACGAGGCGGCGTGCTCGGCGAACACCAGGCCGCTCGAGGTCACGGCCGAGGTCGAGCGGTACCTGTGCCCGCGCCGGAAGATCTCCTTCGACGGCTTCGTGAGCTTCGAGGGGCACCGCTACGGCGTGCCCTACTGGTACGTCCGCCGCGAGTGCAGGGTGAACCGGGAGGGGCGCGTGGTGCACATATACAGCGACGACCTCTCCCGCGAGCTCGTCGCCCACGCCGTCGGCACCGGCGCCGACAGCTGGTGCGAGGGGCAGTGGGAGACATCGCCGGCGCAGCCCGAGGAGCTGCCGACCCAGCCGGTGGGGACCGTGGTCGAGCAAATCGCCCCGCCCAGGACGAAACCCGGTTTCGAGAGGTTCGACTTCGGGAGGGCCGAATGATGGCGGGCGCGGGGGCGAGCCCCTACGAGCTCGCGAGCGACGCCGCGTCGAGGCTCGGGATCGCCGTCGGGGCGGAGGAGCTCGCGACCCTCGCCTCGGACCTCGACCTCGGCGACGGGGAGATGGCCGCCGTGGCAGCCACCTTCTCCTACCTTGCGGAGAAGAGGAGGCTCGCCTCCATCGAGACGCTGCTGAGGCTGAGCAGGCTGCCCAGGCGCGAGCCCAAGACCTTCGAGGGCTTCGACTTCTCCAGGATCCAGGGCCGGGACGCGGCCGCGCTGGGCAAGCTCCCGTCGCTGGCCGACCTCTACGCGCACCGCAACGTCGCCTTCGTCGGGCCCGGCGGCATAGGGAAGACGCACCTCGCGCAGGCCTACGGGCGCGAGTGCTGCATGCGGGGGCTCAAGACCTACTACATCAAGGCGGCCGAGCTCAGGGACAGGTTCCAGAAGGCCGTCCAGCGGGGAAACACCTCGCGGGTCGTCTCCTCGCTCGTCAAGCCGTCGTGCCTCATCGTGGACGAGGTGGGGAGATGCGTCTACGACAGGCCGTGCACCGACCTGTTCTTCGATGTCGTCGACAGGCGCTACGAGAAGGAGGGGCCGAACGCGATGGTCCTTACGAGTAACATCGCCCCGAGCGGGTGGGATGAGTTCTTCACGGGCGACGACACGCTCCTCTGCGCCCTCGACAGGCTGTTCGACAAGGCGTCGGTGTTCGTGATGCGGGGCCCGAGCTACCGCGGCAGGGGGCTCGACACCTACTCGGTGGAGGCCGTCCCCCAGGCGGTGAAGGTGAGGGGGATCCAGCCCGAGGGGATGTAGGAATGCGATAGGAAAGTCATAGATGCGGGCGTGTTGGCTAAAATGGGTCGGCCGTGATTGGTCAATCTCGGCCGACTATATTTGGCTAAATTATTCCGGCGCTAACACTTAAAAATTAAACGGGTTAAAGGACTAGCAAAAACCGATATATCATCTGCATTATGTATTACAAAATGATGCGCAAATACACACCACATTGAGATTAACCAAAAAAGCTCGACAATGGAATTACGTTCTTTTGCCATGGAGTTCTCCGGCTGGCTTAAGTTGACTCTATGCATCGATACAAGCCAATTGGCGTACAGTAGTGGTGAATTATAACGGCTGAGACGATTTAACAATCGGACCAAGGACCTCGTCACCGCAGTCCATCCAGATGACGATTTACAGCGAAACACCCCAGTCAAATTATGCTTCGGAAAGAATATTGCTCAGGCAGTTCGATAATGAAAGGACTTTTGACTCAAGAGCGAGCCCCCACCACCGGGACCACTCGAGCATAACGGTCCCTGGGCTCCGGCACTAGATTGACAACCACCCTGGGAGACTTAATGAGGAATAGCCGAAGGAACTGAATCAAACCATCGTATTGAGCTCATTCATGATTAGACCATTTCTCAAGTTCCTTTTCGAGTAGGGCAATCCTATGAGTAAGGTTTTTAATCGCCAAAACATGACGACTCACGGCAACGCTAAGAGACAGAGAGATTGCAAGCAACAGCACGATTGCACCCAAAAAAAGGAAATTGGCTGGGTTGACAAACCCAATAGCTGTTGAGCAACTATAAATAATTTGAGGACATATATCACAAATCAAGGCCGCCATACACATCAAAATCCACAACAGAGAGTACTTAAGAAGCATCTTTCCGTTGGACACGAGCCGCAAAACATAGACGAGAAAGCCGCCGAAAAAGAGGGCCGCACCAATCCTCAAAATTAGATTCATTATTTATCTCCCCTATGAACCCAGCACACAAGAACAATGGCTAACGTGACCTTGATCATGTAGTAGACGGAAGAGAAGCCCCCGATGGACGAACGTCCGCCTTGGCGTTCATTCATCTTTACAGGCGCCTCCATAACGGGAAGACCAAGCTTCATAGCCAAAGCAATCGACTCTGGCTCCGGGTAGTCATCAGGATAACTCTTGCAGAACAGGTCGATAGCATCTTTATTGCATGCCCTAAAACCAGAAGTGGGATCGGTGACCACCTTACCCGTAAGCAGCTCGAGCAAAAATGAAAGCCACCTGATTCCAACGCGACGCATAAAAGTTGACTGAAAACCATCAGTCTCAACCAGAAATCGAGAGCCTATCGCCAGGCTCGCCCCACCCTCAATCAGCTTTACAAGCTCAGGAACATAAGAAGGATCATGCTGGCCATCGCCGTCAACCTGAATGTCAATATCATAGCCAAATCTCTGAGCATACTTATGGCCCGCTTGGACCGCTCCACCGATACCAAGGTTCTGTGGCAGGTCCAATATGTTGACACCATGCTCTCGACAAAGCTCAAGCGTTCCATCTTGTGACCCGTCGTTGATTACAACATAGTCATATCCCGCAGCTTTTATAGACGCAACGGTATCGAGAATGCACTCCTGTTCGTTATAGGCAGGGATTATTACGAGAACACGCGGATATCCTTTTGAACATGTTGTTGCAGCAAGAGACAATCGAGATTCATCCATTCCAAAAAAGTTGGCTCTTAGCGACGCTTGAAGAAATTGCGACTCTTACAGCCCAACGCACAGTTTAACTCAAACTTAAGTTTACAGTATCCTGACTAGCCATCGCGAAGTTACATCTCAAGCTTAGATATTTAGCTTGCTTAACTGGGGCCCACACGGAGTCCCCACCCATCATGGCAGGGTAAGGGCCCCGTGCACCTCTGTCTCAAATGCGGAACGCATGTCCTGAGTCCTCAACGCCGTCCCATTCGAACCAATCTAATCCAACTATTATCCCCTCTTACTATAGCCATGACTTATAGCGCTAGTTTAGAAAAATCGGATATACAAAAGCTCGAAAAACACAAAATACAGCAGCCCAAATGGAATCCCGAGCATAAAGGCTGTACATTTAGTCTTCTCTTCCTCGTCGCAGTAAATAGGAAACCTGAGCAAAAGACAGGCGAAAGGTATTAACAAAGGTATGAGGTATCGCGCCTGAACACCCGCAACTGTCTGGCTTCCAACTCCTGTAAAGGCGATGTATAGAGCCAAAGCAACTAAATAGCAAGTAGCAAGAACCAGGAATAGAGTCCAAACAATCCCGAAACGGCTAAACTTAAATTTAGTAACTTTTTCATTATCAATAATGCATATAGCCTCAAACAACACGATGGGAAGATATGAAAGCCATGGGAACAGATTGGACACGTCCCCAAGATAAGCCATATTCGTTGATATTGAATTGAGAAACGCCGGGGTCAGCATCGATCCAAAAACGAAATTCGAGATTACAACTATAGTTCCAACTGGATTTGCAAGCACTCCCGTCGTTTGACCAGCCGTAGAGACTTCGGAGCCACCACGTGCATCAGAAATGTTATTTACGACAGAAGAGAAATATGGCGTCAAGAAAGATAAAATCATTATGGCGCAAACGAATAGTGCAGCTCCAATCAAGATACGTCTTTGCTTGCTCGAAGTATATTTATCTGCAGGAATTAAAAGCGCAAGTCCGAATAAGGGAAAATAAATCGCTTTAGCTGCAAATCCGATTGCAAAAGATAATAGAAATCCGAAGAATGTTTTTGCAGAAATATCCTCTTCAGAAACAAGCATCTTCAACAAAAGAGCTGTTCCTAGCAAACTGAACGATATCACACAGGGATCATACGAGTAACTGGCTGCCATTAACACGGCAGACGGGAACAACGCAATACAAGTGAAAAGACATTTTCTGCAAGGGGCTATACGAATTGCGATTCCGCAGATAACTGCATACGCAAGTAAATTAAATAATTTTCCCAATGCAAATTTGATAGAAAATGGGAGATGAAGCAAGCGACCCAAACAAAGGCCGATAGAAGAAGGAATATAGGCAATTTTAGAAAGAGCCACACTATCAAAACAATTAACACGTTCGATACCTTCAGCTATATTATTTTTATCGGCCTCTCTGACTAATTGCTCAACAGAGCCACGGTTAAACTCTCTTGT
Organism: Collinsella aerofaciens; assembly: GCF_963360655.1. Lineage (NCBI taxonomy): Bacteria > Bacillati > Actinomycetota > Coriobacteriia > Coriobacteriales > Coriobacteriaceae > Collinsella > Collinsella aerofaciens. The sequence continues at coordinate 172,300 of NZ_OY725717.1, forward strand.
TTCATCTATTGGGTACTTACCCAAAGATGCATCCAAACTAAAGCCGTCCCCCCTATAAAACTGTTCGACTATCATTCGGTCAGAATTTGTTATTTCAGCATTTGTGAGGTAGGAAACACTATTTGCATTTCCATAGTGGACCTCATCATCCCATGTCAGAAAATTTGTAACGGGGAAGCAAATAATTACGGATAGACCGACCGAGACAATGCATGCGAAAGCGAACAGTTCGGGCTTCAGATAAGAAGTGCCCCCATTAATAGCAATCAACCCGATCAAAACAGTAATGGGCAAAGCAGACGCGAACAACACCGTCTTTGACTTATCGAGCGGAATGCCAATAAAAGCGATTAAAACAGCAAAACCAACAGAAACCGTCAAAAAAAAGAAACACTTCTTAGTATCAGTTTTCTTAACCGAGGCTACAAAGCTCTTCACCAGGCCATAGCAAAGCTCAATGCCTTGAAACGCTAAAACTAAATGAAAGCATATAACAAGACTTGCGATATTCCATGCGTCAAGATCGAAGGGGCCAAACGTCTTCGCACCAGTCAATATGATTAAAACTAGCAGAAAGCTGCAGAGAATGCTGGACGCGACGAGGACGGTTATCTGACGAATAGCGTCACCACCCGACTGTGATTTCGGTTGCAAATATAAGCACGCAACAGCAACGACATCGCAAAAGAGTTCAAGAATGAATAGATTTAAATTCTTATAGTGCAATGATGTCGCAACAGCTAATAAAAGAAGTCCCAGCCCAAAGATGGCAAGCGCGTACTCGCTTTTCTTAATTGCAGGATTATTCAAAACGTGCATCTCCAACTAAAGACAAAATCGAATAGGGTAAGTCGACAATAACAAATTCGTATCTCAAATCCAACTTCACTCAAAAGCTAAGCAAAAGCCAGCCAAGTATCACTTAGCAAATACAAAACGCCTTCTCGACATCCATAGCAGTGGCATCCCAGTTATATCGATTTTCAACAAGCGCCCTAGAGTTTCGAGACTGAAGAGAAAGCAGCTTTCGATCATCAAAAAGCCTGCATAATGCCGAAACCACCTCATCAGATGCCATGGACCGAATTATTGTGCCGTAGCTATCATCTAAGATAAGCTCGCGTGCCCCGCCCACGTCTGTTACCACTGCAGGCGTTCCGCAGGCTGAAGCTTCAAGAAGTACCGTTGAAAAGCCTTCGGAACGAGTTGGAAGACAAAGCACATCTGCTTGCTGAAGTAAGGAGGAAATATCCTCTGTGTTACATCTCCCAAGCCAAAACAAGTTAGACGAACAAGCTTCCTTGACCTCATTAGCCAGCGGACCATCCCCTGCAAGAACAAAACAAATATCACGCTTGGTAATATCTTTTGTGCGAGCCGCCTCAATAATTGAATAAATTCCCTTTTCAGGAATAAGCCGCCCGACAAAAGCTACAACCAAAGATGACTGAGGGATACCTAATTCAGATCGGAAATCTCTCCCCGAAGAAATACTCCTATAGAATGAGGCATTGATTGAGTTTGAAATTACGCCTTTTGCAGTGATATTAAAGTGCTGAAGCCATTCAACACTTTTAGAAGAAATCCCATAGAAATCAGGTTCAAACGACTTTACGCGATCAGTAATCCAATCTTCATATCGGCGAACAAAATAATCAAGAAATGGCTGATTGAAAGAGAGATACGCTGAGCCGTGGTCGAGAACAACAGCCTTAGCACTATGATCCGCAGCAAACTTCAGCCCTTCGAGCGAGAGAGGGAAAAGTCTCGTGTTTATCAGAACACCATTCCACTCATAATCATCAAGGGTTTGCAGGAGTCGGTAATAATCACTGGTTTTTTTGGGAAGAGGAAGTCTTCCATCAAGTAACGGAATGCAAGGAAGACGAATTACCTCCAGGCCGTTTTCGACTGAATGACCGACTCCCACGCGCATCGAATCATTAGTAACGATAACCACCCTATCGCCGCGTGCAGTCAAGGCGTGAGCGAGACCATCGACAAAATTACCAATTCCACTAAGTTGCGGGTGATAATGGTGAGTGAAAATACAAATAGAGGAGCTCATCACATAACCTCATCTGATATAGATGTCATATCCTTAATTCTGTGCCGTCCAGACTTCCCCATCTCCAAAGTCGAGCAAGAGCGGAAGATGGGTATGTCGATTATCCGGTGACGGTATTTTTTTCCAATCGCCATACATCGTTGTAAGATATTTATCCGTCATACGAGGAACAGGGAATTCACTGCCTTCGAAAACCGCACTGCTCAGAGGGAAAATCTCTGAAATAGGCACTGGCGCCATATTCGGCCAGCTTAACGTCAGACAGTAATCAGAGACCTCACCCGTATTTGAGTCGGCAATACAGGAATCGAACAAATCCTGGTAAGAGCATGCGCCTCGAGAAACCAGTTGTTCCACCACGTGCATAGCAGAACAACCAATTTGCTCGAGTTGACCAAGGAACCCTTTATGAGGGACAACAATGGAAGAAGAATGATATAAATAGGCTCTTTTCTGTGCAATTGATGCAGTTCGGACTTGCTTTGCACGAAGGCGTTTATCTGTATAGAGCTGGTCATATGGAAAGATGTCGACAAAAATGCCCATCGAACTGGAAGCCTCTCGAGCCTCTTGATTCTCGAAGCGAGTTCCATCGCGATACACCTTAGCAAACATCGCAGCATAGCCAGTAGTATTCCGCGATGTATGGAGCGAATATCCTTCCGGTAACCCACCCTCGGCTAAAGAGCAAAAGCGGTCATAATCTGAACGCATCATTCCGATATCTATATCATCATCCCAAGGGATAAACCCCCTATGACGCATTGCTCCTAAACATGTTCCACCGTCAAGCCACCACCTGATGCCGTGCTTAGAGCAGAATGCGGCGACAACCTGAAGGATATCCAATTCAGTGTTTTGAAGCTTTAATAGCGCGTGAGCTTTAGACATCATCGGCCTATCTCTTTTCCCCGAACCATTGTTGCGTCTGTTTCCCCAAAACAGAAGACTGATAAATAAGGCAAATGGCATTGGATATAAGCGCCGATACAGTAGGGCCATTTAAGCCAAACAGCATTTGCGCAGGAGCCATAACAGCGACAGCACTAATTAAGGACAGCATGCTGCCAACAAATACCCCTCGGTAATTATCAAGAGAAACCAACAAATCGTTGACAAACCAAGCGATGCCAGTCAAAAAGGCACAAGCCAACATAGGCTGAAGGAGATCGGTATGTTTAGCTATTCCAGCGCCATAAAACAGTGACAGCAATAATTTACCGAAAAAGAAAAGGGCAACTGAAGATATGACACCGACAAAAAAGATGCCAGCAAGTATTTTACCTATGAGCGAAAAAAAGGACTTTTCTCTAGAATGGTAACGCTCTACTAGATAACCTAATAAAGGATTATAAATATAGGTCGCACCCATTTGGATAATTGCCACAGGTGCAGCAACTGATGCATAAATACCCAGAGCAGAATCTCCGAATGAATAAGATAAATACTGCCTGGGAATATTCGGCGCCGCAGAAGCAGCAATGCCGCCCAGAACGATGGGCAAACAGCTACATAGGAAGGCTCTGACCTTCGCTCGGCTAATTCCAAGCTTGATTGCAGAAATCCGATTTGATCTTGGATAATCGTAAATAACTCCGATGCCTATTGTCACTACCGTCATAAGCAACAGTGCACCTTCGAGGCTATTAAAAAATCCAAAGACAAGAATGAATGAAAGGAGAGAGCCGATGCCCTGCATTATGAGGGATTTCCCAATATAGTCCATCCTATGACCAACCTGATCATTAGCATGCATGACATCAATGACTAAGCCAGCGGTTTTATAGAGAGCATACAGAAGAATAGCGGGCACCGTACCAATACGACACGTTGCAATGGAATAGACGGCTAACATTGCAAACGCTATAAAAGTAGTAAAGAAACGAAAAGTCAGGTATTCACCAGCAGAGTTTTTCCTTTCAACATCTGCAATTTGCACCGTGTACATCCTGTATTGGGCTAATTGAGAAAACATGTTGAAAATAGACATAGCCAGCGAATAAATGCCTGCAGCACTATATCCATCAGACAGCCGAACGACCAAAATGGTGATAAGCCACTGACAGCCTAAATTAGTCAACGAACCGACGGTATTCCAGAACATATTATGTTTAATCGAAAGAGTCTTCTCTGTGGCCTTCACAAATATAAGCGCCCTTCTAAACCTGTCGAAATGAGGATACGGAGCTATCTCGCAGCTTTAAGTTCTTTTAAAATCAAAATAAACAGCCAATTCGGCATAAGACGTATAATGATATCTGCTTTAGCGATAGACGGGCAAGCTCGTCGGTATTTAAGTAAACCAATTATGGAGCGCCGCTCCCTTGCTTCAGCGAACCCCAATATTTCCTTTAGATGCGGTGAATCGGGAAATCTATCGGCAAATCGCCTAGCAGTATCAACCCTGTTTTTAACTCTTGTCGAATACCAATCATCTTTTGAAGAAACACCTGCAAGGAATCCAGTTTCGTTACCACCATGTCGACGATACTTAACCAAAGGAGTCATAGTAAAGCTGCACTTCCCCAGTTCACTGCAACCCAATGTCAACCACAAGTCATGTGCAGTCGATTCCGGAAAGGGAATCATCGACTTCGCCGCACTCGCATCTAACATGAGAGCCATACCAATGCCGTAACATACGCTTGCGGCCTGTACAGTAATATCCTCTCCAGAGCACCAATTTACTTCCGGCGAATTAGGATGAGCTTTCCTATAACTCTTTACCAGAATATTTCCGTTTTCGTCAATTACCGATCTATCACAAACATCTAGAATTGAGCCTTCTTCTAGCATATGGTTGAGCGAAACTTCAACTCTATTAGGCTCCCAAATATCATCCTGATCGCAAAGTACTACGTAATCCCCTTCCGCCAAGGAGAGCAGCGCCTCGAACGATTTGACATAACCGAGATTATTATCACCGTGATAATACCGATAGGCGTTTTTCGTTATATGCGCTTGGATAAACCGCTCTAATGAATCCGATTCAGGGCAGTCATTTCTAACTAGAAGCGTAAGCGGAAACGTTTGTTTATCTATCGAATCAAGTTGTTCCGCGAAAAACTTAAGATCGGGTTTATAAGCTGAGAGAAGTACGCATACGTCAATATCATTTCCCATTTCTATTTCCAAAAATCCTCCCAAATTCATTGCTTAAAGATTATCAAAGCACCCTCAGTTAAAAGAAACTCTTTTAAAAATAGAGTATTTATCCCTGTCTCTTAAAACGAGTGCCTAATATCAATAAGTAACAACCTTTGTTCCATAAGGAATGTTATCGTAAATCCATTTTGCATTCTGAATCTCAAGGCGTACGCATCCAGCAGAGGATGGAACGCCCATCGTGGGATCCATCACGCGGTTGCTGTTGACGTAGTAGGGTGAGGAATGGAATAAGTAATCACCATAGAACTGCGTGTAGTAATAGCAAGTATATCCATGCCCAAAGGAGTATCCCTTACCGTAGACTTGATACTCCCCTATCACCGTAGGCGTGCTAGCTTTTCCCGTCGAACATACATATCGACGGTTTAAGGACCAGTTATTCCAGGATCCAGTGTAAATACTCGTAACGCAACGTGACGTATCGACAAGTATCAGCCAATTTGTATTGCTTGAATAACTTTGAGCCTTGGCATCCATATAGTCTGACACCCACGCGCCGTTAGCCATAAAGAAATTCCAGGATCCGTCCACAACGCGCCAGCCAGTAGCCATAGCTCCACTAGCATCAAGCCAATACCAGGTGGCGCCCAGATTGAGCCATCCTGTCTGCATATAACCAGACGAATTCAAGTAACACCAAGATCCGTTAACGGCAACCCAACCGGTTTTCATAGCATAAGTGGACGGATCTAAATAGAACCAGGAGCCATCCTTGTACAGCCAGCCAGATCGTGCATAGCCAGCGGTCTCATCAAAAAAGTACCATTTTCCGTTAACGTTCTTCCATCCAGCGCAGGGGGAGCCATCGGTTGAATCAGCATAGAACTTACAGCCTCCAAGCATCACAAACCCGTGAGCTTCGACCAATTCGCCATCGCCGTTTGATGTAAACAGTTTTCCATTACGCAATGCTCCACACAATGAGCAATCAGAACCAGCAAAAGCCTTAGATGGCTCATCCTGAACCGAGTCCTGGACATCTACCCATTCACGACAAGCAACAGCGCCTGAAGCTTTTGCATAATAGCTTTTCCCATTTACAGAAAAATGACCAAGAAGCATTTTACCGTCGGCGGCAGGATCGAGATAATAGTATTGACCACCGTCCTTCAGCCATTCAGTCTTTATAATGCCCGACGCTTGAGAAGGCTCAGCGTAATACCAGTCTCCATCGCTCATAAACCAGCCAAGTGACAACGCTCCCGTTGAAGAAAAATGATACCGGTTGGATCCGATGACATAAAAGCCGGTAGCCATTCTATTGTCATTTGCGACATCGAGCCAATACCAAACGCCATTCACCAAACGCCAGCCCGATGCAAGTGCGCCGGAACCGTCAGCGTAATACCAGTCCGTCCCATCAAACGCCCAACCAACAGTCATTGCGCCGGAATCCGATAAATAGTAACGAGACGAACCGACAGAAACGATTCCTCTAGACATAACACCATCATTGGCGGGATCAAGCCAATACCAGTTATTGCCAGTTTGAAGCCAGCCGGTTAAGACTTCACCATTGCTACCCCAATACCATAAACCGTTATCAAGGTACCATCCATTAATCAGTCCATAGGTTCCAAGAAGATAAGGGTGCCCATCAATAACACGTCGACCAGTAGCCATAGAACAGCTGTTAAGGGAGTCAAACCAGTACCATTGGTCTCCAATAAACTGCCAGCCACTTGCCAAAGCGCCTGACGGACCCGCGTAATACCACTTATTTTCAGTAAAAATCCAGCCGCAGCTCATTGCGCCGTCACGAGCGGGGTCCAAGTAGTACAGCAAGTCGTCAATATTCTGAATTCCGGTCAAACGACAGCCATCTAGATAGTAATACCAGGACAAACCGTTCCATTGCCATCCAGATAGTTGTTCTGTAGTCGACGGGTCATGGCTATCGACAACCTGTAGGCTCGAATCTTCCGTTGTTTTGCCGGCACAATCGCTGGAGTCTTGAGAGCAACCGCCACCGACCAATGCTCCCGGCCCTCCTGTCGAGTCGCGCTCTACGACACCGTTATCCGCCCCCTCTTCCACGGCATAAGCAGTGCAAGAAAATGCGGGGGCTGTAACTGAAAGTAAGGCGGAAAATAGCATCAAGCCAATTACTCGCCAGCAAATTCGATGATCAATCCGAGCATTCATTTCAAGCCCCCAACCGGTACCGACTGTCTTGCAGGGAATCTATTTAATAAACGGACGAGCTGCGCCGATTACATTTCCCCTTGCGCTAATAGGATGAATTCCGACACCTTGATGAGGCCAGGAATCAATCATCAAGCCGCCGCCAAGTGCAATTGCAATATGACCGCGGTAATAAATCACATCGCCGCGTTGAATCGAGCTCGTGCTCACGGGCATAAAGATATTGCTTCGATACCAATTCATGGAATTGTAGGTTTGGCTTGGATCCCAGCGATGGTTATAAGGGTTGTAAACACCCATATCCATGCCAGTAGCATAAAGGCACTGCAAGACAAAACCAGAGCAATCAACAGCTCCACCGGGAGCGGTAGACCAAGGCTCAATATATTGCGTACCGATATACTCATAGGCGCGCTGGATAAAGGCGTTCACGCAATCTTCCCGCGTTGCTTCGACAGAAATGCGAGAAGGGGTCACATAGGTAAAGTATCCGGTGCAATAGCTAGGCAGCTGAACAGTCCAAGAACTGACCTGAGGATACTGGGATGGATTTTGCCAGCCAACTTTGTCGCACTGGCCATCGCTCCAGAAAATTCGGCGAACACCGTCGATGGTCCTTGCGCCCGTTGCCATAGCGCCGCTGCCGTCTAACCAATACCACTTACCCGAATCTTTAAGCCAGCCAACATGCATGCTTCCATTGGACTCAAGGTAATACCATGTTCCATTCAGGCTTTTCCAACCAGTTGCCATTTTTCCGTCAGCGTTTAGGTAATACCATGCACCGCCAGTAAAAACCCATCCGGTCTTCATCACGCCAGAATCGGCATCAAGCCAATACCAATCGCCGTCAATCTTCAGCCATCCACGATGAATGGCACCCGTCCCGGGCTCAGCGTAAAACCTTAAATTTGCGACATTAACCCAGCCGGAAGCAACCTGCCAACCATCAGCTCCAGCGATTTTTAGGATAGTGCCGTTTTCGCGAATCACATCCTTGCAAAGATATCCATTATCATCGGCGTATCTTTGAACGCCGTCATTAACGGTAACCCAACTTGAAACCACAAGCCTACCGCTCTGGTTTGCAAAACAATCGTTGCCGCCCACCTCAAATAAGCCCGTTTTCATGAGATGGCTAACAGGGTCCAGGTAATACCAGCTTGTGCCTTCTTTATACCAGCCAGAAATAAGTGCACCAGATTGGGAGGCGAAATACCAGCCGTCCTCGACCTGAGCCCAACCAACAGCCATAGCCCCGTTAGGCTTTAAATAATAAGCTGCATTGCCAAGGTCTAAATACCCAACGGACATCTTACCATCGGAGGCTGGGTCGAGATAATACCAAGCGCCGTTAACGAGTTTCCAGTCAGTGGCCGCAATACCGTTAGAGCAGTAATACCAATCTACTCCGTCTTTGTACCATCCATTTGCGAGACCATAGTCACCAAAAATGTAGGTTCTTCCATCAATCTTTTGACGACCCTTAAACATGATGAACGTCTGTGAGTCAAAATAATAGCGAGCCCCACCTATCGTTTGCCATGACGAAGCAAGGGCACCCGATGAATAAGCCCAGTACCAATTCCCGTCAACGAGAATCCAGCCGGTTTTCATAGCACCAGTGGCATCTAAATAGTATTTCCCGCTCCCGAGGTCGACAAAACCAACCTGCATTATATTGGTGGCAGGATCCAGGTAATACCATGTGCCGTCTTGATAAAACCAACCGGCAGCTAAATCGCCTCCAGCATTGGCATAAAACCAATTTCCATCTGAGTTACGTAGCCAGCAGTTCTGATATAGCGCGCCAAAAGGCGTTGCGGCATTGCCGTCATTCGCATAAAACGAAGCAATCGATCCGCCAGCATCGGTCACATTGAAATAACCTGTCTGCATTGCACCATCATTGGCTGGATCAAGCCAATACCAATAGCCCCCGCTTTGCAGCCAGCCAGTTTGGTGTTTACCGTTTTTTCCGTAATACCAAACTCCAGACGACTCGTCTCGTTGCCAGCCATCTTTTATGGCGGAAGAATTATCAGGTTGCAAATCATCGGAAACCACAGAAGAAAAATCCGCTTTTGACTCAATACTCTGAGCCTCAACGGAATCCTGTGCAAACGCGACATTCGCACTCAGGGGCAAGCAGCAAGCAGTGATTAATGACGCAGCAGCACAAACAAGCGTGGCCTTCTTTTCGAATCGATACATAAGCGACCCTCCCAGATATCTCATTTATTTATTTTAATCCACATTCCAGGATTGATTTTCGTTACTGTCTGTTCAGTCTATGTAGATAAATATATTTAATTGAACATAACGTTCAATCATTCTATTCTTTCCATAAGCAATGAACATCTTAATTGGAGGCCTGCAGTGGAACTGACCAAGCGTAACTTTACTGTTCTGTACGAATACCTAAAGAACCCATATGCTAGCCAGCGAGAAGTTGCCGAGCGCACTGGCCTCTCACTTGGATCGGTAAACGCAGCAAATAAAGAGCTTACGAATGAGGGCCTTCTCGAATCGGACAGCCTAACCGACAGCGGTTACGAAGCACTTCACCCCTATAAGGTTGAAAACGCAGTGATATTGGCTGCGGGGCTTTCGAGCCGCTTTGCTCCCATTTCGTATGAAAAGCCCAAAGGCCTTTTAAAGGTACGTGGTGAGATTCTCATCGAACGTCAGATTAGGCAGCTGCAAGACGCGGGTATCAGCAATATCACCGTCGTTGTCGGCTATAAAAAAGAGTATTTCTTCTATCTTGAAAGCAAGTTCGGCGTCTCGATTGTCGTCAACAACGAATATGCATCCAAAAATAACCACGCATCGCTTATGTGCGTAAAAGAGCGGCTTGGCAACACCTATATTTGCTCAAGCGATGATTACCTTCTAAACAATCCGTTTGAAGCATACGTTTGGAAAGCATTTTATTCTGCTCAATATGCTGAAGGCGCCACCAAAGAATGGTGCATTCAAACCGGAGCAATGGACCGAATCACCAATGTTACGATTGGCGGTTCCGATGCTTGGTATATGCTCGGACATGTCTACTTTGATAAAGCCTTCTCGCTTGCATTTAAGCAGATTCTCGAAACGGAATATAACAAGCCCGAAACAACGGACAAGCTTTGGGAAGATCTATATATCGAGCACATCAAGGAGCTCGATATGGTTATCAAGAAGTATCCTAAGGGCGAGATCAACGAATTCGATTCTCTTGATGAACTGCGTGCCTTTGATCCGCATTTTATCGAAAACGTTGACTCCGATATTTTCGATAACATCGAGCAAGTGCTCGGCTGCTCCAAATCAGAGATTCACGACGTTTATCCCCTTAAACAAGGTCTTACGAATCTATCGTGCCACTTTAGAACCAATGACGGAGAGTACGTTTACCGCCATCCGGGAGTCGGGACCGAACTGCTTATTAACAGAAATGGAGAAGTAGCCGCACTTAAAAAGGCCAAGGAACTCGGCCTTGACGACACGTTCATTCATGAGGACCCAAAGCGCGGTTGGAAAATTTCGAAGTTTGTACCCAACGCAAAGCAGCCTGATCCGCATGATGCTGCCCAAATGAATCGAATGATGCAGATGTGTCATTCGCTTCACGAGAGTGGTGCAAATGTCGAAACCGAATTTGACTTCTACCTCGAAGCGAAGCGCTACGAATCGCTTCTTCTGGAAAAAGGTCCCATCGACATTCCAGGCTACAGGGAAATGTCCGCCGAAATCGATGAATTGGAGCGCTTTGTACAGGCCGACAATGCACCAAAATGCCTTTGCCACAATGACTTCTTTTACCTCAATTTCCTTATCGATGAGAACGACAAGTACTATCTCATTGACTGGGAATATGCTGGCATGAGCGATTACGCAAACGATTTTGGAACGTGCAGTGTCTGCTGCGAGCTTTCCGAAGATGAAGTCGACCGCGCGCTTGATGCATATTTTGGGCGCAAGGCAACAAACAACGAAGTTGCGCATAACTACGCGCACATTGCCCTTGCAGGATGGTGCTGGTACCTCTGGTCTCTTCTGAAAGAAGCCGAAGGCGACTTCGTAGGCGAATGGCTCTATATCTACTTCAATTACAGTGCCAAATACCTTAAAAAGGCACTGGAGATCTATCGGAAAGGTGAGTAACGATGCAATTCGGCTTTTTTAGCGGCCTTCTTTGGGGCCTTGATACAGTAATTCTTGGAATCGGTTTGGCGCTCGCGCCCTATATAGGATCGGCGGAAGCGCTTGCATGCGCCTCCATTGCAGGATCTTTTCTCCATGATGCCTTCTGTGCAATCTGGCTCTTTGGGTACATGGGAGTTCGAGGCAGATTAAAAGATACGCTCGCTGCACTTAAAACTCGTTCGGGCAAGGTCGTCATCGCCGGCGCTCTGCTCGGTGGACCTATCGGAATGACCGGTTACGTATTGGCGATTAATAACATCGGAGCTGCCTACACGGCAATCATCTCCGCCTTCTATCCCGCGGTCGGAGCATTCCTTTCGTTCGTGCTGCTGAAGGAGAAAATGGGCAAAGGTCAGATGCTTTCCCTTCTCGTTGCTCTTTGCGGCGTAATGACGATGGGCTATCTATCGGCCGGATCGAGCGAGATTGCAAATGCCCCCCTCGGCTTACTCGGCGCGGTGCTTGCCGTTATTGGATGGGGATCCGAAGCGGTGCTGTGCGCATGGGGAATGAAAGATGATGCCGTTGATGACGAAACGGCTTTGCAAATCCGCGAAACTACGAGTGCGCTTGTTTATGGAGTGCTCGTACTCCCCCTCTTCGGAGCATGGCATTTCACGCTGGGTGCTATCCCGAGCATGCCCACATTGATTATTGCACTCGCCGGACTCGCAGGAACTGCATCCTATCTGTTCTATTACAAGGGCATTGCGGCAATCGGAGCAGCGCGTGCGATGGCTCTGAATATATCCTATTCGGCATGGTCGGTGGTCTTTGGCCTGATCTTGCTTGGAACAATTCCCGACATGGCATCTGTAATCTGCTGCATTGTAATTGTATGCGGAACAGTTTTGGCAGCCAGTAACTGGGACGAACTATTTGGACGAAATAAGACAGCGTAGCTTGATTAACAATGCAGTAAAAAGGGAGAGCTCGTCGAGCTCTCCCTTTTTAGCATTATGGCTATTCAATTACCACGGCCTGGCTATCCATCTGTTGCCACGTGCCGAAGAACACCTGGGCATTTCGCGTAACATTGCCGTTAATCGAATCCGAAAGATAGACAATTCCCCGCTCGTCATCATAGCCTTTAAGGACTACGGCATGATTACCGCCCCACAGACCATAGGAATACCCGTTATACCAACGAGCAGCATAACGGCCTCCTGGCCAACTTCCCCACTCGGTATTCCACATCTCAACAGGTTGACCAAAGGTCAGCCTGTTCTTAATGGAAGAAATTGACGAGAAAGAGACGTCTTTTGCCTGCTTGCCACTTCCAGCAGCACGCAGAAAGTTATTACCAGCAATCGTAATAGCAGGGGCGACACATCCCATGAGACCCCCGCTACTACGCCTTGGGTTGCCATCAAAGGCGGTAACAAAGTTGCCGTTGCTTCCCTTGGGCAAGTAATAATCCGCAATAATCGTCTTACCTAAACCGAAACCATAGTAGTTAAGCAAGTTTGTAAGGGCGACCGACTCACAGCCAGTAGGAAGTTCCGGGTACTGCGAATAGCACGGGACATCGACCCAAGCGCCAACCATTGCGCCGGATGAACTGAACTTGTAGTCAGTAGAGCCGATCCAATACCAACCGTTGCTCAACATTACTCCCCCACGTGCGGCATCAAGGTAATACCATGTGCCCCCAAGGGATAGCCATCCCGTTTTCATTGCGCCAGAAGAGGAATCTAGCCAGAACCAGTTACCGCCATCGATAAGCCAGCCGGTCGCCATTCGACCATCCGAGTTAAAGTAATACCAAGACCCAGCTATTTGCTGCCATCCAGTCAGAATTACCCCATTAGCAGAACAATAATATCGAGAACCCTGACTCTCAATCCAGCCCGTTCTAACATTCCCGCCATCGTCAATCAGCTGGATTCCCGAATCAGTCATGATGCCTTTAAGGTCAATTGCACCGCTGGATGAAGAATGATACATCCAGGACCCATCACCGTTTGACCAGCAATTAGCCATCATCTTGCCGGAACTATTAAATATGTATTCACATGATCCAATAGTTTGGACACCCGTAGCCATGACGTACGTCGAGGGATCGAGCCAGTACCACGCACCGTTTAGGTTGAGCCAGCCGGAGGCGAGGGCGCCGGAGCCAATCGCGTAGTACCAGGTCCCGCCATCGAGGACCCATCCGGTCGCCATCGCGCCGGAGGCGTTGAACCAGTACGCGGAGCCGTTGCACGAATGGAGGCCCGTCGCCATGGCGCCGCCCGCGTCGGGGTCGAGCCAGTACCAGGAGCCGCCAGTGTAAAGCCAGCCGGTCGAGGCGATACCGTCAGCGAACCAGTACCAGGAGCCGTCGACGAGGCCCCAGCCGTTAAGGGGACCGCAGCTGCCGAAGTAGCGGCGGACGCCCTGCGCATCAGTCTGGTAACCCGTCAGCATGGCTCCCGTCCGGGCGTCGAAGCAGTAGGGCACGCCGCCGACGGAAACGGGGCCGCGCGCCAGCGCGCCGGAGCCAGTCGCGTAGTACCAGGTGCCGCCGTCGAGCACCCAACCGGTCGCCATCGCGCCGGAGGAGTTGAACCAGTACATGGAGCCGTTGCACTCGTGAAGGCCGGTAGCCATGGCATGGGTGGAGGGATCAAGCCAGTACCAGGCGCTGCCGACGTAGGCCCAACCGGAGGCGAGGGCGCCGGAGCCCGTCGCGTAGTACCAGGTACCGCCGTCGAGGACCCACCCGGTCGCCATCGCGCCGGAGCCATTGAACCAGTACGCGGAGCCATTGCACTCATGGAGCCCGATGGCCATGGCATGCGTCGAGGGGTCGAGCCAATACCAGGCCCCATTGGTATAGAGCCAGCCAGAATGCAACGAGACCGGATTGACTGAATCCACATAGAACCAGTTGCCGTCAAACGAATTCCAACCCAGATTCCATTTAACGGATTCTTGAGCAGGACCATCATCGATTGAATCGGAAGGAGAAAGAGTCGAGGGGACGGATTGCCGCTCAAAATCAGTAGGGATGGAGGAGCTTATGGGTTCTGCGTTCGCGATATCAACCACACCGGGTCCAGCGAGCAGTAGAGTTGAAAGAATGATTAGGATTAATGTTATTTGCTTTTTCCTTGCCATGTGCAGCCCCCAGTAGTTACCAATTTTTATATAAACATAGTCTACAAATGGATAGCTAAGAGCAATATGTAATTAGAAAAAAGCAATTAAGGAAGAGTTGCTAGCCGAGCCAAGCGCCATTACTAGCAAAAGAGTATTTCACCCCATCGATTTCTTGAACACCCGTAGTCATAGCGTGCGTCGAGGGGTCAAGCCAGTACCAGGCGCCGCCGACGTAGGCCCAGCCGGAGGTGAGGGCGCCGGAGCTCGTCGCGTAGTACCATGTGCCGCCGTCGAGGACCCATCCGGTCGCCATCGAGCCGGAGCCGTTGAACCAGTACATGGAGCCGTTGCACCCATGGAGCCCGGTGGCCATGGCGTGCGTCGAGGGGTCGAGCCAGTACCACGTACCGCTTAGGTTGAGCCAGCCGGAGGCGAGGGCGCCGGAGCCAGTCGCGTAGTACCAGGTCCCGCCGTCGAGCACCCATCCGGTCGCCATCGCGCCGGAGGCGCTGAACCAGTACGCTGAGTCGTTGCACGCGTGGAGGCCCGTCGCCATGGCGCCGCCCGCGTCGGGCTCGAGCCAGTACCAGGAACCGCCGGTGTAAAGCCAGCCGGTCGAGGCGATACCGTCAGCGAACCAGTACCAGGAGCCGTCGACGAAGCCCCAGCCGTTAAGGGGGCCGCAGCTGCCGAAGTAGCGGCGGACGCCCTGCGCGTCCGTCTGGTAGCCCGTCAGCATGGCCCCCGTCCGGGCGTCGAAGCAGTAGGGCACGCCGCCGACGGATACGGGGCCGCGCGCCAGCGCGCCGGAGCCAGTCGCGTAGTACCAGGTCCCGCCGTCGAGGACCCACCCGGTCGCCATCGCGCCGGACGAATTAAACCAGTACAGGGAGCCGTTGCACTCGTGAAGGCCGGTAGCCATGGCACCGCCCACGTCGGGCTCGAGCCAGTACCACGTGCCACTCTGAAACAACCATCCGGTATACGCCTTGCCGTCAGAGGTTGCGTAATACCAAGTGCCCTCTTTTAACTGCCAGTAATAAAGAGAGACATCAACATACGCGTAATTCATATCAACATTTCCGCTAATACCAGAAACTTTTCCGCGGCTTGTATACTGCCAAAAGCTGTAACTGGCGGTATAGTGACATTGGGAGTTGTATTGAGCAATCCAATGATCCCAAGAACCGCTCTTAAATACAGGGTCGGTCAATATATTGTTAAACCAATTTAGGTTTGCATAAATGCCTGGCT
Organism: Collinsella aerofaciens; assembly: GCF_963360655.1. NCBI lineage: Bacteria > Bacillati > Actinomycetota > Coriobacteriia > Coriobacteriales > Coriobacteriaceae > Collinsella > Collinsella aerofaciens. The sequence continues at coordinate 188,216 of NZ_OY725717.1, forward strand.
TATATCCAGCACTAGAAATCTTATTACAGAATGTCTGAGCTCTAGATGCAATTCCGGATTGACGACCATCTGCAATAATTGTCTTGTCCTCAAGATCGTAATACACCGGTAGCCTAGGATTGTGCCCCGATAGGCAGTCAATCACCATGGACGCCTCATCAGCTGCCTGCTGATTATCAAAAGCATATGAATAGATATAGACGCCGTAGGGAATTCCGAGTCGCTCGCACTCAGAAATATTTCGATTAAATTGATAGTCAACTCGACCGCCCCAAGATGGAGCGCCAAATCCAACACGCAGAATAGCGAAATCGATACCAGAAGCCTTAACAGCATTCCAGTCAATACGTCCTTGATGCTCACTGACATCGATGCCCTGCGCCGTAGCCCCATCGGGAAGAATGCCCATGGACAATAAGGCTATTCCATCTTCTTCGGAAGAAGCATCCTCTGCGACCAATTGTCCATCCTCATAACGCCAGGAATTCTCAACTAGGGACCGCGCAGCTTCCGCGTTCGAGGGAAAAACAAACACAGAAATGGGCGCAAGGACCATCAGCACCAACAATGCCGAAAATAACTTAAGATGTTTGCTCATGTAAACCTCGTCATTCGTTCTTGTTTGCGTCTAGCTTACAGCATGGCTGTGAAAGATTCCCGAACATCCAACTGGACAAGACGCCATCTAGAACAATAAATAGTTGGGCGTAATGCTGCAAAGAAAATAAGAACTTGCCGCAGGGTTGAACCCGAAGGCTCATTGCCCCCTCTCTTACCCCCAAGTATACCGACTTCAAATAAACTTTCAAACCAGATGTCAAAAAGGTAGGGGACCCAGAGAGTCCCCCTTGATTATCGACTTTATCCGAACACCTCCCACATTCATCCGCACATGTACGGATGAATGTGGGAACCCGATACCCTGAGGGCCGGATCGGTCGGCCCCGGGAGATCGGAGGACGGCATGTCCGGAAAGAAGAAGAGTGGCTCCGCGAGGGCGGTTCCGAGGGCCTACGGAAGGCTCACGAGGCACGAGCGGGACACGGTCCAGAGGATGCTGGAGCGCAGGGCGTCGTGCAGGGAGATCGCGAGGGAGCTGGGCAGGTCGCCCTCGACGGTGAGCGCCGAGGTGGCGTCGCACAGGTTCGTGACGGCGCCGAAGGCCAGGCGCGGCGAGCGCGTGGACGCCTCCGCCGACCTGTCGGCGGCCTGCCCGCGCCTGGCGGCGTGGCCGCGATGCTGCAACGGGTGCGGGCGGTACCGCGCGATCGGCTGCAAGCGCCGCCCCCACGTCTTCTACGAGGCCCGGGCCGCGCAGCTGTGCGCCGACTCGGTCCTCGTCTCGTCCAGGCGCGGGATAGACGCCGACGAGCCCGCCGCGGCGGCCAGGCTGGAGGCCATCAGGGACTGCCTGCGCCGGGGGCTGTCGCCCGAGCAGATGGCGGCGCGCAACGGCGGCCCGGTGGACCTGTCGCCGTCGACCATCTACCGCTGGGTCTCGGCGGGCTACGACGGCATGACCAACATGGAGCTCAGGCGCAAGGTCGGCTACAGGCCGAGGAAGCGCGCCGCCGGCCGGGCGGCGACCCGCCACTCCGCCCGCAGGTCGTACGCCGCGTTCCTCGCCCTCGGGGAGGACGCGTGCGCCGCGGCCTGGGAGATGGACACCGTCGAGGGCGCCCGGGAGGACTCCGCCTGCCTGCTCACGCTGCTGCACCGCCCCAGCAGGCTGCAGCTCGCGCTGCCGCTGGCGGAGAAGACCGCCGGGCGCGTCGCGGCCGCCCTGGGCGATATCAGGGAGGTCCTCGGCGCCGACGGGACGCGCCGCGTGTTCCGCGCCGTGCTCACCGACAACGGCACGGAGTTCTCCGACGAGCGGGCGATCGCGGCGCTGCTCGGCGAGGGGCCGGGCGAGACGAGGCTGTTCTACTGCGACCCGCGCCGCAGCGACCAGAAGGGCGCCTGCGAGCGAAACCACGTCGAGATAAGGAAGCTGCTGCCCAAGGGCTCCGGACTCAGGTTCGACCGGCTCGCCCCGGCGGACCTGGCGCTGGCCATGTCGCACGTGAACTCCGAGCCCCGCGGCGCGCTCGGCTTCTCGACGCCCGCGCGCGCCTTCAGGGCGATGCTCGGGGAGGACGCGGCGGCGCTGCTGGACGCCTACGGCGTGGAGGACGTGGCGCTCGGCGATCTCGACCTGACGCCGGGGCTCATCGAGAGGGCGCGCGCCGAGAGGGGCGATGCCCCGCTGGCCTAGCCTGGAAGAAAACGGAATAGACGGACCGACCGTCCGGCTGAGTCTAGGAAGAGGTGCCGGGCGGCGGGCGGAGCATGGCCACCGGACCCATCGAAACACATCTCCACCGTTCCTTCAACTGGGAAAACGGCGCCCCCGGACCCCAGGAGGGGCCGCGGGGGCGTTCGGCTAACTGCGGGAATGGCCTATTTGCTCAATGTGTTCGGCTGAGATCGGAAATCAACCCCCAGAGAGTCCCCTACAAATCGGAATTCTAACGGATCAGTATTACTTTCGATGGGCCCAAAGCAGTCAAACCGGAGATGCGATTTCCATAACCATCACTATGCCAGAACAAATTTTCGCTCGGCGAATTGCCCCAGAAAAAGCCAATGTGGCTATCGTCCGCATATGGGTTGTAAGGATTGAAGAACACAATGTCCCCCTTACGAGCCAAACCGCTACGTAACAACTCATCAATAGAGTTGAAATAAGTCACGTTTGCGCACGTATCGATAGCGTAGCCGTACCAACGATAAGCGTTAACGCAGCCGCCCCTTCCGGGACCACCACTCCAAGGGGAATGGCTCTGCTCGGCGGCAATTGGAGCTAAATTCCCGCCCGCTTTCATATATGCATGCGATACAAATCCGCCGCAGTTCATACCGGTATACCCGTCCCAACGAGGATCACCCTTTGGATACATGCATGTTTCTTGGCTAAGATGCGTATCATAGCGTGTTCCACGGTAATAGCCATCGTTCTCGTGGCTCATAAGCCAATTGACCAGGCTGGACCTATTAACCCCTAAAACAGAACCAGACGTATTCAACCATGCACCACTTGCATTGAAGTAATAGTCAACGCCATCGATTTTCAGCCACCCGTTAGCAAACATGGCACCCGAAGGCTGGAGCCAGTACCACGTACCGCCGTCATTAAGCCATCCAGTTTTCATCTTGAATGTGGAAGGGTCCATCCAATACCACGCACCGTTGACATATTGCCAACCAGACTTAAGGACACCATTGGAAGATGCGTAGTACCAAGTATTGCCACTTTCGCCAGAAGCGTCTTTCGACAAAATCCAACCAGACGCCACGTTAATGGCACCATTCGCATCCGCATAGAAAACCGAGTCTCCAATATGAATGATACCCGGCAACGAAGACGAGTCGACGCAGCCCGATGCTACAGGGGACCCGTCGGGTGCAATAGGCAATGGATCATTCAACGCACCAGAAGAATCCGCCCATGACATCCCGTCGCTCAAGTTGATCCAACACGAAGAAGCCATCGCACCGGAGTCAAAAGAATAATAGCGCGTGTCGCCTACCGTATATTCACCAGTGCGCATTGCGCCGGATACGTCATCAAGGTAATACCAGGCGCTTCCGGACTTTATCCATCGTCCTCGTTGAATAGCTCCGCTTGATGCGGCGTAATACCAAGTACCATCAGCAAGTGCCCAGCCCGTTGCCATGGCACCTGAGCTCGTAAGGAAATAGGTGGACGAGCCCACTTGCACAAAGCCCGTGAGCATAATATGGCTTCCTGGATCCAGGTAATACCAAGAATTCCCTAGAAGTAACCAACCTCCATGCAGTAAGCCGTTGGAGTCAGCGTAATACCAGTTGTTGTCAATAAGTGCCCACTGGGAGGATAGCATGGCCCCTGAACTGTTAAAGATATAAGAGGTGCCATTGCATTCATTCAGCCCGGTGGCCATAGAACCATCTGCAGGATCAAGCCAGTACCAACGACCCCCATCCGAGAGCCAACCCTTCACCAGGGCGCCAGAGCCGGAGAAATAGTGCCAAACGGAAGCATCAAGATGCCATCCGATAAGCATCGCGCCAGAAGAAGAGAATCCATACGTGGCTCCCCCGATCTGTAGCATCGAGTCGTGGACCATCTTGCCTTCATCATCCAGCCAATACCAGTTGCTGCCATCTGAAAGCCAGCCTTTTACCATGGCGCCAGAACCGGAGAAATAACACCAAGCAGAAGTGGAGCCCGTAGAATCTAGGTACCAGCCGACACGCATTGCGCCCGAAGAGGAGAAGGCATACGTCGCACCCCCAACTTGAACCAACCCATCCTGAGCCATTCGACCTTCGTCGTCGAACCAGTACCAGCTACCGTTTATATGTCTCCAAGAAGAAACAGCGATCGTTCCGTCGGACAAGCCCCAACGCCAAAAACCAGCCCCTTCTTCGGGTGATATCCACCCCTGATGCCAAACAATTTGATTCGAAACCTCAGAAGGGGTCTCATTATCCACCTGAGAGTTCTGCTCGACAGCGAAGGTCGAATCGCGCTGAGCATCAATGGCTGACTCAACAGAAGCAATAGCAACGTTAGATGCGGAACCTTCGTCAGTGTTATTCGAATCAAGGGCGTATAACATCGAGGGCGAACTCAAAAGGAGCCCCAAAGAAACAAGGCCGGAAAAGACCAGCACCCCGAATGAGCATTTCTTCATAGCAGCACGGTATCCAATCACGCAGTGGCCCCGTCACCTCAGGGCAACGGGGCCTCAATCAAAACTAGCTCAGTAATGTACTAGCCAATTTGCTGGCAGTTTTTGCACTCTCGTGAAGCGCCACGCCTCTGGGCCTCCTGGATAGAGATCTGCGAATAGCCCTTTGCGTCCTTGCCAACGGTACGGCACTTATGCGTATGGTAAACATGGCTACCGCTCTTATACCAAACTAAACCATAGCCCGGAATCCACTTGCCGTCCTCGCCGACATAGTAGGAGCCAACCCAGGCATTCGTAGCCATGGCACCGGAAGACTGGAGGTAGTAGTCGCCGACCCAGGCGTCGTGGGCCATAGCGCCGGAACCGCTAAAGTAGTACCAGGCGCCGCCGACCTGACGCCAGCCGGTAACCATCGCGCCGGAATCGTCGAAACAGTACCAAACTCCACCAACGTTAGCCCAAGAGTTAGAGGCCATAGCGCCCGAACCTCCGAGCCAATACCACGTGCCGCCATTGCTGAGCCAGCCGGTTGCCATGGCGCCCGAACCGCTCGCATAGTACCAAGAGCCGCCTGCCAAGAACCAGCCAGTGGCCATTGCACCGGAGTCGCCGAACCAGTACCAGGAGCCGCCGAGGCTGCGCCAGCTGTTAGCGACCATGGCGCCCGAACCGTCGAGGTAGTACCACGTACCGCCGATGTTGAGCCAGCCAGTGGCCATCGCACCGGAAGCGTTGGCGTAGTACCACGTCCCCGAAACGTTGATCCAGCCGGTCAGCATGACACCATACTCGTCGAAATAATACCAAGTTCCACCGATATTATGCCAACCGGTCAGCAGTTCGCCACTGGAGGTCGCATAGAACCACTTTCCATAGATGGAGTCATAGAGCCAGCCGCTATGCTGCATGCGGCCATCGGCGTTGGCACCAGGGGTGTTCAGGAAGTAGTTCTTGCCGTCAATCTGAACTCGGCCGTATGCCATATCATGGCTTTCGGGGTAGAAGTAATACTTGTCCCCACCGATAGACTGCCAGCCCGACACCGCGATCCCGTCAGCGCCAAAATAGTACCAGACAGCTTCGTATTCGTTATGCCACTGGTTCGTGACCATGGCGCCAGTTTCGGGATCGAAATAGCGAAGGTTGCCGTCCTCGCACCGAACGAGTCCAGTCTTCGGACGACCGTCGGAACACCATTCCGTAATCGGTCCACCACCTCCGCCACCGCCAGCAATATCAGCAAATGAGGGCGCCGGGGCAACCGTCATGCAGACAGCGGCAAATGCAACAACTCCCAGCACTGTTAGTCCGCGCCATCTTTCTCGAAGGTTTTTCATACGACATCCTTTCTCCGAGATTTAAGGCTCTCTTAAGTTATTTTTAAACTATCAATTCAGTATTTCAACGGGAAATCGATAAAAGGTGTCTTTGTGACTGCAATTTAAATATGAGTCGCCGAACCCCAACCGTTACGCCAAATAGCTTCTAAGGCAAACTGAGCGCATGAGCGAACCGATTTAATACAACCACCTATAAAAATCTTGAGGCACGTTTTCGATATGACAAGAGCTGCTTGAACGAGGAGTACTTGAACCCCACCGCCCTTGCAGCTCTTGAGGATACTTTGCCGGAACTTGGCATTACTTCGCACTAAAACGAGAAGTACTCACTGTCGGAGGACAAGTTCGGCCCCAACCATGAATCGCCGTCGAGGAAGAACTCTGGCCAGCGTTGCATGAACAGCGCCTGCTCGCGCTTCCAGCGGCGCAACTTTTCCTCGTTGGCTTCTTCCCTGCCGCGCGAGGTGAACTCGTAGTGGTACAGCTCGGCATAGGGCGTAAAGATGGTGCGGAAGCCCGCCTCCCACACGCGCAGACAAAAGTCTGCGTCGTTAAAACCGACGGCGAATTCCTCGTTATAGCCTCCGACCTGCTCAAATACGTCGCGTCGCACCATCTGGCAGGCGCCCGTCACGGCGCTAAAGTTGCCCGGGCGCACAGCACGGGCAAGATAGCCCTCGCGCTTTGCAAAAGGCATCTTTGTGGCCGCAAATTAAAAAAAGCAATACCATGCCCATATCGATACGTCATATGCGGCCAGCGCATTCCATTGATGTGGAAACCGGTTCGATTCCTTGATTTAAACCGAAGCCTCTACAGCGATTAATAGCGCCTCCAACAACACCAGCACCAGAGGCATGCCGACCGAGTCATCATCGACGGTCTCAGAAACTTAGCAACGGTTACCATGTCAGCCTTCGGCTCGATCGGCTTCTTAACAGCAGCCTCGGTGATAGTCGTCTTAGTTGCAACAACCGTGGGCGTTACCATGCCTCTAACAGGTTTTGCGTGCTCACGACGCGCTTTCCTAGATGATTATCGACCAATCCGCTACAACCAGTGAACGCTGGTTCGGAATCCCAATCGTTCCACCACCAGCGTAGCGGGATCGTCGTCAAATCACGTATGCGGAAGAAAATGTCAAAAGTCTTGGTTCTACGACAAAGCTTTATTTACCAAATCGAAAGGACCGATAAAACGTTTGATAAAACCAACCAAGAGCTTCCTGAGACCTTCCAGCATTAAGCAGATCGCGAACACAACCGTTGGAACAAGAAGTACCTGCAATATTCCCAGCCCAACGCCGACACGCGTAAAGGGAAACTGCGAGCTCCAGAGCCAACTTTGGATAGGCCCGTAGTCAGAAATAAGATAAGTAGCAAAACAAAGTTTCGCGACAGTGTTAACGAAATGGGAGGAAAAATGCGGCATTTTTAAATCGATCAACAAAACTGAAATGGCTATAACTAACGAAAAAATAGACGCCGGCGAACCAAAAAAGCCGTTATACAAATTCGCAAAGGTCGAACCCAGCAAACCATCAAAATGGAATTGACCATAAAACGAGATTGCAACTCCCGCAAAGGAAGCAATGCAGCAAGCAACCAGGCGCCGTATATCCACTGTTGACAAATCTAAATACCAGCGAATATAGGAAACAAGAACGCAAATTATAATAAAATCCACTAGTAGCCCGTCGATGGGAATCCAAAAGAGCGGCACATAACGCAGGAATCCAAAGACAGAAACCAGAAAGACTATTAGATATAGATGCAGTTTCTGGCCCAACGCATGCAAAGCCGGAATTATAAAGGGCAGCAAAAATACAAGCCAAGCATAGACGGTTACAAACCACCAACTAGAACCAGTAAGAATTGGTGCAAAAATATCTATCAAATTGGTTGGACTTACTTGAATATCGCCGCGAAGCATGAAGAAAAAACCCAGCGCAATACTATAAAAGAGAACCGTGCCTGAGTCCTAGGCCCTTTCGACACCACCTATATTGCGAATCAGCACCGCCGCCCACCCGACCGAATATTGCCGTTCGGCACCGCCATTAAATGCCTTCCCGCGCATCCCCGTTACGCTCGGGCTGCCATGCAGTCCAGAGAACGAGGAGGTTCCACATGGCGAGAAGGATCAGGGCCAGGGAGGTCCTGAGGCTGAGGTCGGTGAACGGGCTTTCGCAGAACGCGATCGCCCGCACCGCCCACGTCTCGAAGCACAGCGTCCAGGACGTGCTGGAAGCCGCGAGGGAGCGGGGCGTCTCCTGGGAGGACGTCGAGGGGATGTCCGAGGAGGCCGCCTACGCGCTGCTGTTCCCCGGCAGGGGCGACGCCGGGCCGGTGCACGCCGACCCCGACTGGGCACGCGTCCACCGCGAGCTCGCGAGGACCGGCGTCACGCTCAAGCTCCTGCACGCGGAGTATGCCGACGGGTGCGCGGAGGCCGGCGCGCCGTCGATGTCCTACGACAGGTTCTGCAAGCGCTACCGCCAGTACACGGTGTCGCGCAACGTGGTGAGCCGCGTCGGGCACAAGGCGGGCAGGAACATGGAGGTCGACTGGTCGGGGCCCACGATGCGGCTCGTGGACCCCGCGACCGGCGAGGTCAGGAAGGTGTACCTGTTCGTGGCCTGCCTCCCGTTCAGCCGGTACAGCTACGTCGAGCCGACGCTCGACATGAAGCAGGATACATGGCTGCTGTGCCACGTGCACGCCTTCTCCTTCCTGGGAGGCGCGACGCCCTGCATCGTCCCCGACAACCTGAGGACCGGCGTCACCGCCCACCCCAGGGCCGGGGAGCCGGTACTGAACGCGGCCTACGAGGAGCTCGCCGCGCACTACGGCTCCGCCGTGATCCCGGCGAGGGTCAGGAGGCCCCGCGACAAGCCGAGCGCCGAGAACGAGGTCTGGGCCGCCGCGACCTACGTGATAGCGGCGCTTCGCGACGAGGTGTTCACCGACATGGCGGCCCTCCGCGCCGCCGTCGCCCGGAGGGTCGCGGAGCACAACGACGCGCCGTTCGCCAAGCGCGAGGGCTCGAGGCGCGAGGTGTTCGAGGAGGTCGAGCGCCCGCTGCTGAGGCCCCTACCGGCCGAGCCCTTCGAGGTGTGCGAGTGGGTCTACGGCCGCAAGGTCCAGGCCAACTGCCACGTCGCGTACGCCCGCAACTACTACTCGGTGAGCCACCTGCTCGTCGGCTCGACGGTCGACCTGCGCGTCACCGAGGGCAAGGTGGAGGTCTTCTCCGGCGGCGAGCGCGTGGCCACGCACCCCAGGTTCCCGTCCTACGCGAGGAACCGCTACTCCACGCGCGGCTCGGACATGCCCGAGGGCAGGGCGTGGTCGGACTGGGACGCGCCGCGCATCCGCGCCTGGGCCTCGAGGGTCGGGCCCTCCTGCTCCGAGCTGGTGGACAGGGTGTTCGCCTGCTACGAGTTCGACGAGCAGGGCTTCAACGCCGCGCTCGCCGTGCTCAGGCTGTCCAGGCGCTACACCCCGGCGAGGCTCGAGCGGGCGTGCGGGATGGCGCTCGCGACCGGGAAGAGGTCGCCGCGCTACCGCGACGTCGAGCCCGTGCTGAGGTCGGGGCAGGACAGGGCGCCAGCCGGCGAGGCGTCCGGGGACTGCGGCTACGTGCGCGGCGCCGGCTTCTACGGGGAGGAGTGAGCATGGACGTCAACGCGGAGACCGCCCGCAAGCTCAGGGAGATGGGGGCGGCCGAGCTGCTCGCCGCCCTCTCCGCCCAGGACGAGGCCGTGTGCGCCGGGATGGCGTTCGCCGAGCGCGTCCAGATGGCGGTGGACGAGGCGCACTCCGACTTCATCACGCAGAAGGTCCGCAACCTGACGAGGAGGGCCGGCCTCAGGTACCCCGAGGCCGACGTCCGCTCGGTCGACTTCTTCGAGGGCCGCGGCCTCGACAGGGTGGCGGTGGCCGAGCTCGCGACCTGCGGGTTCGTCGGGCGCGGCGAGAACGTGGTTCTCCAGGGCCTCACCGGCACGGGCAAGACCTACCTGGCCTGCGCGCTCGCGAAGGCCGCCTGCGCCAGGAGGGTGAGGTCGTGCTACGTCCGCCAGCCCGACCTCGAGGACCTCTGGCGCGAGAGCCGTGACCGGCCCGGCGGCGAGCGCAAGCTCGTCCGCAAGTACGGGGCGTTCGGCCTGCTCGTGATAGACGAGTGGCTGCTCGACAGGCCGGACACCGAGTTCAGGTCGATGCTGCTGGAGCTGATGGAGCTGAGGTACGGCACGGCCTCGACCGTATTCTGCACCCAGTTCAAGAAGAAGGACTGGCACCCGAGGCTCGGCGGCGGGGTGCATGCCGACGCCATCATGGACAGGATCGTGCACAACGCGGTCTGGGTCGACATGGGCGAGGCCAACATGCGGCAGCGCCGCGGATAGACCGGTAGCAATAAAAAAGCACCGGGGCCAGTGTCGGCCCCGGTGCCCAAGCGCGATATCGGCGGTGCTGTTTCGCGATATTCAACAGTGCTCAAGCGAGCAAATACTCACCGTGCCTTCGATTGAAGCTATCTGTTTGACAGCTTGTTTAATGGAGTATCCAGCTTTCCCCGCAACAAACCAGATTGTTATTGCAACAAAACAGCCGACCGCAGTTCTTCCAATTGGATAGAAAAAGATATTGTAGAAAAACCTAGTAAACGAACCAGGAAATACGGAAACAGAATCAGCGTTGTGAACAACAAAATGATGAGCCATTACCGTCCACATAAGGACAATGCGAAGTAATTCGATACGGGAATCTCGTATTTTTGCCATAATGCCCCCAAGTAAAATCAAAACCTAATTAAGCCTCGACCTAGAACCGTTCGAGAATCTCCTCGGCGTTCTCTCGTAGATAGATATCTAGGTCCGGCACGGCAAACTGCACGTAGCCCCTCTGTGGTGCCTGAATAACCTCTCTTTGTAGCAATTTTGCCCTAATGGAGCTGACCTCATTGGTCTTTTTACCCATGCGCTTAGCAATCTCGGATGATTTGGACTGTTGTTTATCCTCGCACATGGCCAAAAGGTATTTGATATCGTTGAGCCCCAGACCAGAAATCGCGGGCTCGTGAACAACATCGTGAAAACGAGCCTCTGCCAGCGCAATGCCTTCGGTGACGTCGCGCTCGCTCACAATGGCACTTTTGGCACGATGCAAGTTGGCGCGCTGCCAAATGGAATAACCGACCAGTTGCACCAGATAGGCATAGCCCTTAGTGGCCTTAGCGGCTCTCGACAGGAGATTGTCCTCTATGGTCAAGCCAGTCGCGACAAAGCTATCGCCCATAGAGAGCGCTACCTCCACCTGGTTGATAGGCGCCAGATCTTCGGGGAGGGCACGACGCAAGAACGTAAGCGCCTTGCCGTTAATAAGATCCATAACACCGGCGGGTAACCCGGCAAAGGCAAGTGCGATATCTACTTTTTCCCCTATCAAAAGCTGAACCGTAGACGCAATGGCACGCATATCGTCAATCGGAGCGTCCTGAACTTCATCGATGGCAATAAAAAGACCCTTGGATGACTTCGCTGCCGAACTCAGTAACTTTCTAAGGCTCGACTCTTTGGGCGCAACGTCGACTTTCGCGGAAACAAAGCCGGCGTTTACGCCAACCGAAGCATTAGTCTCAAGGGAAGAATCGGCAACCTGATCCCTTAAGTCCAGCAATAAGTTAGGGCCAGCAGAGACAATAGCGGTCTTCCATCCAAGCTCTCGTGCACGATCCCTAAGGTCGCAGAGCAAAACAGTTTTTCCGGAGCCCCTCGGTCCAGCAATGCGCATGAGCCTCGCAGGTGCACCTATTCCCGCATTCAAACTCTCGGTAAACTCAAGGGCGATATCATCACGACCAATTATGCGCGGAGGCTCAGCGCCGGCAGTGGGACGAAACGGATTATGGAATGCTGTGGCGCTCACTTGTTTGCCTTTCTAGGGAATCGATTAACAGCCAATCATCGTTTAAATAATTATCGCAGACTATATCGGATAATATCGAGCTGTATAAGCTTGTATAAACTTATCGCGAAAGTATCGAGCTTTCGTTATTTATCTTAGTAAGTAGTCCAACGCTGTTTTCTTCCAAGCTCATACCAAAAGAAAATTTAGGACTTCCTAAAACCATTGCCTTAGACCGAGAAATACTCGCTCTCAGCGGATAAGTTCGGCCCCAACCACGGATCGCCGTCGAGGAAGAACTCTGGCCAGCGTTGCATGAACAGCGCCTGCTCGCGCTTCCAGCGGCGCAGCTTTTCCTCGTTGGCCTCTTCCCTGCCGCGCGAGGTGAACTCGTAGTGGTACAGCTCGGCATAGGGCGTATAGATGGTGCGGTAGCCCGCCTCCCATACGCGCAGGCAAAAGTCTGCATCGTTAAAGCCAACGGCGAATTCCTCGTTGTAGCCGCCGACCCGCTCAAATACGTCGCGTCGGACCATCTGGCAGGCGCCCGTCACGGCGCTAAAGTTGCCCGGGCGCACAGCACGGGCAAGATAGCCCTCGCGCTTTGCCGAGAAGTCCTGGTTGGCATGGGCAAGTGCGCCGCGCACGCCAACCAAAATGCCGGCATGCTGCACCAGATGATCGGCAAAGTAGAGTTTGGCGCCCACCACGCCCGCATCGGGACGCTGCAGATAGCCCATCGTCTCTTCGATAAAGTCGGGGCTTATGACCTCGGTATCGTTGTTGAGCAGCAGCAGGTAGTCGCCCTTGGCGTGCTTCACACCAAAATTGATGATCTGAGAGTAATTGAACTCGCCCGGCCAGTACACAACACGTGCGTTACCCTTGCCTTCAGATGCTGCAGCCACGCGCTCTGGCAGGGTTTCGTAATACGCAAACGTCTCCGGGGCTTTGCTGTTGTTCTCCACCAAGACGATCTCGTAATTGGCATACGTTGCCTTCTGAGCGATCGACATCACGCAGGCATCGAGCGTCTCAACGTGATCCTTGGTGGGAATCACAATACTCACCAGCGGCGCAGACTCCGGCAGCGCATAACGCATGCGATAGACAAACGGCGTCTCGGTCTCCTCGACCGTTCCGCAAATGCCCAGCGCGTTAAAGTGGCGCTGCAGCGCAAGACGGCCGGCTTCGATAGCATACGGCTTGCTATCGGCAGAGCCGTCGGCGGTCGATCCCGGATGCACGCGCCAGTGATACAGCACATGCGCAACGTGCTCAAAGCGCGCGCCGGCTGCAAGGCAGCGAAGCGTCAAGTCGTAGTCCTGGGCACCCGCAACGTCTTCCGGGGACGTGCCAATACGATCGATTAGCGCCTTCTCCACCATCAGGAAATGCGTCACGCAGTTATGGCTATAGAGCAGATCGACGTTGAGCTGCGTCTTAAAGACAGGCTGACCCCACTCCCCCGTTTTCTGGAACATGTCCTCGTCGCAGAACAGGACCTGGGGGCGCTCGCCCTCGGCCGCCTTATTCAGCGCGGAAACATACTGGAATAACGCGTCCGGCTCCAGAATGTCATCATGGTCCAAGAACGCGATGTAGTCGCCCATCGCTTGCTCAATACCTGCGTTGGTGTTGATCACAATGCCGCCGTTGCCGGGCAGCCCAATACGACGAACGCGCTCGTCGTGAGCGCCTGCCGCAAGGGTGGCCACCGCGTCCCATTCGGGCGAGGCATCCATAAGGAGCAGTTCCCAGTTGTCATAGCTCTGGGCTAGCACCGAGTCCAGCAGCTCGCGCAGGTAGACCCGATCAGTCTTGTAGCACGGCACCACAATGCTCACGAGTGGTCTATAGGCAAAAGCCACCGAAGCGACACGCTGGCACGCTAAATCGCCCGGCTTTGCGCGATGCTGCTCAAACCAACGTCGATAAGCTACGTCGTCTGCACGCGCATCCTTCATGCGGTTCCAGCTGTCGTCGACCATGCCGTTGTACAGGCGACCATCCATGGCGCAAAACCCGCTCTGGATCTGCTCTGTAGGATCGCTCACAGTCGCGACAAAATCCCGTATATCCTGAGGCATCTCCACGCTCAGATACGTTTTATTGACGCAGCATCCGTTCTGCTGTGGCACGTCGACCTGCGACTCGAACATATGAACCGTGGCATCGATGACATTCATATGCGTATCGAGTATCTCAAGCTGGGGCGTGCACTGGGAGTCTCCCGACCATGTGACCTCGTAGCGCCACACAGCACCCGAATCGGCCGGAAGATAACGGACGGCATCGATCTCGTAGCGGCCGCAGCGCTCGCCGCGCTGCGCATCGCGGATAAGCGCACACAGCACAGGCTTTGCCTTGTAGTTGATCTTGGATTCCAGCTTAGCCATACGGCTATCGAGGCGAATGGATCCAAGCTTTTGGCCACTGGATGCAAAGTCAATGTCAATCGACGAGCCATCCAAAAACGGAAGCACCAAGACGGCAAGCTCGCGCTCGTAGTCGGCAACCGAAGGACAGATTGCCAGCACGCGGCCATGATCGACCGGGAGTGCCAGCGATGGCACACAAGAACCGCTCGTCGTCGCACGGGCAAAGGACTGAGAACCTCCCTGCTCAATGAGCGCGGCGACATCCTGACCGGCAAAACGAAGCAAAACGAACAGGCGACCCTGACTGCGGCAAAGCGCCAAACGCTTGATACTCATCTACACTTCTCGCTTTCCCAGGGCATTCGCGGCCATGCGCTTGCACGCGCCCAGGCGCCCAAACCTCAAGATGTCGTAATCGAACATGAGCTTTTTGCATGCACGGGCATTGGGGGCCTTGCCGGTAAGCGCCGCGCGCACCATGGCAGCAACAGAAGGTGCACATTGTGCGAGCGCAGCATCGCTGCCAACAGCGAAGCCATCAAGCGCCGTGGCAACGGCAGCGAACACCTTGCTGCAATTCGCGCCCAGCAACCTGAGCGCGTCATACAGCACCAGATCGCATAGAAAATACGCCAGATCCTCGGCATGCTGTGTATCGAGACCGTCGCGCTGCCAATCAGTCAGCACTGCGGAGTAAATCTTCACATGTTCCAGCAGGCGCGTCTCGTCGTCGTAGCGCATGGTGTCCATGAGCGAGCCCTTGCGCGCCACGCGATAGTCGTACAGCTTGTTCGAGATAAGCGCGGTCTTGTGCGAACGACCGTACACGGCAAAGTCGAAGACCTGGTCCTCGCCATACTTGACGGTTTCGTCGAACAAAATCCCGTTGTTGAGCAAAAACTCGCGCTTGCAGGCGGTGCGCCACGCAAAGGGACGAGACGCTTCCTTAAACAGCAGGTCAGAGCTATAGCCCTCAAACGACACATCGCGCGGGCTCAGCACATAGTTAAGCCACGGATACCCTGCCTCCAGCGGATACGGATTCGCGCCAAAGGTCAAAACGTCGCAGTCCTCGCGCCCAAAGGCATCGACGATCACACGGCATGCATCGGGCGTAAATCGGTCGTCGGAATCCAAAAACGCGACGATAGGCGCCGTGGACGCGGCGATGCCTGCATTACGTGCACTCGACAGGCCACCGTTCTCCTTATCGACCAGCGTAAAGCGCACGTCCTTTTCGCAATAGGCGGCCGCAATATCGCGCGAACCGTCCGGCGAGCCATCGTTGACTAACACGCCTTCCCAATCGGGCATATCCTGCGCGAGTAGGGAGTCCAGGCACCATGCCAAGCACTCCTCAACCTTATAGATGGGAACGACAACGGAAATCTTAGGGGTAGCCATAATCACGCGCTCCTACCGTGCCGCCGGCACGTCGTCGGGATGCGGGTTATCGCCGTAGGCGCGCTGATACGTCAGCACGCGCCAAACCAGCGGCAGGCCGCCGATCTTAAAGTAGTGCTTAAACGTATTGAGCTTGCCCGGCTTCTTAAAATCAAAGCGTGAATCGATATAGGCACGGGGCGACTTGACCATCAAACGCAGGTCGGTCTCGCCGCGCGGATCGAAGAGCGACAGGTCAAAACGACCGGCATCCCAATCGGCCTTGAGCTCGGGCGATGCCTTCTCCCAAAACTGCTCGCGCAACTCATCGACCAGGCGCTCGTCATTCCAGCGGTACGTATCAACCTTCATGCGCATTAAAATGCCCTGAAGCCGAGCCTTAAGCTCGGGGCGTTCATCCAAAAAGCGCTGCATCTCGGCATATTCGTCGCACACGCAAAACACCTTGTTGGGCGAGTTAACAGAACTCTTCTCGTTATCCTGGCGATAGCACAAAATGGGATCTGCAATAAACGCGGCACGCTCGGCGCATGCCCAGACTTTAAAGTTAAAACCCGCATCCTGATACGAGGCACCCGGCGTGGGAAGGAACCGAATCTGATTGTCGTTAAGGAACGTCCGTCGATAGATGGCCGACCAAATGGAAGGTTTGCGGTAGAAGATCCCCGGACGATCGACGGGGCGATATGCCGCGCCTGTCATGTGCTCGTCAATAATCCCAAACAGCTCACGGCGCTCGCTGGGCGTGGACCAATACAGGTAAAAGTCGCCCTTAACGACATCGGCATGCTCAGCATCGGCCTTGGCGACCAGCTTTTGGAGCGAATCCTCAAACATAAAGTCGTCGGACTCAAGGATGCCCACGTACTCGCCGCGCGCCATCTCCAGGCCGCGGTTCATCGAGTCGCCATAGCCGCTGTTGGCCTTGTCGATCATCTTTACACGGGGGTCGCGCTCCATGTACTCGCGGATGATATCTGGCGAGCTATCGGTAGAACCGTCGTTGATGCAGATGATCTCGATGTCCTTGAGCGTCTGCGCCACGGCGGAATCGAGGCACTCGCGCAGGTAGCGCTCAACATTGCAGATGGGAACAAGCAGCGAAACTTTAGGGGTATCAGAGTTCTGCAAGAGAACCTCCTGTTGAATAGCGTGTAACAGGGTTATTTTAGCAGCCGAGTTGCGGCGGGCGGCAGCGCTTGGAATTAGATAAAGCGCTCCAGGCAGGCTTTGAGACCGCGAGTCGAAAGATAGAACAGCGTGGCGTCTGCCATCGAAACGCCCGAGGTCGCCGCAACGAGCTTGTGGGCAACACGGCGAACGGCGCCCTTAGCAGGCATATCCGCCCACTCCGTTCCCAAAAACGTCGTGAGGTCCATATTGACGCGAGCCGCCACGCGATGGAAGTCATCGGCATCCAAGCGCGCCAGGTCGAACACAATTAGGTCCAAAAACCAAGTGATCAGCTCGCCGGGGCACAGGTCCAAAAGACCGTAGGCCGCCCAGTCCTCCAAGACCTCCTCGAGCATCCTCATGTGGGCGTCAAGCTTTTTGGCGCGAGCCTCGGCACTGTTGAACTCGTGCGTCGCCGATTCGCTCTCCATCACGTAGTGGTAGAACTTGTCCGGCATGACGACGGTCTTACGGGCAAGCGCATAAGCCGCAAATTGGAAGACGACGTCCTCGCCCAAAGCCAAACCGGGGGCGAAGCGAATGCCTTCGCGATTGAGCAGCTCGCGCGAAAAAGCCGCACGGCAGGCGTAGGGCTGCGCATTCGAATGGAACAGCAGTTGGGGATCACGGGCGCCGAAGGTACCAGCTTTGGGGCTCACGAGTTGCTGGACGCGTTTGGGGGCAGCATCGGCAGGTTCACAGACGCCGCCAAAGACGGCGGCCTCGGCATCCGCAGACTCCATGGCATGCAGCACGCGCTCGACCGTCTGGGAATCGATGTAATCGTCGGCGTCCACAAAAAAGACGGTCTCGCCCTCGGCGACATCGATACCGGCATTTCGAGCACACGAGACACCCGCGTTTTCCTGGTCAATCACCAGTACGCGATCGTCGGCCTGCGCGATCTGGCGCAACACGTTCAACGAATCATCAGTCGAACCGTCGTTGACGCAGACAACCTGAATCGAGCGCTCGGACTGGGCCAACAGCGAATCGAGGCATCGCTGAATGGAGCGCGCAGAGTTGTAAACGGGGACGACAATGGTCGCTTTGGGGGTCAAAGTCTCTCCCATGCCGACCTACCCCCTCAGCGATTCGATGAGGAAGGCGGCGACCACGCCCGGGCCTCCAACCGAGGCGTAATACTTAGCACGCCCCAAGGCGCCATCCATCGCAAAACTCGGATGCTCGTCAACCCAGCCCTCGGGATCTTTGAGGATGGCAGCGAGATTTGCGCGCTTCCACGGCTTGAGGTCGTCAAGCGAAAAGTCCCCGGCGTCCAAGGCCGCTTGGAACTCCTTGGCCATCTGAACCAGGAACTCCTTATAGAACTTAGGCGCCAGGCGCACGTAGTTCCACATGTACGAATCGTACTTAATGAGCTGATTGAACTTGAGCATGCGCGCGACATCGACGCTTACGTGGTCGCGGGCATAATCCTCACGAATCCAACGCTCAATCTCGGCATACTCGGTATTGACGCAAAAGACCTTAGCCGAAGAATTGACCGAGGAATTCTCGTTGTCCTGGCGATACGACAACACGGCATCATGCAGATAAACAGCCTTATCGGCGCACGCGATCACCTTAAAGGCGAATGACGTGTCCTGAAAGGATGCCCCCGGAGTCGGCAGGAACTTAATGCTGTTGCGCTCAAGAAAATCGCGACGGTACACGGCCGACCAAATCGACGGCTTTTGCTTAAAGAACTGTGTCGTGTCGCTTGGGTGCACCGGTTTGCCGCAGTCCTTGGGCTTAAACATCTCGTGCAGCGAGCGGCGCTCCTCGGGCATGGACCAGTAGAAGTCAAAGTTCGCCTTCGCAAAATCAGCGTTGCAGCCTTCGGCCGCCGACACAAGCTTCTCCAGCGCGTCGGGCGCCATAAAGTCATCGGACTCCAGGATTCCCACGTACTTGCCACGCGCCATCTCCAGGCCGCGGTTCATCGAGTCGCCGTAGCCGCTGTTGGCCTTGTCGATCATCTTGACGTGTGCGTCGCGCTCCATGTACTCGCGAATGATGTCCGGCGAACTGTCGGTGGATCCGTCGTTGATGCAGATGATCTCGATGTCCTTGAGCGTCTGCGCCACGGCGGAATCGAGGCACTCGCGCAGGTAGCGCTGAACGTTATAGATAGGGATAAGCAGCGACAGAACAGGGCTGCCAGAGGCGTTAGTAGACAAATGTGCTCCTTAGGAAATACCTGTCGTTTCATGGTATCAAAGGGCCAGCGCGCCAGCGGGCGTTTATATAATCTATGGAGCTCGCAGAGGCAAACCGATAAGAAAGGACGTCATGCAGCCCAAAGCCGCACGCAACATACCCATCGAAGCACTGCGTTTGGTTGCGGTCGCCGGCATCGCGGTGTTCCACACCTTTCAGTGGACCTTCCAAGCCGCCTGCGTCGGCGCCGTAGAATATGCCCCACTTGCGAAGTCCCCCTATTCCGGCGTGCTCGGTTTTATTAACTTGCTGGGCTGCTGGGCCAACGAGGTCTTCTTTATGATCTCGGGCTATTTTCTCATCGCTTCGGCCGCGCGTGCTTGGGACGGTGGAGCAACGTGGAAGTCGCAAATGCAACGGGCGGCGCAGCGCCTTGGCAAGGTCATCTTGCCTACTGCGTTTTATTGCCTCATGGCGCTCGCGTGGTCCACGGTCGTCTCACCCATTCCCGATGTCTCCCTGCACGCGCACTATTGGTACACGCTGGGGCTTGAGTTTATCTGGGTCTATGCCGCCACGGTCTTCATGGCGCCGCTGTTTGGCCTGGCCAAGAGTCGACTCTCTAAGAGGAGCTACACGGCAGCGGTCATCGTCGTTGGAATCCTCGCATTTGTTGTTAACGGGTATTTAGCCGCCATGAGTGCGACAAGCGCCGGCGAGTTTTCTTGGCTCCAGAAGTCCATGAGCGCTACCACGTACGTAGTCGCATTTTTGATCGGCGGGCTGCTCCGCGACATTACCGATGTCATGGATTCGGACAGGGCGGGCGCCTTAGGCATGCGGTCGCTCGCAGCGGTTTTGGTGCTCACCACCATCCTGGAAGGCGAACTCTCCTTCACCGGCAACCTCACAGCAATGGCAGCCCTCTCCTACAAATCGACCTCGTTGATCTCGTTTGTCCTCGCTGCCACTTCCCTGCTCTTTGCGGCTACCCGACGCAGCGCCTCGGACAATCCACGAGCCGCAGGCGTCATCGTCACCCTTTCGACCGCCACGCTCGGTTTCTATGTGATGCAGTCGCTCACCAGTAGCCTGTGGCGTCCCGTCTTCAATACGTTGCTCGCAAACATACTGGTCAGCCAAAACAGCCCGGCAGCTATATGCATCGTCACGGGTACCGTCATTAGCATCGTCTTTGCCTTAGTGCTCCTCATCATCGACGCAGCTAGAAGCCTTATCGCTCGCAAGCTCAAGCGACAATAGACACGCTGCCGTAAGACGCTAAAGCCGCTACAGCCGTGGCAGGTTCCTGCGTTTTATTCAAAGCTTGCCGCCAAGGTGCGCCGAGCCTTTACAATAGGACAGTCCCAAGGACGTATTCGATAGCTTCCGCGCAGCACTCGCCCGCCGCGCGTGAAAGGATATATTGCCCCATGCCTTCAACCCTCCCCGCTCCCATCGATAAGCTCGCCATCGTCGTCGTTACGTACAAGCGCCAGGAACTCCTGGCCAACTTGTTCGACTCCATGACCGAGCTCACGGCAACGCCCTGGCGCATCGTGATTGTCGATAACGAGAATTCGCGCGAGACCGAGGCCATGTGCACCGCATTCAACGAGCGCTTGGCCAACCTGTGGGGCATCGACACCGAGCAGCCCGACGCGCAGGGCGGCACCGACCGCGTCATCTACGCACCGCAGCTCGAAAACGGCGGCGGTGCGGGCGGCTTCTCCGCCGGCACTAAATGCGCCTACGACCTGGGCGCCCAGTGGTTCTGGGTGATGGACGACGACGTGCTCGTCATCCCCGAAGGCATCGAGCGCTTGGCCAAGTGGACCGACCGCTACGATGTCATCCAGGGTTCGCGCCTGGACTTCGACGGCGGCGCGTTCTTTTGGCAGTACCAACTGATCCTTTCGCTCGGCATTCCAAACCCTGTCGCCAAGTGGGATCTGGGTCCCGAGGGCTACCGCACCATGAACCAGCTGTGCTTTGAGGGCGGCATGTTCTCGCGCCGCGTGGTCGACAAGATTGGCCTGCCCGACGCGCGCTTCTTTATCTACGGCGACGATGCCTGCTATGGCTACGTGGCCAGCCAGCACTTCCCCGCCGCCGTTGTTGCCGACGTGGTTCTCAAGCGCGCCCGCGCTGTCTCTAACTGGGATATCGCCGGCAAGCGCCAGCTCAACTCTACGAGCGACACCAACCGTTACTACATCATGCGCAACCGAGGCTTCCTCGCTCGCTATATGCAGATCTACGGTGACTACCACCCCATGCTGTTCCGCCTGGGCAATGCCGCGACCTTCTGCAAGGAATTCATTCGCCTGGCCGCGGTCGACAAGTGCTTTAAGACCGGCATTCCGGCGCTGCGTCGAGGCATGAAGGACGCCCGCAAGATCATCAAGGATCCCAACTGGAAGCCCATGCCGCCCATGAAGGACACCGAGTAACGGAAGCCGGAAACACCTCGGCGCTTAAAGCCGCTGGCACACCGTAGCCACATGCTGCCCATCAAAACCGAACCCCCAGCGCATGCGACCCACGCCGGGGCGTGGTACACGGATTTCGTCGATGCCGTCGCGCTCTATGTCGAGTAGCGACTGCACGGCCAGCAATTCCAACCCCAGCGCATCCACATCGGGGTCATACATCATGTTGATCGTTATCAGCGGACGTTCATCGAGCATACCGATCGTATCGGCTATGTCAAACACGGCGCCCGTAGGAAAAACCTGGATGTCCCAGCGATCCGCGCCACACTTTCGCCTCGAAGCAGGATTGGCATAGCCCGGCAATCCAAAGCAGAGTCCTTGCAAGAGTAGGTGATATGGCAGCGGTGTATCTGGGTCGGTCGCACCGATTCCCGCATCTCCCAAGATGCGGCTTAGCGCCCGCCTCACGGTGTCCTCGTTCCCATGGCACAGCCCGTCGCGAAACGCATCGACGTCTCGAATGTCTTCGGCAGCGCACTCAAACCACTCAACAATCACTAGACGCAAGGCCTGGCGAAGCTCTTTATTGGGCAATCGCAAAGCACGGAGACGATCGCCATGCTCTGGCTCCTCAGTCATATCCGTCGTGAGAAAACCAGACAGATACAGCGCTGTCCACATGCTATCGTCAGGCGAGACATCTGGCTCTGCAGTGCCCAAACAAAGCGGGACCTCAGCACACCCATGGGCCTCGAGCAAATCAAACAAGACCGAAAGGCGGTCGAGATTCCACCCGGCAACTACCCTACTCAGGCAATCCGCATACCCATACAAATCGGCGCGTACAGGCGCCGTGCAGCCTCGGTCCAGAAAACCGATCGCACGCGCCGGACTCGAGCAATAGACCCTACCAAACCGATATCCCTCGAGCCATTCACGCGCATCATCCAGGTATTCCTCGCGCCCAGCATGATTCAACAGAGCCTGAACCTCGGCATCCGAAAAGCCGAACCAACGGTCACACCAGGTCGAAAGCGGCGTCGTCAGACAATACGAGCAGCCATGCAAAGAAAGCGCCGCTTCAGCAGGACGGGGACACTCCCCCATCAGACACGTCAGCCGCAACGAATCGCCCGCAGTGGCAATGGCCTCGAAAAGCACGCGATCAAATAGATCCGCCGAATCGGCGCCGGAAGCGCCCCTCGCGCTCGCACGGCCCAACCACGCCGCGTCGTACCCATCAACGAGCAATACAACCTGCTCATCGCAGGCCATCTCCAGCAGCTCTATGAGCACACCGAGCACCGAGTCAACCTCGTCCGCGCTCGCCACGCCGCGCGCGACGCGTTCGATGTGACGCACCTTATCTCGAGCTAAATCCGGAGCCCCCAAGAGCGCCAACAAGCGAGCGCACTCGCCCGAAAGGACATCGCGCACGACACCGGCAACAGCGGGGCCACGCCTCGTAGCGCCAGAAAAGTCCAGCGATATCACCGGATAGCAAGCATACTCATCCCGATAACGCCCGCCACCTGCATCCCAAATCTGAGCATCGGCAAACGAGCTCCGACCGGCGCGACCGACCGCAGGACGCTCCAGAAAAGCCCTGAGCATCGACAAGTTCATGCTCTTGCCAAAACCCTCGGGTCGACAGCACACCACAACGGACGCGTCGCAGTCCAACACATCGGCAATAAACATGGTCTTGTCAACCAGCACGCAGCAACCAAGGGCCTCCGCATAGCCGTGTATGCCAATGGGCAAAACCGCATCGTCGGCACAGCCGATCAAGCGCACGCCAAAGCCAGCAGCACAATCAACATTTGCCTGTTCAGACACCAAAACGTTCCCCCTAAATCGCAGCACGATGCCAATTGTAATGACCGCATCGCATGTACCGATGTCGCCGCGCGAACATATCGGGCAACGGTAGTCACAAGAGGTGTGAGGGGGCACAACTAATCGTTGCACAACAAAACGGGGCCCGACGCATTCGCACCGGACCCCGTCCCGATTCTTTAGTTATCTGGCAACCGAGAGGCTACTCCTCCGAGCCGTCCTCCCCAGAAGCCTTCTTCTGCTGATCGAGCTTATGCTTACCACTTACGATAGACGTAGCGCCCAGTGTGGCCAAGCTCGCGCTGGCAAGGCTCGCCATCACAATCAGATCGCCCGTCTTGGGCATGTTGCCGCCCGAGGACTTGGTAGTTGTAGTCGTCGTGGTCGTGGTGGTCACCGTTTTGGAGTCATTTTGCTCCTGGACTTGGTTGTCAGCACCGCTCTTGTCGTCGTCTTCGGACTGTTTCTTTTCGCCCTCGGTCTTGCTCTCGTCCTTCTTCTGAGCGAATTTGTCGTCCTTCTCCTCAGGGCTAGAACCCTTATCGGATTCGGTCTTCTCGGAAGCCTTGTCCTTGGAGTCGCCCTTTGAGGCTTCGGTCTTTTCCGTGGAAGCCTGATCAGAGTTGTCCTTGTTCTGGGTCGAACCGTTATTGACGCCAGCCATCAGCGAAGAGCCCAGCGTAGAACCAAGCTGCACGGAGAAAGAGGGCTTCTTGTCCGGCGAAGCAACGGGAGCGTCCGGTGCCTTATTCAAGTCGTCCTTGGAAGCATCGGAATCAGGGGTTGCGTCAGAGCCAGAGCCGTTGTTAGAGCCGATGCCAACGGACGAATCGCTCGAGCCGGTGGATGAGTTAGAGGAGTCAGCGTCGGTCGAACCAGAGGCGGCGCTGTTCGTATTGCCGGCAGAGTTTGAAGACGAATCGCCCGCAGCAGGGCCGTTCGAATCGGAGCCGTTCGAGGTAGAGCCGTCATTGGTAGTGCCACCAGCAGAGCCATTACCGTCAGCATCGGTCGAGGGCGCATCCATCCTGTCATCGTTGGCATCGTCACTCGAGTCGTCATTCGAATCAGGTGTCGGCGAGGGCGCCGGCGTAGGCTCAGGCTGCACGGGCGTCGCAGCGGCAGCCTCATCCTCGGCGATAAAAACCAAGCAGTCCTTCAGCTCATTTTTATAACGATTCTTCCAGCCCTCATGATACTGGGGCTGACTTGAAAACTTGGTGGCGACATTGTTGACCACGCTATTGGAGAGCGCCATCACAAACTCGCGGTCGGACATATCGTTGGAAAGATTCGCCCAGCGGAAAAAGTCCCTGCAGCCACCAGTGCCGCACATGTTGGTAATGCTCCACACCATGCCCTTGACGCAATCGGCGCGGCCCGAAATATCAATACCCAGGCCGCTCTTGAGCCACGCCTCGGTCACCGCATAGTACGAGTTGTACGCATAGGCATCTTGAAGTGCTGAGAACTCAACAGGATCGGTGTTGTAAGCACCCTGGAAAGCCTCCTGCGCGATACGGCCCAGCTCGGTGAGCTGACCGTTCTCGGACATGGGATTGTTCGCGTTGGAAATCTCGCTGCCGCGATCAATCGCATCCTTGAGCATGCTGTATTTTTCGGGGCTGTAGTTGTAGACCTGCTTCATAAACGGAATGAGCGACCAACGGCGGTCGAACTGGTAATAGCCCAGCGCGTTGTAGCCGTCACCATACGAAAAGCCCTGGTTATAGTTGCCATGGCTCTCATATTTGGTGAAGTACTTCATCTCGGGAGTCACGTTGACAAACGAAACGCCCTGGACCGACCTCAGCACGCCCGAGAAGGACTGTTGGGTGTAAAGGCCCTTATCGATATCGGTGGCATCCGAGGCAACGCCCGGCGTGGGCTCCTCGGCAGCGGCGGGTGCCGGCGCGGAAACGGCGCCAAACGAAAGCGCCAGCGTCAGACCCGCGACAATCGCAGAATGCTTGGGCTGCATAAGATCCTCCCTGCATTGGTGTAGTTAAAGTTCAGTTTGCAAAGATAAAAATAAGTATTGCAGCTCGCCCGTTGTTGCACAACAACCCCTCGGTAAACGGCAACAACCCTCCGCGAAATCTTAAGGAATTAGACAAACTGGTCGTCGGGCGCCAACAGAAGCTCGCCGTAACGTTTCGTCAGCCCGTCTCTCAACTGACAGAAAGCGGGAATATAGACGTTCAAGATGCGCTGAATCAAATCTTGAGCGAGCTTGTTGTCGTAGATATGGACGTTCGTATTGCGGTCTCTGAGCATATCCAGCCAGGCTGCCTCATCAATAAAGTCGTAGAATCGGTAGGACTCCTTCAAGATGGCACGAGGAGACCCCGACGCGGCAAGCGTGGCGCCCTCATACTCGAGCAGACGCTTAAGGAGCTTCCAGCTCAGTTCAAATTGAAGATTGAACTTATTAATCAATCCACTCTGAACAAAATCATTGTTAAGATCCTGATTGGGTGCATCCTCAAGATTCGCCAAGGCGCTGGCAAAGTTCTCATATTTTTTCATACAGAATCACACCATCCCTGGCAATTTCATCGAGCAATTGCTGCGATAAGGGCTCATCGAGATTGACGACATCTACATCTAAAAGAGTATCAAGATGTTCCTCGATCAAATATGAGAAACGGCCGAAATCCCGGCAACCTGCTACGGCGATGTCAATATCGCTCTTGGGCAAGTTGTCGCCTCGAGCACGAGAACCAAACAACACGACCGTCTCGGCGTCACATTCCCGAGCAAAAACTTCGATTTGCTTATACACCTTGTCGAGAGATGCCATTTGCAGCCCTACAGCTTAATGTCAAAGTTGATCTCGGGGACGGCGGCCAGGTCGGCCAACGTCACGCCGTCGACGTACTTTTCGATCACGTCATCCAGACCACGCCAGAACTTGACGGTGGAACACAAGTCACTGCGGGCGCAGCTGTTGTCGATGCCATCGCACGCCACCGGAGCCGTGCTGCCCTCAACGGCACGCAAGATGTCGCCGGCACGCACCTCGGCCGGGTCCTTGCCCATCATGTAGCCGCCGCCCTTGCCACGCACGCTCTTAAGCAGGTCCGCCTTCATAAGCGGACGCACCAGCTGCTCCAGATACTTCTGCGAAATGCGCTCGCGGTCGGCAACCTCGCGCAAGGCAATCTTGCCCTCGGCGTCGCCCAGCGCCGCGATATAGATCATCAGTCGGAGGGCATAGCGGCCCTTGGAAGAAATGAGCATACCTACCCTCCCATCGCATCTGGGACAACATAACCAGGTTTGTTTGTCCCAAATTTAAAGTAAGTGGGACAAACACAACAGGTTATTTTGTCCCAGAATTTGAAAAGTCGAGTGGATTAGTCGGGTTTTCCCTTGACTAACGCCGAACCCATAGTAACTTTATTCCGAGAAGATTCCTAGGGTTTAGTACACCTATGAGTACACCATATACAGAGAGGGACAGCATGAGCGCAAATCCGCTGCTTTCCATCGAAGGTCTGACCGCCTCCGTGGACGAGAAGACCATCCTCCACAACGTCAGCCTCAACGTCGCCGCCGGCGAGACCCACGTGTTGATGGGTCCCAACGGCGCCGGCAAGTCCACCCTCGGCCACCTGGTCATGGGCGACCCCGTCTACACGGTCAACGACGGCCGTATCGTCTTTGACGGCCAGGACATCACCGAGCTCACCACCGACAAGCGCTCGCGCGCCGGCCTGTTCCTGAGCTTCCAAGCACCGGTCGAGATCCCCGGCGTGCCGCTGTCGAGCTTTTTGCGCGCCAGCATCGCCGGCCGCCCCGGCCTGGAGATGAAGGGTAAGGAGTTCCGCCGCCGCGTCAAGGAGCTCGCGGCCGAGCTCAACATGGATACCGCCTACCTCAACCGTGAGCTGGGCGTGGGCTTCTCGGGCGGCGAGAAGAAGAAGGTCGAGATGCTCCAGCTTTTGCTGCTGCAGCCCAAGCTCGCCATCCTGGACGAGACTGACTCCGGCCTGGACGTCGACGCCCTGTCCACCGTCAGCCACGGCATGGACGCGTATCGCAAGAGCTGCGACGGCTCCATGCTCATCATCACGCACAACACGCGCATTTTGGAGCACCTGGATGTCGACCGCGTCCACGTTATGGTCAAGGGCCACATCGTGCGCGAGGACGACGCCTCGCTCATCCCCTGGATCGACAAGAACGGCTTTGAGACCTTCGAGCGCGAGGCCGCCGAGCAGCGCGCCCAGGCCGAGTCTGCCGCTGCCGAGCAGCAGGCGTAAAGGGGCGACGCAATGACCAAGAACCGCACCGAGGTCGCGGACATCGACCGCAGCCTCTACGACTTCACCTATGGCGAGGAGGGATTCGAGCGCCTCGACGCCGGCATCACGCCCGACATCGTGCGCGAGATCAGCGCCAAAAAGGACGAGCCGCAGTGGATGCTCGACCTGCGCCTCAAGTCCCTCGAGATCTTCAATCGTTTTCCCGACCCGACGTGGGGCCCCTCCATCGAGGGCCTGGACATGGACAACATCGTCACCTACGTCAAGCCCAACACCGACCAAAAGCACGACTGGGAGTCGGTGCCCGACGACATCAAGAACACCTTTGAGCGCTTGGGCATCCCCGAGGCCGAGCGCAGCTACCTGGCGGGCGTCGGCGCGCAGTACGACTCCGAGCTGGTCTACCACAACATGCAGGACACGGCGTCCAAGATGGGCATCGTCTACTCCGGTATTGAGGAAGCCCTGCACGATCCGCAGTGGGAGCCGCTCATCCACGAGAAATTCATGACGCTCATCCCGCCCACCGACCACAAGTTTGCGGCCCTGCACGGCGCCGTGTGGTCGGGCGGCTCGTTTGTCTACGTTCCCAAGGGCACCAAGTTGGACTTCCCGCTGCAGAGCTACTTCCGCCTTAACGCCAAGGGCGCCGGCCAGTTTGAGCACACGCTCATCATTGTCGAGGACGATGCCGAC
Source organism: Collinsella aerofaciens (assembly GCF_963360655.1). Lineage (NCBI taxonomy): Bacteria > Bacillati > Actinomycetota > Coriobacteriia > Coriobacteriales > Coriobacteriaceae > Collinsella > Collinsella aerofaciens. Next base: position 216,551 of record NZ_OY725717.1, read on the forward strand.
CTGCACTTTATCGAGGGCTGCTCCGCACCCAAGTACAACGTGGCCAACCTCCACGCCGGTGCTGTCGAGCTCTTTGTGGGCAAGCGTGCACACCTGCGCTACTCGACCATCGAGAACTGGTCCAAGAACATGTACAACCTCAACACCAAGCGTGCGCGCGTGGACGAGGACGGCGACATCGAGTGGATCAGTGGCTCCTTCGGCAGCCATGTGGGTTATCTCTACCCCATGAGCGTGCTCAACGGCCGCGGCGCCCGCTCGAGCTTTACCGGCATCACCTTTGCCGGCGCCGGCCAGAACCTCGATACCGGCTGTAAGGTCGTACTCAACGCGCCCGAGACCTCGGCAACCGTCGAGACCAAGGGCATCTCCAAGAGCGGCGGCATCCAGACCTTCCGTAGCTCTATCGTGGCCACGCCCAAGGCCGAGGGCTCCAAGGCAACCGTGAGCTGCCAGTCGCTCATGCTCGACGACCAGAGCCGCTCCGACACTATTCCGGCCATGGACATCCGCGCCAAGAACGTCGACATCGGCCACGAGGCCACCATCGGCCGCATCGGCGACGACAAGGTGTTCTACCTGATGAGCCGCGGCATCTCGGAGGAAGAGGCCCGCACCATGATCGTCAACGGCTTTGCCAACCCGGTCTCCAAGGAGCTGCCGCTTGAGTACGCCGTCGAGATGAACAACCTGATCAAGCTCGAGATGGAAGGAGCGATCGGATAATGAACCAGACCACGAACACCGCTGCTACCACCCTTGAGCAGGTCAATGCGATGCCAGCTGCCACTTGGGGTTGGCTGAAGATGAACCAGACCAAGCTCGAGCTCTCTGACGAGCTTGCCGCCGCTCCCACCGAGGCTGTTAAGGTCGAGGGCTTGGACGAGCAGTTCCGCGGCGCTGCCGACGCATTTAACGCCGCCATGGACGCCATGGCCGAGCGCTTCCCCGAGCGCCGCGCCTCCGCCCCCGGCGACGCCGCCGACCGCGCCCGCATCACGCCCGAGACCGAGCTTGACGTGCCCGCCACCTCCATCTACCAGGCCGGTGCCATCAAGCTCGAGGAGGAGCTCTCCCCTGCTGAAGCCTTCGAGACCGGCATGGGCGAGGCTGCCTACACCTACTTGGCCGACCACGCCACCAAGCGCATCGTCATCGATGTGCCCGCATACAAGCACGCCACGGTTACCGTGCGCGTGAGCGGTGTCGATGCAGCCGCGGCCATCGCCGCCATCGACGTCGTCGCCCGTCCCCAGTCGACGCTCGATCTGCTTATTGCCCTGGACTCTCCCGTTGCCGGCCAAGGCGTCGTGGGATCCGTGCTACGCGTGTGCGCCCACGAGTACGCCACCGTCAACGTGACCTGCACGCAGACGCTCGACGATAGCTGGATCGCGCTCGACGACACCGGCCTGTTCCTGGACGAGGGCGCGCGCGTCAACGTGCAGCACACCGTCCTGGGTGCCGGCGCCAGCGCCACCGGCCTTGCCGGCGACCTGCTGGGCGATACCGCCAAGGTCACCATCGATACTGACTACCTGGGCGCCCGAGAGCAGGTGCGCGACTTTAACTACGAGCTGCGCCACCGCGGTCGCAAGACCGAGTGCGAGATCGACGCCAACGGCGTGCTGACTGGCACGTCCAAGAAGGTCTACCGTGGCACCATCGACCTCGTGCACGGCTGCAAGGGCGCAACCGGCACCGAGCGCGAGACGGTGCTTTTGGCCAACAAGGGCGTCGACAACAAGACCGTTCCCGTCATTCTCTGCGACGAGGACGACGTCGCCGGCAACCACGGCGCCACAATCGGCCACGTCCGCGACGAGCAACTGTTCTATCTCGCCTGCCGTGGCCTTGACCAAAACGCCGCCGAGGACCTGTTCATTCGCGCCAAGCTGGAGGACGCCGCGCTTTCCGCCACCGACGAGCGCACCCGCGCAGCCGTCGTCCGCTTGGGCAACAACCTGATCAACAACTTTGAAGAGGAGCTCGCATGATCGACACCGAGCACGTTAAATGCGATACCTGTACCGCACCGGAGCCTATGGAGTTCGACGCCAGTGACGAGGCCTCGCGCGGCTGGCCTACCGTCGACATCGAGACCAATCCCTACAAGGCACAGTTCCCGCTTTTCCAGCAGCACCCCGAGATCGCCTTCCTCGATAGTGCCGCCACCGCGCAGCGCCCCGCCTGCGTGCTCGACGCCGAGCGTGACTTCTATCAGCGCATGAACGCCAACCCCCTGCGCGGCCTGTACTCACTGTCCGTCGAGGCCACCGACGCCATCGCGAAGGTCCGCCAGCAGATCGCCGACCTCATCGGCGCCTCACAGGCCAACGAGGTCGTCTTCACCCGCAACACGAGCGAGTCGCTCAACCTGGTCGCCAAGAGCTTTGCACCCACAGTCCTCGAGCCGGGCGACGAGGTCGTCATCACCATCATGGAGCACCACTCCAACCTGATTCCGTGGCAGCAGGTCTGCCGCGAGACCGGCGCCAAGCTCGTCTACCTCTACCCCACCAAGACCGGTCAGCTCACCACCGAGGAGGTTCTTGCCAAGGTTGGTCCCAAGACCAAGATTCTGGCCGTGGGTCAGGTCTCCAACGTGTTGGGAGTCGAGAACCCAGTCAAGAACCTCGGCAAGCTCGTGCACAAGTATGGCGGCTACCTGATCGTCGACGGTGCGCAGTCGCTGCCGCACATGCCGGTCGATGTGGCCGACCTGGGCGCCGACTTCTTTGCCTTTAGCGCACACAAGGCTATGGGCCCCATGGGCATCGGCGTGCTGTGGGGCAAGATGGACCTGCTCAACGCCATGCCGCCCATGCTCACCGGCGGCGAGATGATCGACTCTGTTACCGAGCAGGACGCCGTCTGGGCGCCCGTTCCCGAGAAATTCGAGGCCGGCACACAGGACGCCGCCGGCATCTTCGCCACGGGTGCGGCACTCGACTACCTGGTCAACACGGTGGGTTACGAGAACGTCCAGGCACGCGAGCAGGCACTCGTCCACTACCTGATGGGCGAGCTCATGCAGCTCGACTTTGTCCAGATCATCGGCTCCATCTATTGGGACAACCACCACGGCGTTGTGAGCTTTAACGTCCGCGGCATCCACCCGCACGACGTCGCGAGCATCATGGACATGGACGGCGTCTGCATCCGCGCCGGTCACCACTGTGCACAGCCGCTGCTCACCTGGCTGGGCGTCGAGAACCTTGCCTGCTGCCGCGCCAGCGTGGCCTTCTACAACGACAAGGCCGACATTGACAAGTTCATCGCCGGCCTGCATCACGTTTGGAGCACGTTCAATGGGTAATCTGTACACCTCCACCACATTTATGGAGCACAACTCGCACCCCGACTACAAGTACGAGATGGATGCTCCCACGCACGAGCACGACGGCATCAACCCCAGCTGCGGAGACGAGCTCACTCTGCAGCTGCGTGTCGAGAACAACGTGATTGAGGAGGCCTCCTTTACCGGCCACGGCTGCGCCATCAGCCAGGCCAGTGCCGACATCATGGCCGATCTCATCACCGGCGAGACCGTCGAGGAAGCTCGCCGCCTGGCAGAGCTCTTCCTCGCCATGATCCGCGGCGAGAAGCTCTCCGAGGAGGACCTGGAAGACCTGGACGAAGCCGCCCAGCTCCAGGACATCTCGCACATGCCCGCCCGCGTCAAATGCGCCGAGCTCGCCTGGCGCACCCTCGACGGCATGCTCGAGGGGCAAGCTAACCAGTAGCGTATGCTCCGAATCCAAGGTTTTTGATTGCCGAGCCGCCCAATACGGGCGGCTCTGTTTTCCTAATGAGCACGAACACACAAAATCAGCGCGCCCGGCGCCCCGTCTGTCATTTACCACACGGCCAGACGCGAACACGGGCGTTTTCCACAGCACCAAAGGCCTGCGGCAGGGCCCCGGGCCCGCCAAGCAATGCGCCAAGCCCCGTTCTGCTGAGCTCCGACTCGCTTCGCGCCTGCCGCAGACGGGTCCCATAGGGTGCGACGTGCATTTTTGCGAGTATTCAGCACGCCAAGCTGTATGTATACGCATCGAAAGCGTTAATCAACGTCTCCAGGCGCATATATATTGTGTTTTAGAACAAGCATCGCGGTCTCAGGGATCACATACATGCGCTTCGGAGGCGGATCGGAAGGCATAAATAGCTTCGGGACCCGTATGTTGCAAGATTGCGGCAGTGCCGACAGCACCACGATGCTGAAAACTCCGTTTTTTGCACGGCGCAGACGGGGGTAGGCACGGGCAAACCCGGACTGAGCTGTTATTTTATGCAAGATGACGATTGTTCTATGCATATTAAGAAGTGCAGTTACCGTACCAAGCTTTTGAACGCTGGTTGCGGCGTATGGACGACCCCAACTGCGGTGAACAGGCGACCTTACATCACGTTTCCGCCAGCCCGCATCGCCGTTCGCGCGCGGGCGCGCACGATACGAGAGACGGTACTTTTGCCAATCCCGGTATACCGCTCAATCTGGCGCACCGTAAGGCCGGCATTGCTCAATCCAACAATAACGGTATCGCGCTGCGCCGGCGGTGCAGTTTTAACCACATTGAGCGGAACCCCGAGGCTCTTCGCCATCTTGTCGGCAAAGGCGTGGCGTTCCCACTCTGTCTCTTTCATATCGCGCAGCGCCGGTTCGCCGCCGTCGGGCGTCGAAAGCGAATAGGCAATAAAGCCCTCGGCAGAACCAAAAAGCTCAAGCACGCAAGAAGGATCAGAAAATCCCCTCGCGACATCGGCCGCGTCACCGTCGTAAGCGCACAAATGCTCCGGAAAGCTGCTCCAGGGATAACGCTCAATGAGACTGATGCCCGCCTCCTGCGGATCGGCGTGAACGGAGCGAATAGCCTCCATCACCTGCCAGTCGGTATCGAGCGAGCGCCGGTCAAAACGGTTCTGGAACAGATGCCCTGTGCGCCCCGTGCGTTTATTGAACCGCCGCGCGTACGTCAAAAGCAGCCGGTGCATCGCCGCGCTCATCGCGTCCTCGTAATCTGCAAGCACCAGACGCACGTGATTGCCCATAAGGCACCAGGCGATAACCGTCACGCCCGCCTTGCGGCAGCACTCACGCATCAGCTCCAAGAACTCCCACCGGTCTTCATCGCCCTCAAAGATGAGCTGCTTGCCCGTACCGCGGGCACAGACATGGTAAAAGCCGGTAACCGTTCTCCAAACGCGCTGCATGGCGCTCCCTTCGCCGGGATCTGCTTGCCATCCAATACAGCACGATTGAAGCGTGCCATCAAAACATTCACGCAAAACAATTCGCTCGCGCGGCCAAAGGCAGTAAACAGGCGGCGAACGGCACCGTTGCAACAGGTCAACCCCTGCAACGCTTACAAAAGCTGACCAAAAGCTTGCCCAAGACGGACCCCCTCTACGGAAGTGCACGAGCACAGAATATAGAGTTAAACCGTTTCAATTGAAAGTTCCGCGCATCTCGCTACGAAAACTGAGCCGTTCGCCGAATATTCCGTGCATTTCGCGGTATTATAGGGGCTGCATGTCATGTCCCTTTCGAAGGGTCGCCCGGCAATCGCCAGCCACGACCCCCAGACGGGACGCCAACACGATAGAGAGGAGAGGCATGCAGTACTCACAGGAAGTGGAGAACATGTGCCCCGTTGCCAAGGGTGCATACCACGGCCCCGCACCCATCCCCGAGGAGGGCAAGTGGGTCCAGGCTAAGGAGATTTCCGACATCTCCGGTCTTACGCACGGTGTGGGTTGGTGCGCACCTCAGCAGGGCGCCTGCAAGCTCACGCTGAACGTCAAGGACGGCATCATCGAGGAGGCCCTCGTTGAGACCATCGGCTGCTCGGGCATGACCCACTCTGCCGCCATGGCTTCCGAGATCCTTCCCGGCAAGACCATCCTCGAGGCCCTCAACACCGACCTCGTCTGCGACGCCATCAACGTTGCTATGCGCGAGATCTTCCTGCAGATCGTTTACGGCCGCAGCCAGACCGCGTTCTCCGAGGGCGGCCTGCCCGTGGGCGCCTCCCTCGACGACCTCGGCAAGGGCCTTCGCTCTCAGGTCGGCACCATGTTCGGCACCAAGGCCAAGGGCGCTCGTTACCTCGAGCTCGCTCAGGGCTACGTCACCCGCATGGCTCTCAACGACAAGAACGAGATCATCGCGTTCGAGTTCCTGAACCTCGGTAAGTTCACCGACGCCGTCAAGGCCGGCAAGACCCCCGAGGAGGCCATCGCTGGCGCTATGGGCCACTATGGTCAGTGGGAGAACGCTGCCAAGTACATCGACCCGCGCACCGACGAGGAGACTCACTCCGTCGCCAGCGTGTTCCCGGTTCACGAGTAGAAAGGGAGGGAAATAACTATGACTGTTACGTTCGAAGGTTACGAGCGCCGCGCTGACAAGATCAACAAGTGCCTCGCCGACAACGGCATCGCCTCCCTCGAGGAAGCTCTGCAGATCTGCACCGACAAGGGCTTCAACCCGCGTGAGATCGTCAACAACACCCAGTCCATCGCCTTCCAGAACGCTGAGTGGGCATACACCCTCGGCTGCGCTCTCGCTGTCAAGCGTGGCGCCAAGTCCGCTTCTGAGGCTGCTGCCATCATCGGCGAGGGCATCCAGGCCTTCACCGTTCCCGGCTCCGTCGCTGAGGACCGCAAGGTCGGTCTGGGCCACGGCAACCTGGGCGCTATGCTGCTCTCCGACGACACCGAGTGCTTCGCCTTCCTGGCCGGCCACGAGTCCTTCGCTGCCGCTGAGGGCGCTATCGGCCTGGCTCTGAACGCCAACAAGGCTCGTAAGAAGCCGCTGCGCGTTATCCTTAACGGTCTGGGCAAGGACGCTGCTCAGATCATCGCCCGCATCAACGGCTTCACCTACGTAAAGACCCAGTTCGACTACTTCACGGGCGAGCTCAAGGTCGTCGAGACCATCCCCTACTCCGATGGTCCCCGCGCCGCCGTCAACTGCTACGGCGCCGACGACGTCCGCGAGGGCGTTGCCATCATGTGGCACGAGAACGTCGACATCTCGATCACCGGTAACTCCACCAACCCCACGCGCTTCCAGCACCCCGTCGCTGGCACCTACAAGAAGGAGCGCCTCGAGGCTGGCAAGAAGTACTTCTCCGTCGCTTCTGGTGGCGGCACTGGCCGTACCCTGCACCCGGACAACATGGGCGCCGGCCCTGCCTCTTACGGCATGACCGACACCATGGGCCGTATGCACTCCGACGCCCAGTTCGCCGGTTCCTCCTCCGTGCCTGCGCACGTCGACATGATGGGTCTCATCGGCATGGGTAACAACCCCATGGTCGGTGCCACCGTCGCCTGCGCTGTCGCCGTCGAGGAGGCCCTCAAGGCCTAATCGCGCTTGCGCGATGCTCATATAGTTGAGCTTTGGAGCCGCTATCCACCCGGGTAGCGGCTCTTTTTTGTCCCAAAGCTGTCAATCGGTTTGGGTCGCGCCACGAAAACGGCTCATCTACTACGTTTGGCCCGCATGGCTCGACCATAGCCAGGTTTTGGGAAAATCAATAATCCGTCTACCTGCGGGTTTGATTTTGTGATTCTCGGTATGGTTGGGGGTGACCGCCCAAACGTAGTAGATAGGCCCATTTCGTGGCGAGCGAATCGACCCGAGGCACAGGGTAGCTAAAAGAACCCCGTCCCAAATTAACTACTCTGCCATGAAAATCCAAAACGATTCGATATATCAGTTGAGATGAGCTCCGAGGTGGAGTGAGACGGATTGCCAAAATACCCCTAACGTCCACCTGCCATATTCGCCCTTTACCGATTTATCCAATCTTTGCGACACCTTTGCCGATCACCCGTGCGACAATGCGCCGGACGAGAAAGGAATCCGATGGAATCGACTGATGTACTGGTAATTGGATCTGGCATTGCGGGCCTTTGTGCCGCCATAGAAGCGGCACGCACGGGTGCAACCGTCGCTGTGGCAAGCGCCGGCAAGACCATGAGCGGATCGAGCTTTTTCCTGGGAACCTGGGGGCTCGGCCTTATTGGCCCCGTCGACGAAGACGACGAACAGGACCTCATCGATACCATCCAGACCGTCGGCGGCGGCGTTGCCGACCCCGAGCTCGTCCAGACGTTCGTCCACGGCATTCCCCGGGCAATTACATGGCTCGAACGGGAGCTGGGTGTTGAACTCCAACGTCCGCAAAGTGCCGAGAGCGCCCAGCAAAAGCAATTTATCCCCTGCTTTGACCATAAGACACGCAAATGGCGCGGCCTCACTCGCAAGCCCCTTGAGGACGCGTGTGCGGCCCAGATCGAGTCTCTCGGCATTCGCCTGCTTCCCCGCCACGAGCTTATCGACCTTATTGAGGACACGCCCGGAAAGATTGTCGGCGCCACGCTCTACGACCGCACAAACAAGCATCTCGTACCTATGGCAGCCAAGGCCACCATCATCGCTGCGGGCGGCACGGGTGGCCTGTTCGAGCGAAGCCTCACTTCAGCCGACGTGCTCAGCTCCTCGCAGGCCATCGCGCTGGCACACGGCGCAACGCTCACTAATATAGAGTTCATGCAGATGATGCCGGGCTTCATCGAGCCCAAACGCAACCTTGTCTTTAACGAGAAGACCTGGCGCTACGTCAAGTTCGACCAGCCGGTCGATATCGCCGACGACAAGCTGGACGATCTGCTTGAACAGCGCTCCGGATATGGCCCCTTCACGTCACGCTTGGCCTCCCGCGCCATCGATCTTGCCATCGATCAAGCGGGTACCGAAGGTCTGGCGCTCCACTACGATTTCCCCCGCGAGGACGTCCCCGAGTTTGTACAGACCTTTGCCACCTGGCTGCAAGACGAGTACGGCATCGCGCCGACCGAGGAGATGCGCGTGGCGATGTATGCCCACGCCGCCAACGGCGGTATCAAAATCGACAAGAGCGCGTATACGGGCGTTGAGGGCCTCTACGCTTGCGGCGAGGCGACAGGCGGCATGCACGGCGCCGACCGCATTGGTGGCTTGTCAAGCGCCAACGGCATAGTGTTTGGGCGCATCGCGGGCGCATCGGCAGCCCAGGCAGCACAGAATACACCTGAGGAGGCCCCGAAGGCGGATATCGCCCTCCCCCAGTACGGCATTGCCACAACAGTCGCCGAACGCTTGACACGCAGCCTTAAGCACACGATGAGCACCTATTGCATGATCAACCGCACCGAAGGGGGCCTATCCAAGGCACTACACGAGCTTGAGGGCTTGAAGACGGAGGCAACGACCTTGAGCACACAGATAGCTCAGGACAGCGAAATCGCAGCCCTCGCCCGCCTGCAATCGCAGATTCAACTAGCACAGGAAATGGTCAAAGCCATGCGCAAGCGAACCGAAAGCCTCGGATCGCACTATCGAGCGGACTAAGTCGATTCTCACTTTGAGTTTGATCACAATTTCTCAACATGCATCGAGCCCCGTAAGCATGATTCCCTTAAGGAGAACACGCTTACGGGGCTTTTGCCGTGTTTTCCCTAAGGGAATCACGGTGCAGACTTCGCGGCTCCGCGCCCTTTCGGGTTCGACCCCATGCGAGGTCAACAAAAAAGCGACCAGCCGAAGCCAGTCGCTTTAACATGCTTTGGTGGGCCGTCAGGGGGTCGAACCCTGGACCTTGGGATTAAGAGTCCCCTGCTCTACCAACTGAGCTAACGACCCAAAGCTAAAGTCCGTTGTGGCGGACTTTAGAGGAGATATCGTGTGGTGGGCCGTCAGGGGGTCGAACCCTGGACCTTGGGATTAAGAGTCCCCTGCTCTACCAACTGAGCTAACGACCCGATATCAACACGAAGCAAGAACTGGGGTGGGTAAAGGGACTCGAACCCTCGACCTACGGGACCACAACCCGTCGCTCTAGCCAACTGAGCTACACCCACCGTGTCCTGTGCGCTTCGCGCTCGACTATTATTGCAAGGAACGCCACGCGATGCAAGCCCCAATTTTCAAGAATTTTGAAAAGAGTTTTTCGGATCCATTTCGAGCATTTCCCACCGGTTTCATAGGAGTAAACTTGCCCCACCCCGATGTTCGAAAGGACAACCATGAAAGAACTCTCCAATCGCACGGCAACGTTTACCGATTCGGTCATCCGCCGCATGACGCGCATCTCCAATAAGTACGACGCCGTCAACCTCTCGCAGGGCTTCCCCGACTTTGATCCCCCGGCGCAGCTGCTCAATAGCCTGAGCACCATCGCCAGCGACCCCAAGCCGCTCTACCATCAGTACTCCATCACTTGGGGCTCCCAGGCCATGCGCGAGGCGCTTGCCGCCAAGCAGGAGCACTTTATGGGCATGCCGATCAACCCCAATGAGAACATCGTGATCACCTGCGGCTCCACCGAGGCAATGATGGCCGCCATGATGACGGTCACAAACCCCGGCGACAAGGTCGTCATCTTCTCGCCGTTCTACGAGAACTACGGCGCCGACACGATCCTTTCGGGGGCCGAGCCCATCTACGTGCCGCTCAACCCGCCCACATTCGACTTTGACCGCGAGACACTCGAGGCGGCCTTCCGCGACAACGACCCCAAGGCCATCGTCCTGTGCAACCCTTCCAACCCCTGCGGCAAGGTCTTTACACGCGATGAGCTCACCTTTATCGCCGACCTCTGCAAAAAGTACGACACCTACTGCATCACCGACGAGGTATACGAGCACATCGTCTACGCGCCCCACGAGCACGTCTATATGGCCACGCTGCCCGGCATGTTTGAGCGCACCATCAGCTGCAGCTCGCTGTCTAAGACGTACTCCATCACCGGCTGGCGTCTGGGCTACACTATCGCCCCTGCCGAAATCACCGAGCGCATCAAGAAGGTCCACGACTTCCTCACCGTGGGCGCCGCCGCTCCCCTGCAGGAAGCCGTCGTCACCGCCCTCAAATTCGACGACAGCTATTACGATGAGGTCCTCGACCTCTATACCGCCAAACGCGACCTGTTCTGCCAGGGACTCGACAGCATCGGTCTTGAGCATAACGTGCCGCAGGGCGCCTACTACGTGATGATGGATATCTCAGAGTTTGGCTACGACAGCGACCTCGAGTTCTGCGAGGACCTGGCCTCAAAGGTGGGCGTGGGCGCCGTGCCCGGCTCGAGCTTCTTCCGCGAGCCCGTCAACCATCTGATTCGTTTCCACTTTGCCAAGCGAGACGAGACGCTTAACGCGGCGCTGGAGAACCTCAAGTCGCTACGTGATAAAATCAAGCCGCGCGGGTAAGGACGGCCCGCAACTAAAGCAACCAAAGAAGCCTCGCACCGCCCGCCGCGTTGCGAGGCTTCTTTCTATAGCGCTTTCTTAAATGGTTTAGAGCTCTATACTTTAGTCACGGAGCAACTCGTCCCAGAGAGAGGAATACTATGGCAGAGCAGCAGCTTATCGGAGCGCTCGAGGCCGGTGGCACCAAGATGGTCTGCGCCACGGGCTATGCGGACGGTACGGTCCTAAAGCGCGAGCAGATCGCGACCACGACCCCGCAGGAGACCGTCGAGGCCGTCAACGCATGGTTTGCAGACAAGGGCATCTCCGCCCTGGGCATCGGCGCCTTTGGCCCCACCGCGGTCAACCCCGCCTCGCCCCAATACGGCAAGATCCTGGAGACGCCCAAGACCGCATGGCGCTACTTTGACCTGCTGGGCACCATCCAAAACGAGCTCAACGTCCCCTGCGGCTACGACACCGACGTCAACGTCGCCTGCCTCGGCGAGGTCACCTTTGGTTGCGCCCAGGGCCTCACTGACGTTGTCTACCTGACCATCGGCACCGGCGTGGGCGCCGGCGTGCTCTCGGGCGGTCAGCTCGTCCACGGCATGATGCACCCCGAGGCCGGTCACATCCTGGTCACACGCGACCCGCGTGACACCATCGGCGAGCACAGTGCCTGCCCCTTCCATGACAACTGCCTGGAGGGCCTCATCGCCGGTCCCGGCGTCAAAAAGCGCTGGGATGGCAAGAGCGCCGGAGACATGGCCGATGACCCGGAGGCCATGGATCTGCTCGCGGGCTATCTGGCACAGGCGCTCATGACCTACACGCTGTGCTACGCACCGCAAAAGATCATCATCGGCGGCGGCGTGGCCGACCACACCCCCATCGTGCCGCTCGCACGCAAGAAATGTGCCGAAATGCTCAACGGCTATATCGTCACGCCCGAGGTCAACGACATCGATACCTACATTGTCAACAACAGCCTCGAGGGCAAGCAGGGCATCATGGGTTGCCTTGCCCTGGGCGCACAGGCGCTTCAGTAACAGACGCACCCACGGGGCGTGGCGCGCCCAGCAAATCCGACCAATGGAACGACGCCACCACGCCTCATATAAGCCCTCAAATAAAAAAGGCCGCCTAGGACCAAACAATACGTCCTAGGCGGCCTTTTTGGCGTACATCAGCGACCGTAAGAGATATCGGAGCACAACGCCCATTGCCGCTCCACAGCAGTCGATCATCACATCGGTGATCATGCCGGCGCGTCCCGGCACAAAGAGCTGAATCGTCTCGTCGATCGAGGGAATCAGCAGCAGGAACACCGCCGTGGGCAGCAGCACGTCAAAGGTGTGCCGGCCCTCAAAATCAAAAGCGTGCGTTGCCAGGATGCCGAGCACCATATACTCGGTAAAATGCGCGCACTTGCGAACAACAAAGTTGGTCACCCATTCATATGGAAGTCCCACGCCGTGCAGGAAACCGCGGATAGCTTCCATGACCGTTAGGCTCAGCGAGCCCGACCCCGAGCCGGGAACCAGCGAATTGCCCCAGATCAAGAGCGCCATCAGGCAGGTCACGACCGCCCATTTTCGATTCATCTTAACCATGCAGAAGTTATGCCTCCGCGCGGAGCGGCGCGAAGCTGGCGGTACCGCCCTCGATAACGCTCAGATAGGCACGGCCCGTACGCTTGGCGGTAGAGGACTGCAGGCGCTCGATCTCTTCCTCGAGGATCTGATTGACGCGCTCGTGACGACGATTTTCCATAATGCCGGCGGCAATAGCCTCGGCCCGCTCGATGCTCTCGCGCGAGATACGGGCGGTATCCTCGGGGAACACAGCGCTGTGACGGCCGACATAGGCGGGAGCAGCAGGCTGAGGGGCAGCGACGGGAGTGGGGACTGCAACAGGAGCGGGCTCGTCAATCTCATCCAGAATCGCGGTGGCGGCGGCCCACATGTCCTCGTGGCCCGAGTAATCGGCCATGGGGACATCGACCTCGAGCGAGGCGTCCGGAAGGTCGCCGGTGTCGATGCGATCTTGGGCATCAATCGATGCGGTGATGGCTGCAGGTTCATCGAGGTCGTCAAGATCGATGTCCGCGGCACCGGAGATGATAGGCATGCTGGCGAGGTTTGCGTTGTACGGCGCAGCCTCAGCCGCCTGCTGCTGAGCAGGAGCGCCCCAAAGCGAGCTCTCGGCGGCACGGCGGGCGGCAACGGCCTCCTCGTCCGCGGTAATGGCTTCATCAACGTACGAATAATCGGCAGAAGCGTTCGCGTCGCCCGAGGTAGCGTTGTAGGCGTTATTGGCTGCCGCGTTGGCAACGAGTGCCACGAAAGCCGCCGTGCTGCCCGCAGGGGCGGCCTGGGAGCCCGACACGGCGCGCGCCGCGGCGGCGATGTCGTCACGATTGAAGGAGCCGGTCTGCCCGCCGTTGGTAAGCTCGTCGATGGCGACTTGATAGACGTCGCGCGAGTGTGCAGGGTCGCAGCTCACCGGCGAATCGTCGTCGAGCATACTGTCGATCATGGACCAAGCCTCGGCCTCGTCCATAGCATCTGCGGCTCGAGCGATGGTAGGGACACCATCATCGGCATGACGGCGCTGGAACGCACCAGTCAGGCCGGAAAGGTATGCCGAGGTAGACTGCTCCGCCTGAGCCTGAGAAGCAGAAGCCGCAGCGTAAGGAGTCGCATCCTGCTGCTGAGCCGGAATCGAGGCGGTCTTGAACTCACTTTGATGTTGATTGAGATTGGCAGCACCGCCCATGGCATCGGGCTGGAACAGACGCTCTTCACGCTGCGCACGGTACTCGGAGATGCCCAGCGAGGCGGCATAGATACCCACGCCCGCCACCGCGCCCACGGCGAAGGGAACCGCACCCGCCACGACCGTCTCGTTCACCGACGAAAACGGCAGCATCGCGGCATACATAACCACGGGGGCGGCCAGGCCGATCCCGCACGAAAGTCCGGCAAGGACTGCTCGTTGTGTTGCATCAGAAGAAGCCATGAGCTCTCCCCATCTTCCAGCACCCAAATCGCATCATTCAGTTGGCTGCGCGAGAGAAGATGAAGCGGGGCTATGCCCCAAAGCAACGGTATATGGTTCGTTTCATCTGCGTTTTCCGTCGCGAAGCTTAAAAGCTATTATGCGAAACCGCCCTGTCGATTGCAAGCGACGATGTCGGATTGAAACGGGAAACCTGCTGCTTGCCAGTCTTATGGTCGATAACTGGCGCCGAGTGGCGATATAAAAAGGGCCGAGGCGCAAGCCCCGACCCTTCATCGCGCCGGCAATAACGCCGCGTGCGGTTGACGACTTAGAACGTCTGCTCGTAGTCGCTATGCTTTTTGGCCGAACGCACCAGGAACTCCTGGTTGGTGTTGGTGCCCTTGAGGCCCTTGATAAACGATGCGGCCGCGCGCTCGGTATTGTTCATGCCGGCGAGGATGCGACGCAGACCAAAGACAAACGGGCGCATCTGCTCGTCGACCAGCAGGTCCTCGTTGCGCGTACCCGAGGCAACAGGGTCGATGGCCGGGAAAATGCGGCGATCGGCCAGGTCGCGGTCGAGCTTGAGCTCCATGTTGCCGGTACCCTTGAACTCCTCAAAGATGACCTCGTCCATCTTGGAACCGGTATCGATGAGTGCGGAGGCCAGGATGGTGAGCGAGCCACCGTTCTCGATATTGCGGGCTGCACCCAGAAAACGCTTGGGCGGATACAGTGCCGCCGAATCAACGCCGCCCGAAAGGATGCGGCCTGAGGCGGGCGCCGCCAAGTTGTAGGCGCGGGCAAGACGCGTGATGGAGTCGAGCACAACTACAACATCGCCGCCCAGTTCCACGATGCGCTTGGCGCGCTCGATGACGAGCTCTGCCACGCGAGTGTGGTTGTCGGCGGGCATATCGAAGGTCGACGCCACAACCTCGCCCTTGATGGAACGCTGCATATCGGTGACCTCTTCGGGGCGCTCGTCGACGAGCAGGCAGATGAGGTGCACCTCGGGGTTGTTAATCGAGATAGACTGGCAGATTTTCTTGAGGATCGTCGTCTTGCCGGCCTTAGGCGGGGACACAATCAGGCCACGCTGACCCTTGCCGATCGGCGACACGATGTCGATGGCACGACCGGTAATGGAATCCTTGCCATGCTCCATGCGCAGCGGCTCGTTGGGATAGACCGGGGTGAGGTCGCCGAACTTGGGGCGATTGCGAATCTGCTCAGGATCCATGCCGTTGACGGTCGTGATCTTGGCGAGGCCGGCGCGCTTGTCGCCGCCGCGCGAAGGACGCAGCGAGCCCTCGATGACATCGCCCGTGCGCAGACGCGCGGAACGGATGAGGTATGCGGGCACGAAGGCGTCGTCGTTGGACTTCATGTAGCCATGGGCGTGGATGATGCCGGAGCTGTCTGGGCGAATCTGCAGAATGCCCTTGATATCGCGGAAACCCTCGGCCTTTGCGGCGGTAGTGTAGATCTCCTCGACGAGCTCGGCCTTCTTCTTGCCGGTCGTCTCGATCTCGAACTCCTTGGCCTTCTCGCGCAGCTCGGCGACCTTCATGGCCGCGAGCTCCTCGCGCGAAAGCGTGGGCTCAGTCGGAGCGGCATTGCGCTCCTTATTGCGCTGCTTGCGGTCGCGCTGACGGTTGCGGCGATCGTTGTTACGCTCGTCCTTGCGCTCGTTGCGGTCATTACGCTCGTCGTTGCGCTTGTGCTGACGGCGGTTGGGGCGAGCGCTCTCTTCGGTCTCGACGGGGGCGGTGCCATCGGTTGCGGAGGCGTCTTCGTTAGCCGAAGCATCATCGCTGGCCTCGGCATTGGAATCGCCCTGCGGCTCGGCCTCGGCATGCTGCTCGACGGCCTTGGCCTTAGCGGACTTCTTGCGACCGCGCTTGGGCTTCTCGGACGCAGACTGTTCGACGTCTTGGGGCTCGGCGGCATCAGTCGATGCATCGGCGGTCGTCTCGGCGGAAACCTCGGACGCACCCTTCTTGGCAGCCTTGGCCTTGGACGTGCGCTTAGCAGCAGTACGATGGCTGCGACCAGGACGGACGTCGGCGGGCTCGACATCGGCAGAAACGGCCTCGGAAGTCGTAGCATCCTGGACGGGCGCGTCGGCAGCGGTTGCAGGCTCGGCGGTCGCCGCAGCATCCCGAGCGGCGGCGGCTGCGGCTGCGGCCTTCTCGGCCTCGACGAAAGCCTTGGGCTTGCGACCGCGACGGTGCGGGCGCAAAGCCGGATCGACAACGGGAACTTCGCTGGCCTCGACAGGCGCAGCGGGCTCAACAGGCGATGTGCCCTCCCCTGCCGCGGAACGGACCGAAGCCTCAGCGAGCTCGGGGGTTACCTGATCGGCAACCTGCTCGGCCTTAGCAGCCGTGCGACGGCGTGTGCGCGGTACCGGCTTCTCGGTTGGCTGGTCGGCGACAGGGGTCTCGGTGGCGGCAGGCGTCTCGGGCACAAACGGAGCTGCAAGCTCGGTCAGAGCCGCGGCCTCACGCTCGGCAGCACGACGGCGGGCGCGCACCACCTGAGCCTCGCTAATCTGCGCCAACGCACGTGCCTGCGCGACCTCATCGGAAATCGGCGCCGAGGAGTCAGCTGCAACGGTACGCTTGGCGCGCGTCGTGCGCGTGGTACGGCGCTTGGGCTTGGTGACCTCCTCGCCGTCATCGGCAGGCTTGGCCGCGCGGCGCGTACGCTTGGGCTTTGCCGGAGCAGCCTCCTCACCAGTTGCAGACACGGCCTTCTCAGCCGCTACAGGCGTAGGCGTCGAAGCAGCCTTAGGCGTCTCAGGAGCCGAGGCTTGCGCGGGCGCCGCGACCTGGTCCGACGCAACCGGTGCAGCGGGAGCGGCTTGCGTCGTCGTTATTTCGTTTTCTTGCTGTTGATCAGACACAGTGTTTGCTCAACTTTCTTTTCAAGCCCTGTGATCACATGCTCCCTGCATAAACCTTCAGGGCGGCTAAACAGTCTAGCTCCGTCAAATACCGACGGACATCATTGATCTGTATCGAGATATTTGCGTCATATACGCAGCTTTAGTGTAACACAACCGCCGCCACCTGCAACTTAGTCATTGGACGTTCTTAAACGCCCAGTCATCAGGGACACTCCTCCTCAAAAGCGCCTTGAAATGTCGCGCCAGAGGAGTGAAGCCGTGGCACCTGGAATAGCCGCGCCACGAATCGCGCCCATCTGCTACGTTTGCCCCGAGCCCCTGACCATACCCTTGTTTTTTCAAAAACAACGAGTCTGCTACCTGCGGTTTTAATATCGTACTTTTCGGCATGGTTCGGGATATGCGTCCAAACGTAGGAGATGAGCCCAATTCGTGACGGACGGTATCCCGCCACCCCTCTTCGAGACAAAAATGATCCGTTTTCCTCCGTCCCCAAGGGACAATTTTCAAAACTACGCCGGATTACGGGGCCAGGATGCTGCAAGCCAACCATACCCTGCATTATCAAGAAACAATAAGCCATCTACCTGCGGGTTTAATTTCACTATTGGCACCATGGTCGCCAGTTGGCGATTCAGCCCCGTAAACCGGTATAGTTGCAATTTGGTAGCATTTCCCAGCAAACCAAATAGTCTCACCAAACGCAAAAAACCCGACCTCCGCATGGAGATCGGGCTTATAGGGCTCAGCAAAGCCGAACCTACACGGTCAAATGATCCGTAGCTTACATCTGCTCGGGCGCGGAAACGCCAACGAGGGTGAGCACCAGGGCGAGCGTCACGCGAACGGCGTCGCAAGCGGCCAGACGGGCGCGCGAAAGCTCGGGGTCGACGGGACGGCCCTCGCTCGGCAGAACCTGGCAGGCAGCGTAGAAGCTGTGGAAGTCGCCGGCGAGTTCCTCAGCAAAGTGCGTCAGACGGAACGGGGCGCGGTCGCGAGCGCAGCTGGCAATCAGGTCGGTGAGCTCGTTGAGCTTACGCGAAAGGGCGAGCTCGGTCGGGTCGGTCAGCAGCGAGTAATCGACGTTCTCACCGATGGCCTTGGCGGCGACGGCCTTCATGCCCATCTCGTCAGCCTGCTCGGGCGTAACGTCGGCGGCACGGCGCAGGATGGAGCACACGCGGGCGTGAGCATACTGCACGTAATAGACCGGGTTGGAGTTATCGCGCTTCTTAACGGCCTCAATATCGAAGTCGACCATCTGGTTGGAGCTCTTGGAGATGAGCGTGTAGCGAGCGGCATCGGAGCCGACCTCGTCGACAAGCTCCTGCAGGGTCACCATGGTGCCCTTGCGCTTGGACATACGGACGGGCTTGCCGTTACGCAGCAGGTTGACGAGCTGGCCCAGCAGAACCTCAAACTTGCCGGGATAGCCAAGAGCGTCGCAGACGCAGCGGACGCGCTCGATGTAGCCGTGGTGGTCGGCGCCCCAGATGTCGATGACGTGGTCGACGCGCTGGAACTTATCCCAGTGATAGGCGACGTCGGAGGCGAAGTAGGTGTACTCGCCGTCGGACTTGATCAGAACGCGGTCCTTGTCATCGCCCAGGTCGGTGGAGCGGAACCACAGGGCGCCGTCCTTGGTGTAGAGATAGCCCATCTTGTCGAGCTTCTCAAAAGCGCGGTCGACGGCGGAGGTGCCGGCGGTCTCGCCCTCGGTGTCCTTCACATACAGCGAGCGCTCGGAGAACCAACGATCGAAGTCGCAGTTAACGGCATGGCAAAGGTCGCGCATGTTGTCGACCATCTTTACATAGCCGCGCTCGCGGAAGCTCTCCATGCGCTCCTGCGGATCGGCGTTGACCCACTTATCGCCGTCGGTGCGCCAGAACTCGGCGGCCTCGTCGATGATGTAGTCGCCGCCGTAGGAGTCCTTGCCCAGGGTCTCGGCAAAGTTGTCCTGATACGGATGGGTCTCGGGATGCTCGTCGTTCTCGTCGGCAACAAAGGCGTCGCGGTCGGCGATCAGCAGCTTGTGAGCCTCGTCGATATCCACGCCCTGCTTGGCGATGATGTCGGCAAGCTGCATATAGCGCGTGCTGATGGAGTTGCCGAAGGTGTTCATCTGAGAGCCGTGGTCGTTGATGTAGAACTCACGCTGGATGTCGTAACCGGCGTGATCCATAACGCGGCAGAGCGAGTCGCCCAGCGCGGCCCAGCGGCCGTGGCCGATGTGCATGGGGCCGACGGGGTTGGCGGAAACGAACTCGACCTGGGTCTTCAGGCCACCACCGACGTTGGACTTAGCGAAGTCCATACCCTTCTCGCGAGCCTCGCCAAAGATGGCATTCTTGACGGCAACGGAGAGGTAGAAGTTGATGAAGCCAGGGCCTGCGATCTCGACCTTCTCGATCGCGGGGTCCTCGGGCATATGGGCAACGATGGCCTCGGCGATCTTGCGCGGGGCGCAGTGGGCCAGCTTGGCGGACTTCAGGGCCATGGTAGAGGTCCACTCGCCATGAGAAGTGTCAGCCGGTCGCTCGATAGCGCAATCGTCAAGTTCAAATGCGGAAAGGTCGCCGGCCTCCTGGGCCGCAGCAAGCGCAGCGCGTACCAGCTCTTCAATCTTCTCGGGCATAGATCCTCCTTGTGTTAAAGCCCCCGAGCTCTTGGTCACTCGTAGGGCAAAAGCCAGAGTTTGTAGCACTCTATCACAAGCGACGGGCACTGTCGCAGGGTAAAGCTAATAGATATTGCATATGCACAAAAATGACTACAGCTTGTATGGAGTCACTCAAAGATGCCGGTCTGCCTGCAGATTATGCAGGCGTTGAAAATGCATAAAGGTGTGAATGAGCTGCGTCTGTTATCGAATACTCTTACCTATCAGAGTTGTGTGCTTTTCCTGCATAAAGTACGGGTTTGCGCACGTCAGCGTGTTATTCTAGACATACGTAAATTCGTATAAGTTGGAGGTAGCATGTTCTCAATCGGTCAACACGTCATTCATCCGGGCCAGGGAGTCTGCACCGTCGTCGGTTTTAGGGACGACACACCGCAGCCCATGCTGCTGCTCGAGACCAAGCAGGGACATGCGCAGACGATCCTCATGTACCCCGTGGCGCAGGCCGACCGTCTGCACGCCGCCATCTCTCAGCAAGATGCCGAGCACCTGCTGAGCCACTATGACGAGCTGGAGTGCGACACCTTTACCGAGCGCAACAGCTCGCTTGAGGAGACACACTTTAAGCAGCAGCTCAAGCTGGGCGCGCCCGAGACGGTCCGCGTGGCAAAGACCATGATGCACCGCATTCGCCAGGCCGAGGAAGCTGATAAAAAACCCAGCTCCTACTACATGCGCGTACTCAAGGAGGCCAAACGCCGCTCCATCGAGGAGTTCGCCGTGGCCCTTGGCGTCACCGAGGAGGCCGCCGAAGCCCGCCTAGCCCAAGCCGCCCTCAACTAACCCATCCGCGCCAAAAACCACCACAAAGGGAACAGGCACCTTTGTGGTGGTTTTCTTGTTCTAGTAGTATTCATTCTTATCGATACCCACGAGCACAAGGAGTCTCTTATGGCAGAGCCGCTTACCGCCGGAATCACCCGCGACCGCGCGTTCGAACTGCTCAATGAGCACAACAAGGACCCGTTCCATATCACCCATGGCGAGACGGTCGAGGGCACTATGCGCTACTTTGCGCGCGAGTTCGACCCCGAGAACGAGGAGTTTTGGGGCATCGTCGGTCTGCTGCACGACCTGGATTGGGAGGAGCATGAGGACGACCCCATTAACCACACCATCTATGCTGCCGAGATTCTTGAGGGCGAAGGTGCGTCTCCCGAGCTCATTCGCGCCATCCAGACGCACACGTCGGACTTCAACACCTCACTGCCCAAGCCCGAGCTGCAGATGGAAAAGATCCTGTTTGCCTGCGATGAGCTCACCGGCCTGATCGGCGCTGCCGTCATCATGCGCCCGAGCAAGAGCGTTATGGACTTTACGACTAAGTCGCTCAAGAAGAAGTTCAAGGACAAACGCTTTGCCGCCGGCTGCTCGCGCGACGTGATTTCGCAGGGCGCTGAGATGTTGGGCTGGGAGCTCCCCGAGCTCTTTGACCGCACCATCGCGGCCATGCAGTCCTTCGCCCCCGACCGAGATACCTTCCAGGCCTAACCGTCAACGCCACCTAAAACCACCACAAAGGGGGCTTATAGGACAAAATGTGTGTCCACGTTGGGGGCATCGGCGCAGGTCGATGCCCCTTTTTCAGCCGTTTAAATTCCGTGCCCGCTTTTAACCGCTCGGACAGAATGTGTGTCCGGTTGCCTATCGTTCCCGCAGGTAGATAACCTTTTCCGGAACCGTTAAATATCCTTTCGGAAGAGGTGCCCATGAAGGCCGTTTATTGCCCCTACTGCGGCGGTCGGACCAAGCGCAACGGCAGGACCTCATCGGGGTCCCAGCGGTGGAGGTGCACGGCCTGCGGCGCGTCGACGACGGTGAGGTACGACGACACGGCGACGAGGCTGGACGAGTTCCTCGGGTGGCTCCTCTCCAAGGACTCCCAGGCGGCGATGCCGGGCGGCGGGCGGTCCTTCAGGCGCAGGACGGCCGAGTTCTGGGAGGTCTGGCCGATGCCCGTCCCCGACGGCGAGCTGCACCGCGTGCTCCACGTCGACGGGATCTGGGTCGCGCGCGACCTCGTCGTGCTCATATGCTGCAGCGGCGAGAGGGTGGTCTCCTGGTACATGGCGAGGTCGGAGAACTCGAGGGCGTGGTCGGCCCTCATGTCGCCGATCCCGGCGCCCGAGGTGGTCGTCACCGACGGCGGGAGCGGGTTCGCCAAGGCCGTGCGCGAGACCTGGCCGCGCACCAGGGTCCAGAGGTGCACCTTCCACGCCTTCTCGCAGGTCAAGCGCTACACGACGACGCGGCCGAAGCTCCAGGCGGGGCGCGAGCTCTACCTCATCGCGCGCGACCTCATGGGCATCGAGACGCTGCACCAGGCCGAGCTCTGGGTCGAGCGCTACCTCGACTGGTGCGGGTTCTGGGCCGACTTCCTGGAGGACAGGACCGTGGTGGACGGCAGGAGGGTCTACACCCACGAGAGGCTGAGGCGGGCGCGCTCGTCGCTGTCGTCGCTGGTGTCGGCGGGGACGCTGTTCACCTACCTCGACCCCGCCCTAGCCAAGGCCGGCCCGCTGCCGTCGACCAACAACATGATCGAGGGAGGGGTGAACTCGCAGCTGAGGGCCGTCCTGCGCAACCACCGGGGGCTGACGTCGGTCAAGCGCGTGAAGGCGGTGTTCTGGTGGTGCCACGCGCACTCGGGGGACGCGAGGACGGCGCGCGAGAAGCTCGCCGCGATGCCGACCGACGCGGACATCGACTTCCTGTTCAGCGTCTACTCCGCCTCGCCGTCGCGCGAGGACGGAGGGCCGGAGTGGGGCGACAGGGCCGTGTGGGAGGACCTCCACCACAGGGACCCGTACCCGTTCTGGCTTGATTAATGGATAGAAACGGATGTTCTATCGGGACACACATTTTGTCCTATAAGCCCAAAGGGGACAGGCACCTTTGTGGTGGTTTTTGTTTGCGCGGGCGTTAGGGGCGGACCTGGCCGGTGCCGCGGAGCTTGTATTTGTAGGTGGTGAGGGCCTCGGCGGCAAAGGGGCCACGGGCGTGGAGTTTTTGGGTCGAGATGCCGATCTCGGCGCCCAGGCCAAACTCGCCGCCGTCGGTGAAGCGCGTGCTGGCGTTGGCGTACACGGCCGAGGCATCGACCGCATCCAGGAAGCACTCGCAAGCATCCGTGTCCTCGGCAACGATGGCCTCGGAGTGCATCGTGCCGTAGCGGTTGATGTGTGCGATGGCCTCGTCCTCGTTTGCCACGACCTTCACGCTCATCTCGAGAGCCAGGTACTCGCGACCCCAGTCCTCCTCAGTCGCGGCGACGTAGTTGTCGCCCTCGGCAAGCCCAGCGTCGGCACATGCGGCGCACGTGGCCTCGTCGCCGTGAATGAGCACGCCGTGGTCGTGCAGCACGGCAACGACCGCCGGCAAAAACGAATCTGCCACGGCACGGTCGACCAGCAGCGACTCGGCGGCATTGCACACGCCTACGCGCTGGGTCTTGGCATTAACGATAATGTTGAGCGCCTTATCAAAGTCGGCGGATTCATGCACGTAGATGTGGCAGTTGCCAGTGCCCGTCTCGATCACCGGCACAAGCGACTCGCGCACGCAGCGCTGGATCAGGCCTGCACCGCCGCGCGGAATGAGTACGTCGACAATGCCGCGGAGCTTCATGAGCTCGCCAGTGGCCTCGCGGTCGGTGGACTCGATCATCGACACGGCCTCGCGCGGGAAGCCCTTGGCCTCGAGCGCATCGGCCAGCAGCTCGGCGATCATGGCACACGAGTGATAGGCCAGCGAGCCGCCGCGCAGAATGCAGGCGTTGCCGGTACGGATGCAGATGCCTGCGGCGTCGGCCGTCACGTTGGGGCGCGCCTCGTAGACCATAGCGACCAGGCCCAGCGGAACACTCACACGGGTCAGGTCCACGCCGCTTGCAAGCACGCGGTGGTCGAGCACGCGGCCCACGGGATCGGGCAGCTCGGCGAGCTTTTCCAGGCCGGCGGCCATGCCCTCGACGCGCTCAGGCGTCAGCAGCAGGCGATCGAGCAGTCCGGCCGAAGTGCCCGCATCGCGCGCGGCGGACATGTCGAGCTCGTTGGCGGCGACGATGGAGTCGACACCGTTGCGCAGTGCTGCGGCCATGGCGCGCACGGCCTCCTGGCGCTGCTCATCGCTCGCCGTGGCAAGCGAGGCCGACGCTGCCTTGGCGGCAACGGCAAGATCGTGGACATACGTGGCTATATCGACCGACATGGGCGGCCCTTTCTCCTAGAAGTTTGCAACCATGGTAGCCGATTTGTGCATGGCCTCGCCCGCGGCGGTAGAATTGGTCAACCCGAAACACCGCAACGAACGGAAGACTCACATGGCCCTCATCACTTCGTACCACGTCCCCGGCCTTTACGTCGAGGATCACAGCATCGACGTCCCCCTTGACTGGCGCGGCCTGGAGCCGATGCTCCTGGCCGTCGGCAGCACCATGCGCCGCGGCGCTATGCCGGCACCCATCGCCGGCGCGCCCGAGAGCATCAAGCTCTTCTACCGCGTGGTTTGCGCGCCCGACCGCATCAACGACGATCTGCCACTGCTCCTGTTTTTGCAGGGCGGCCCCGGCGGCGAGAGCCCGCGTCCGCTGTCGCCCACAAGCGACGGCTGGATCGAGGAGGCCGTCAAGCACTTCCGCGTGGTCCTTCCCGACCAGCGCGGCACCGGACGCAGCAGCTGCGTGGACGGACGCACGATCAAGGCACTGGGTGATCGCGCAACGGCCGCCGGCGCCGATACAGCACGCTCGCAGGCGGACTTCCTCAAGCGCCACCTCGCCAGCTCCATCGTGCGCGATTTTGAGTACCTGCGCCTAGTGGGCTTTGGAGGCAAGCCGTGGGTCACGCTCGGCCAAAGCTACGGCGGCTTTTTGACGCTGAGCTATCTGTCGCTCTTCCCCGAGGGCGTGGCGGCGAGCTTTACCTGCGGCGGCATCCCCCACGTGCCGGCGAGCGCCAGCGAGGTCTACGCGCACACCTTCCCGCGCATGGCCGCCAAGACGCAGCAGTATTACGACCGCTACCCCGCCGACGTCGAGCGCGTGGCAGCCCTGGCCGATGCGCTCGAAGCACAGAAGCCCGTGCTGCCCGACGGCTCGCCGATGACGGTCGAGCGCCTACAGCTCATGGGCAGCGACTTTGGCATGAAGCCGAGCTTTGAGCGCATGCATTGGATTATCGATCACGCTTTTGTTGACGGCGACGGCACGCTGACCTGCGGCTCCTCGGTATCCGACAGCTTTTTGATGCGCGCCTTCGAGCGCACCAACACGCGCACGAATCCGCTGTACTGGACGCTGCAGGAGTTCATATACGCCGACGGCGACACTATGCCCATTGGCTGGGCCGCGGCTGAAGAGAAGGCGCACCGCGCCGAGTTCGACACGCTCGCACGCCCGCTCATGTTTACCGGCGAGGCCATGTTCCCGTGGATGTTTGAGCAGATGCCCGAGCTTAAGCCGTTTAAGCCCGCCATGGACCTGCTGATGGAAGACACCAGCTGGGACAAGATCTACGACCCGCAGCGCCTGGCCTGCAACGAAGTTCCGCTCCAGGCCGCGGTGTATTTCGACGACATGTACGTGGATTCGGGCCTGCAGCTCGATACGCTCAGCCGCGTGGGCAACTCGCATGCCTGGGTGACCAACGAGTTCGAGCACGACGGCCTGCACGGCAGCGTGGTATTCAAGTACCTCTTCGACGAAGCCCTCAACCGCGGAGACCTGCGCCGGATCTTCTAGCAAAGGAGTGTCCCCAAGTGCCGGCACAAAAGGAACGTCCCCAAGTGCCGAATAAGTACCGACAACGACGATGCCGCAGGTAGAGGACGGAAAGCGAAAACGCCCCTAAGCGAGCAAGGTGACGTGAAAGAGGAGGGCATTGACCTTTTGGTCATGCCCGACGATTGAACGTCAGATTGCCGCTTAGGAGCGTTTGCAGCGTCAATTGGTTAAGCAAATACAATCAGATTATCTCGATGAATCGCCGGCTTCTCGGCCAGGTTAGCGAGCAGGCGGTTGCTGGCGATCTGGTCCTGGCGGCGACCGGCAGCAAGTTCCAGCACGTCCGAATCGGCCTCGGCGATACCGCGGGCGACGACCATACCGCTCGGATCGCACACATCGAGCACATCGCCCTCGGCAAACTGGCCATCGACCTCGCGAATACCCACCGCAAGCAAGGAAGAGCCACGGCTAACCAGCGCCTTCGCAGCACCATCATCAACCGTCACCGACCCATGTGCCTTGTCGCCCAGCGCGATCCACAGCTTGCGGGGCGCGATGTCCAGACGCTCCGCCGGCGGATCGAACAGCGTGCCCACGCTCTCGCCGCGGGCCAGGCGCACGAGCGCATCGGGCTCCTCGCCCGAGCAAATCACGCTCTGAATGCCGGCCGTCATCAAAATGCGGCTCGCGCGAATCTTGGTGATCATGCCGCCCGTACCCACCGATGTGGAAGAATCACCCGCCGAGGCAATGATCTTGGCATCGATCTTATGCACGACCGGGACAAACTCGGCCGTCGGATCCTCATGCGGATTGGCGGTGTAGAGGCCGTCGATGTCCGAAAGCGTCACGCACAGGTCCGCCGAAACCAAGCAGCTCACGAGGGCCGCGAGTGTATCGTTGTCGCCGAACTTGATCTCGTCGACGGTGACGGTGTCGTTTTCGTTGACGACCGGCACCACGCCCAGCTCCACCAGGCGCAGCAAAGCGTCGCGCGCGTGCAGGTAGGACGTACGGCGCGCCGTGTCGTGGCGCGTGAGCAGCACGAGCGAGGTGAGTAGGTCACGCGCATGGAACTCCTCGTCGTAGGCCGACGAGATGATGCACTGACCGGCCGAGGCGCAGGCCTGCAGGCTCGGCAGGTCACCGACCGGTTTGCGGTCGAAACCCAGAACGGGATAGCCACAGGCAATGGCGCCGGAGCTCACCACGACCAAGCGCCAGCCGAGCTTGCGCAGGGCCGCGGCCTGATCGGCCAGGTCACCGATAAACGCACGGTTGACCTTACCGTCGGCACCCACCACCGTGGACGAGCCGATCTTTACCACCATCGTTTTATGAGAAGTCGTCATACGTCAAACCAATCGAATGTTGAGCGAGCGGACGAACGGGTGAGCGAGAATATGATCCGTTTTCCTCCATCCCCTTCGGATCATTTTGCCCAGGGGAAGGCCGAAGCCGCGGCCATGTTCTTGCGCACGAGTTCGTCGCGCACCTGGGCCAAGCCCTGTTCCATGCCCACCACGTAGGTCTGCGGATACAGGAAGCGCTTGAAAGCCGCGTCCAGATGATCGATTGCCCAAGCACAGCGCTCGCGTGCGTCCTCGATGCTCTCGCGCGGGGCTACCGCACTGCCATCGCGTACGATCGGCACCAGCAGCTCGCGATACTCAAGCTCGGACACATCGGTCACCAGGGCGGCATCGTTCACGGCCACAAGGGTATTGCCGCGCGCGGCGCCCTCCCCCGCCAGATGATCCTCGTCATAGATCATGTCGCAGACCGGGCCGCCAAAGCCATCGTAATAACGGCGCACGCGCTGCACGCCGGGAATCGTGCGCTTGTAGGGCTGCTCGGAGAGCTTCACCACCGGCGTCCACGGGTCCGTCTCGCTCGCGCGGCGGGCCGAAAGCTTGTACACGCCGCCCAGCGCTGGCTGATCGTAGCAGGTCGCGAGCTTGGTGCCAACGCCAAAGCTATCGATGGGCGCGCCCTGGTCGAGCAGCGACTGGATCGTGTACTCGTCCAGGTCGTTGGAGACCGAAATCCCCACATAGGGCAGGCCCTCGGCGTCAAAACGGCCGCGGACATACTTGGACAACTTAGCCAGGTCGCCTGAGTCAATGCGAATAGCCGACAGGCGCTCGCCCGCCGCCTCCATCTCCTTGGCAACCGTAATGGCATGCTCGCAGCCCTCGCGCACGTCGTAGGTGTCAATGAGCAGCGTACAGTTCTTGGGGCTCGACTTGGCAAACGCACGGAAGGCCTCAAGCTCGGAATCGAAGCTCATCACCCAGCTGTGCGCGTGTGTGCCAAAGACGGGGATGCCGTAGCGGCGCCCGGCAAGCACGTTAGACGTGGACGAGCAGCCGGCCACGTAGCTCGCGCGCGCAACAGCCAGGCCGCCATCGGGACCCTGGGCGCGACGCAGGCCAAACTCGGCGACGGGGCGACCATCGGCGGCCAGCACCACGCGCGCCGTCTTGGTGGCGACGAGCGTCTGGAAGCCGACGATGTTGAGCAGCGCGGTCTCGAGCAGCTGGCACTCCAGCGACGGGCCGGTGACGCGCACCATGGGCTCGCGCGGAAACACGAGCTCGCCCTCGGGCACGGCGTCAATGTTCACGTGCGCACGGAAGTTGCGCAGGTAGTCGAGGAATGCAGGCTTGAACATCGCGCCGCCGGCCGGAGCCTGGAGCGAAGCGAGGTAGTCGATGTCCTCGGGCGTATAGCGCAGGTTCTCGACCAGCTCGGGCAGCTCGGCGGTGCCACACATGACGGCATACGCGCTGCCAAAGGGATGGTCACGGTAAAACGCCGTAAAACAACCCTGCTCATTGGCCTTGCCGCTCTCCCACAGGCCCTGGGCCATAGTGAGTTCGTACAGATCGGTGAGCATTGCGATGTCGGTGGGATGC
This sequence comes from Collinsella aerofaciens, assembly GCF_963360655.1. Lineage (NCBI taxonomy): Bacteria > Bacillati > Actinomycetota > Coriobacteriia > Coriobacteriales > Coriobacteriaceae > Collinsella > Collinsella aerofaciens. The sequence continues at coordinate 245,038 of NZ_OY725717.1, forward strand.
GAGATGTCGGTCAAAGCCATGGGGCGACCTTTCGGATGTGTTGTGCAGAGGTTGATGGTTGGCGAGGCGGGCGTGCGGGCATGGAGCCCGGCGCGAACAGGTTAGTACAGGCCCATGCTGCCCGTGATCGTGTAAACCATAAAGACGATAAACGCGATGAGGGCGAGCACGATGATGATTTTTTGAGCCGGAGCCATGCCGGGGATCTCATTCTCGCCCGTAGGCTCCTTGGAGGTGACCATGCGCTGGGCAAAGGTCATCTCGTCACGGCTCGGTTTGGGCTCGGCGGGCTTGGGGTGAGCGGCTTTTTTGGGCTGAGGTTTGGGTGCGGCGGGCGCAGGCTTCGCGGCGGCGGGCTTGGGTGCGGGCGCGGGCGCCGGTGCGGATGCGGCGTTCGCAGCGGCCTCCTCGGCCTTCTCGCGCTCGGCACGCAGGGCGGCCAGCTCCTCACGCTCGCGGCGCGCCTCTTCCTGGGCCTCGCGACGAGCCTTCTCGGCGCGGAGCTCTTCCAACTCGGCGCGCTCCTCGGCAGACAGTGGTTGGGACTCAAGCTCGGCCATGGTATTGCCCTTTCTTTTTAAAAAAAGCCGCCGACACAATGTCGACGGCTTATCAAATCCAAGGGTGGAGACGAAGGGAGTCGAACCCTCGGCCTCTGCCATGCGACGGCAGCGCTCTCCCAACTGAGCTACGTCCCCAAGACAAGTTGATATTTTACCTACGGCTCGCCAACTGTCAACGCCCAATACCCAGTCTTTTTGGGACGGGGCTTTTTTGACTACTTTGCGAACGCCGGCTCGACCCCACCGGGAGTAGTCTTTTTGGGACGGGGCTATTTTAGCTGCCCCGACAGGCAACGCGAACGATTTGGCCGAACAGCGGCAGGGGTAGCTAAAATAGCCCCGTCCCAAAAAGACTACTCAAAAAGCCCCGTCTCAAATTAGCTGGTTTGGGCACTAGTAAGAACGCCGGTGGTGTCGAACGCCGGGGTAAAGCTCTCGTCTACCGCGCCGCCTTCTTGCCAGAACATCGTCGTAAAGCCCAGGTCGTCGGCATGGTCGAGCACCTGCTCGTACTCCTCGCGCGTCACGGCGCGTGCCAACTCGCCGCCCTGCTCGCGCATGAGCGCATTGGGCGTGTACTGGTTCATGACCGAGATCGGCACGTCGCCCACCGTCTGCCACACCAGATCCAGCACGCGACACGAATCGTCCGCATGACCCGGCAGCACCAGATGACGCACGATGATGCCGCGCTTCATGAGCCCGTCCTCGTCCACCAGCTCTCCCCCGCGGCGCTCAATCTCGCGCGACATCTGAGCCAGGCCCGACACGGCCACACGCGGGTAGTCCTGAATATGAGAGAGCGACTGCGCAAGCTCGGCATCGGCATATTTAAAGTCCGTAAGCCACACATCGACCAGATCGCCGAGCGCAGCCACGGCACTCGCCCGCTCATAGCCGCTCGTGTTGTAGACGATCGGGATGTCCAGCCCGCGCTCCCGCGCTGCGGCAATCGCGGACGGCAGCAGGTGAGCATAATGCGTCGCCGTCACCAGGTTGATGTTGTTGGCACCCTGGTCCTGCAGCTCCAGCATAATCTCGACCAAACGCTGGGGCGTAATCTCAAGACCGAAATTGCCCGTCGAGATCTCGTGGTTTTGGCAGTAGACGCATTTGAGCGAGCAACCGCTAAAGAAAATCGTGCCCGAGCCGGCCTCGCCCGAGATGGGCGGCTCCTCCCACATATGAAGCGCGGCGCGGGCCACCTTGAGCGTGTCGTTAGCACCGCAGACGCCGTGCGCGCCCTCATCGCGCGCCGCACCGCAACGGCGCGGACACAAATGGCAGGCGGGCGAAAAAAGTTCGGTCAACGACATCGGCATAAAAAAATGCTCCAAAACAACGATTCAGCAGCTCAAACGTAAAGGGCCAGACCGGGTAGACGGCTCCGTCCCTAAGGCGCCGTAATCGTCCGACACGATTTTTGTAATGTCAAGACTGGAATCGATAAAGTGCCGCTTTATGATGTAGGTATTCCGCCCCCCGCGGAGCAACTGGGTGAACCGTCGCGTTTATTTAGGGAGCCCACACAGTCGTACCTAGTACAGGTATCCTTCGTTGTTAAGGACGCTGGAACAGTCGATGAGGGCACCCACCTGTTTTAGGTGGGTTCATTTTCGTAACGTGGGGGGTGGTTTTCTTTTGCCGAAAATCACCATTACAGTCCATATGGATCCCCGCCGGCATCCCGACAAGCCATCGACAACATCCCAATATCTGGTATGCGCGTGATAATCGCACGGTGCAAACCTCCGCACCCCCCTCGGTCGAGTATCATGGGACAGCTATGCCATTTCCGCGTAGCAACCTTTGACCTTTTCCTTCGACGCTTGGCGGTTTTTAGATTCATGGCTTCATCCCCGAGCTACATACCGTACCTATGCGTGGCAGCGGCGGCCTTTATCACGACCTTCCTCGCGGTGCCCCTGGTCAAGCGCTTGGCAATTAAGCTCGATGCCGTCGACTATCCTTCTAAGCGCCGCATCAACACCAAGCCCATCCCGCGTTTGGGCGGAACGGCGGTGTTTTTGGGCCTGGTCGTTGCCTGCATTGTGCAAATCCTAGGCACCTGGTACCTGGGCTGGCCGCCCGTTTTGGTGCCGCACCCGCGCCTTCACATTAGCTATCCCATGCTGGCGCTCTCCTTTACCGTCATCTTTGCGACCGGCGCTATCGACGACGTCTTCCAGCTCAAGCCCAAGCAAAAGCTGGCCGGACAGGTCCTCGCCGCGCTTATCGCCTGCATGGGCGGCCTAAAAATCGGCGTCATCGTCAACCCGTTTGCCCCCGGCGAAATCATGCTCGGATGGCTCGCCTACCCCATCACCGTGATCTATCTGGTGGCATTCACCAACATCATTAACCTCATCGACGGCCTTGACGGCCTGGCGACGGGTATCTGCGGCATCGCGTCGTTCACCATGTTTTCGATGGCCGTTCTCTCGGGCCGCATCGACGCCGCCGCGCTCTCCATTGCGCTCTTTGGCGCCTGTCTGGCCTTTTTGCGCTACAACTTCAACCCCGCAAGCATCTTCTTGGGCGACTCGGGGTCGCTGCTTCTGGGCTTTGCGCTGGGCTCCATCTCGCTGCTCAACGTGAGCCGCACCGCCGCGCTCACCTCGCTCATCATCCCGCTCATCGTTGCCGGCGTGCCCATCATCGACACGTTTAGCGCCATTGTGCGCCGCAAGCGCGCCCACATTAGCATCGGGCAGGCCGACAAAGGCCACATCCACCACCGCCTGATCCAAGAAGGCTACAACCAAAAACAGGCTGTGCTGCTCATCTATGCCTGGTGCATTATGCTTTCGGCCGGCGCCGCCGCGATTAACCAGGTCGAGGTGCCCATGCGCGTGCTCATCTTTACCGTGCTCGCCATTGGCTCGGCGGCCTTTGCCAAGCATCTACATCTGTTTGAGCCCGTACTGCGCCACCATTACAACAAGCGCACGCACGAGGACGAGCTGGTCACCCCCGACGACCCCGCTTTTAAGCAGGAGGAGCAGGCAGCCGAGGAGCGCAAAGAAGAGCGCCACCACAAGCTCTAGGGCAAGCTGCCGAGGATGTGCCAAGGCACCGTTTGCCAAGCGCGGCCGCGCCGCACCCATCGCACATGCCGCACCACGCGCGCCCCTCTCCCGCCCCTCGCCTACTTACGCACCACCCCTCCAATAAACGCGTTATCATCTTGACCCATGAACATACGTTAGGAGCAATCATGCCAAACGAGAACAGCTACGAAGTCGCGCTGCAAAAGAGCAACGCCATTCGCGAGGGCCTGGCCAAGACGCCCGAGAAGTTCACCATGCTCACCGGCGACCGCCCCACCGGCCGCCTGCACCTGGGCCACTACTTTGGCACCCTCAAGGGCCGCGTTGAGCTGCAGAACATGGGCGCCAAGACCAACGTGCTCATCGCCGACTACCAGGTCATCACCGACCGCGACACGACCGAGCACATCCAGGACAACGTGTACAACATGGTCATGGACTACCTTGCCTGCGGTATCGACCCCGACAAGACCATGATCTACGCGCACTCCGCCGTGCCCGCAGCAAACCAGCTCATGCTGCCGTTCCTGTCGCTGGTGTCCGAGGCCGAGCTGGCGCGCAACCCCACCGTCAAGGCCGAGATGGAGGCCTCGGGCCACGAGCTCACCGGTCTTCTGCTCACCTACCCGGTGCACCAGGCCTGCGACATTCTGTTCTGCAAGGGCAACGTCGTGCCCGTCGGTCGCGACCAGCTGCCGCACATCGAGCTCACCCGCACCATCGCCCGCCGCTTTAACAACCGCTACGGCAAGGTATTTCCCGAGGTCGACGCATTGCTGTCCGAGACCCCGCTGCTTCCCGGCCTTGACGGTCGCAAGATGAGCAAGAGCTACGGCAACGCCATCAATATCTCGATGACCGCCGAGGAGACGGCCAAACGCATCAAGAAGAGCCAGACCGACTCCGAGCGCATGATCACGTTCGACCCCGAAAACCGCCCCGGCGTGTCCGGCCTGCTTTCGACAGCCGCCATCTGCACCGGTCGCTCCGAGGTCGAGATTGCCGAGGAGATCGGCATGGGCGGCTCCGGCCAGCTCAAGAAGTACGTGACCGAGGCCGTCAACGAGTACTTCGCACCGATCCGCGAGCGTCGCCAGCGCTACGAGAACGATCTGGACTATGTGAAGGACGTCCTGCACGAGGGCAACCGTCGCGCCAACGAGATCGCCGATCAGACCCTGGCAGAGGTTCAGGACGCCATGGGCATGGTGTACTAGACCGATCTACTGGCTTGAGCTTTCGATTGCTTTAGGGCGGGCGCTGCGGCGTCCGCCTTTTTTGGAGCCGGACCGCTTCGGCTCCGTCCATCGCACCCCCTCGACAAACAGGAACAGGCCCGCCGGCAGTTAGCTGCCAGCGGGCCTGTTCCCGAAGTACACCGTTGAATCGCACAGAGGGGAGGGATGCGAATCAAACTCAACAGGGCAGGCTTTTTCATCGCCTATTGCCTGCTCCCTTGCTGAAACCAATATAGTTCACCGTGGTTTACTTTCTGACGGCAAAGTACGCCGCCACACCTTCTCCATAAGTTAGCTCTGGTAAACCTACAGTGTAAAACCACCACAAAGGGGACAGGCGCCTTTGTGGTGGTTTTCGCCACGGAAGAACCGCTAGAGCCCGGCAGGCCAGCGACAGGCGCCCAGATCGACGTGCATGGGATCGGCAAACGTCACGCCCTCCCCCATCAAGAGCTCACGCTGAGCATCGGGGCCGCCAAAGGCAAAGCCCTCACAGATACGGCCGTCGGCAAACACCACGCGATGACAGGGAATTTGGCCAGGGCGCGGGTTGCTGTGCAGCGCATAGCCCACATAGCGCGCGCTCCGCGGACGACCGGCGAGCAGCGCCACCTGACCGTACGTAGCGACCATCCCCTCGGGAATCTGCTCGACCACCTCGTACACCCGCTCAAAAAAGCCCTCAGACGCCATCGATCGCTCCCTTCCACCCTGAAAAGCATAAACCACCACAAAGGTACCTGTCCCCTTTGTGGTGGTTTTGACCGGAAAGCTAGTTGGCGGGGCGGAAGAAGGCTACGGCTACGGCGCCGGGGCCCACGTGGGTGCCGATGGTGGCGCCAATGGTGTGGATGGGCAGCTCGTTCTCGGTGTGTCCAGCCCACAGCGCGGCGCTGTCCTCGATGTACTTCTTGAGCACAGCGTCCGAAAGGCCCGTATAGCCCAGTGCCAGCGGCATGGAAAAGTCGACGCCGCCCGCCTTTTCGACCTTCTGGTTGAGCAGGTTACGGCCGTTCTTGGAGCCACGAGCCTTGCCCAGCTGCACAATCAGGCCGTCCTCGGCGGCCACTACGGGCTTCACGTTGAGCAGCGTGCCCACAGCGCCCGCAGCGGCAGACAGGCGACCGCCGCGCACCAAGTACTCCAGCGTCTCGAGCAGGCCGATGACGACCACGCGGTCACGGACGGCCTCTACGGCCGCCGCGATTTGGGCCGCACTACGGCCCTCGTCCACCAAGCGCAGCGCATACTCGACCAGGACACGTTCGCCCAGGGTGACGTTATTGCTGTCTACCACGAACACGTCGCCGCCCGGCGCCTCGGCAAGTGCGGTACGGGCACTCTGATTGGTGCCCGAAAGCTTGGCGCCCACGGTAATAATCACTGCCTCGTCGCCGGCCTCACGCGTCTCGGCAATCGCCTGTGAAAACGCGTACGGGTTGACCTGACCGGTCTTGGGCAGCTCATCGCGCTCCACGAGCATCTCGTAAAAGCGCTGGTGATCGATGTCGACGCCATCCATGTACACATCGGTACCAAAGGTAACGGACAGCGGCAGAACACGCAAAGCGGGGTGCTCAGCCGGCGACATATCGCTTGCGGAATCGGTAATAATACGAATGGACATAGCGAATCCTTTCTTGCGCAGGTCACGCGCGGGGAATTTTGACAGCAATGCCCCGGCACGGTATACGCGCTCAAACGGGACTATGCAGTTGTTAATGGAAAGCAAATGCCTGGGCGGCCTTAGATCTCGCGCAGGGTGTTGAGAATCGTACGCAGCGACGCATACATCTGCTCGCGCTGCTCCACACCCATAGCCTTACCGGTGGTATCGAGCACCTCGCGAATGATGCGGTCCGCCTCGCTCATGCTCTCGCCGCCCAGAGCGGTCAGGCGCACCGGAGCACGATACTTAACGGCGGCATCGCCCGAATCATCGACCTCGACGTAGCCGCCCTCCTCCAGATGCGCGAGCGTACGCGAGACGGCGGCGCGGGTCACGCCTGCCATGCGAGCCAGGTCAGCGCCAGTCAGGCCGTCCTTGCTGCGCTCAAGATAGTACAGGCACATCACGTCGGAGCCCTTGAGGCCCAGCCTTGCGCCCTCGGATGTCTTAATGCGCTGGATCTCCTTGTAGAGCCCACTGATCAGTCCGACAAAGTCCTCGAAACGTGTCTCGTCGTTCTGCTGCATGGGAGACGACCGCCTTTCGCTTGCATAATGCTTACGGGTAAACATCTTAGTCGCATAAGGCGACACCCGTACCCAAATACCCCATTTGTTAACCCATCAACATAAAAACCACCACAAAGGGGACAGGCACCTTTGTGGTGGTTTTGACCGGCGAACATGATCCGCAGACGCCGCTACAGCTCCACACAGGGATTGTCGCGGGTCACAAGCGTCTTAACGACAACCGTCGCTCCCAGATAGCGCTCGAGCAGCTCGGCTAGGCGATCGATCGCGGCCTGGCAATCCCCCATCCGCTCGGGCTCCACGCACTCAATCGCCAAGAACGCATCGGCCGAATCGTCGGACAGCGCCGTGCGAACGCCGTCGCGCCAGTTCCAGCAGCGGCACACGGCGCCCGCATCATCGATGTAGGCGAGCTCGCCGGGCAGCGTCGGATCGTCCGCCTCCTCGCCAGGCGGCAAGAATGCATCGCCACCGTCGGTCACCTTCAAGCGAAGGTCTCCCTCGATCGCATGCAGATCCTCGCCTCCCACGGGCAGCGCGTAGGTCAGCGACACCGTGTTGTAGATATCCACCGCGGGCGTAATGTGGCCCACCGGCTTGCCTTTGAGCACGCGTTTGAGCAAGTTCTCGATCGAGCAGCGCGCGCCTTTCTTGGTCTTGAACAGACGATAGGCCTCGCGCCATGCCTTGACCGGTGCGTTCTCGCTGATAGTGTCGCTGGTCAGATGACGCTCCGCATCGATATTGGCGCGGTCGAGCAACGCCGCAATCGCATCCACGTCCTCTTGAGAAATCTGAGCCGTGGGCTTCATGCCCTCCACGACCACAACACCGACCGCTGCCTGCGGAAACAGCTCCCAGAATGAATCCTCGGCAATAAAGCTCTTCATACGCTCTCCCTTCATTGTGCGCGCCCGAGTGAGGGCGCCTAAACAAAAAGCGCCCTCACAACGGCCACCTTCAAAGTCCTACGGTGCCGTCACAAGAACGCTTGCGCTGTCCCCATCCGGAGAAGGGGACGATATGTCAGGCGTATTGTAACCCGAGTCATCCACGCGAGCAAAACCACCACAAAGGTGCCTGTCCCCTTTGTGGTGGATATGGACTCACGGCGAAGCTAGTGGCGAAGTCCCAGCAGCCCGCGGCCGCGATGACGGGCGTCGGCGTGTACTTGAACGTGCGGGCCGGCGGCTTTGACGGACTCGGGCAGGTGCGAGTACTTCTTCTCGAAGTTCTCCTCGAACATCACCGCCAGGTTGTGCGCGGCCTCGTCATAGCGCGCGGTGCTCTGCCAGTATTGGCGCGGCACCAGGATGCCATCGGGCACGCCGTGGCACGTCGTGGGAATGTCGACGTTAAAGATGTCGTCGTGCACAAACTCGCTGTCCTCGATGGTACCGTCGAGGGCGCGCGCGACCAGGGCGCGCGTGTAGGCCAGCTCGATGCGATGGCCCACGCCGTAGCCGCCGCCGATCCAGCCGGTGTTGACCAGGTACACGCGCGTGCGGCCGTCGGCAATGCGCTCGCCAAGCATCTTGGCGTAAACCATGGGGTCGAGCGGCATAAACGGCTCGCCGAACAGCGAAGAGAACGTGGGCGTGGGCTCGGTGACGCCGACCTCGGTGCCGGGAATCTTAGCCGTAAAGCCCGTCACAAAGTGGTACATGGCGGCGTCGGCCGTCAGGCGCGAGATGGGCGGCAGCACGCCAAAAGCGTCGCAAGTCAGGAACAGCACGACACTCGGAGTGGTGCCCATGCCCTTAGTCCACGCGTTAGGAATGTGCTCCACGGGATAGGCCACGCGCGTGTTGTGCGTGATCGAGATGTCGTCGTAGTTGGGCTTGCGGTTCTCGTCGAGCACCACGTTTTCGCAAATGGCGCCAAAACGGACGGCGTTGAAGATCTCGGGCTCGTGGAAGGCGTCCAGGCCCTCGCATTTGGCGTAGCAGCCACCCTCGATGTTGAAGATGCCCATGTCGGACCAACCGTGCTCGTCGTCGCCGATCAGCAGGCGCGTGGGGTTGGCAGAAAGCGTGGTCTTGCCCGTGCCGGACAGGCCAAAGAACACGGCAGTCTCGTGCGTGACGGGATCCATGCTGGCCGAGCAGTGCATGGGCAGCACGTCATCCTCGACGGGCAGCAGATAGTTCATGACGCTAAAGATCGACTTTTTAATCTCGCCGGAGTAGCCGGTGCCGGCGACCAAAATCACGCGCTCCTGGAAGTTGATGACCACGGCGGCGCTGGAGTTGAGGCCCTTGATGGCAGGATCGCACTGGTAACCGGGCGCTGCGAGCACGCAGAAGTCGGGCTCGCCGGTGCGCGCGATTTCGCGGGCGAGCGGACGGGCGAGCATTTGCTTAATGAAGAGTGCCTGGCTGGCACGCTCGCAGGCAACAAGCAGGCGACGCGTGTGGTTGCGGTCAGCGCCCGCCATGCCGCGCGTGACGAACACGTCGCGCTCGTTGAGATAGTCGACGATGCCGGCCTTGATGGCCTCATAGCTCTCGACGGACAGTGGGCGGTTGACCGCACCCCAGGCAATCTTGTCGTGAACATCGGGGGTGTCAACGATAAAACGATCGTTGGGCGAACGACCAGTGCGCTCCCCCGTCTCGATCACGAGCGCGCCATTAGAAGCCATACGGCCCTCTTTGCGACGAATAGCGTGCTCGACAAGCTCTGCCGCCGGCAGGTCCACCAGCAGACGGGGTTGATTCTCGGCGGGATCTTCAACGAGCGTAATACCAAAGTTGGACAGAACTTCTGCAGGGGTAACACCAGGCATGGGGCCTCCTTTAAAAACGCGACACGTTGACGCGACGCGCACTTTACTCACGTAAAGCCTGTTGTACCCGATATGCAAAAACGTTTTTGCGGCAAGGGCGGCAAGCCCGCCCAACGGTCAAAAATCGCAGGCAAGCGGCCTAGTCATTGGGGACGCTTTTAAACGACTAGTCATTGGGGACACTCTTGATCTTGAACAGGCAACATTCAAGGAATGTCCCCGGATGCCGGCATTAGGGACGTTCCCAAAGTGCCGGCACATAAGGAACGTCCCTAAGTGCCGACTACAGCGGCAGGCCTTGGCCAAGCATGGCTATGGCGCTCATCAGGACCAGCATGCCGGCAGCGTAGGGCAGCACCGCGCCCAGGAGTTCGGCATCCTTACCGCGCACGTGCACGGCGGCAAGACCAATGGCGAGGGTCTGCGGCGAGATCATCTTACCGGCGGCGACGCCCAGGGCGTTCAATGCGACCATCCAGTAGTCGCTCACACCCAGCGCAGTGGCGGCCTGGCTCTGAATGGGACCAAACAGCATGCCCGAGGACGTACCCGAGCCGGTCACGAACGCACCGACTGCGCCGATCCACGGAGCCAGAATCGGGTAGAGACCGCCGGCGACCGCAATGCAAAACGCACTGATCGACGAAATCATGCCGGCATAGCCCATCACCTTGGCGCAGCCCAGTACCGAAAGCATCGTGATCACCGTCGGCGTCATCTGCTTCACAGTCGCGGCCAGCACCTCGCCCATCATGCGCGGCGAAGCGCCCTGAATGGCACCGCCGACAAACGCCGCCAGGAAAATCCAGACGCCTGGCGTGTTGATCCACGAAAACGTAAGCATACCGGGATTCTCACCGCAATACACCTGCACATGGCTCGCAAACGGCGCGAGCGCAGCATGTACAGCGGGCACCAGATTAGACGTGCCCAGCAGCAACACAAAGATCAGGATGAAGCACGACCAAGCCGAAAGCGCCGACTTAACGGTGAGCTTCTCCCCCGCCTCGATATTCATGTGAAAGCGTGCGTCCAGATGCCCCGACTTCTCGGCACGCATGGCAAGCGCAGCTGTCAGCGCGAGCGAAACGATGGATCCTACGACCACGGCCAGCTCGGGGCCCACAAACATGGCAACGACCAGAGCCGCGCCGACAAACGAAACGCCGGAGAGCAACGCCACGCCGGCAACACCGTGCAGACGCTCGCCCACACTCGCGGCATTGCCCTGGTCATCGGCAACACGGCCCGCAACCAGCACAATAAATAGCGGCATCACCACAAAGAACGGTGCGAGCTGCACCAGCTGAACGGTCGCTAGGTGAAGGGAATCCAAACCCACCAGGTCGGCAACGGACACCGTGGGGATGCCGATGGAGCCGTAGGGCGTGGGCACGCCGTTGGCCAGCAGGCAGATGAGCACGGCAGGCACGGCCTCAAAGCCCAGGCCCGCGAGCATGCCGGCGGGAATGGCGACAGCGGTACCGAAGCCGGCCATGCCCTCCATAAAGCCACCGAAGCACCAAGCCACGAGCAGCGCCAGCAGACGGCGGTCGCTGCTGATGGAGGTGATCATGCTGCCGATCACGTCCATGGCGCCCGTACGAACGCACAGGTTATACGTGAACACCGCGGCGATGATCACCAGGACGATGGGCCACAGAGCCATCAAAAAACCTTCGAGCGAGGCGGTCGCGATCTGCGCTGCCGGCAGGTGCCACCATGCGAAGGCAAGCAAGCACGAAAGGACAAACGATCCGATAGCGGCCTTCCAAGCTGGCCATTTAAAGCACAGCAGCATCACGACCAGCCAAATAATCGGCACAAGAGCCAGTAAGAATGCGGCGACGTCCATAGGTAGAAGCTCCTTGGTACCGCGTGGGCGGCATCGAGGGTGTCACAAAACTTCAACAGGATACCGCACGTTTACCGACAAATTACAGCCGCCCGCCGAAATTATTGAACAATCCGTTCAAAAACACGAGCGAACACCGTCGCGTCTATACTAAAGCGCAGCAATAGAAAGGACTCCGCTTTGAGCATCACGCCCCTCGATAGCATTCGCCGCGCCATCGCCCGCCGCAACGGCACCTCCAACCCCGCTGCATCGAGAGACGGCGCCGCGAAGGCCCAGGGCGGCCGCATCGAGAACGGCCTCTTCCCTGCCTCGCACACTGCCGAGGAACTCGCACGCATCCAAGAGCTGAGTCAGCGCAACGCCGGCGGGCCCGATAGCAGCCAAGCCACACGTCGCCGGCGCGAACGCGATCGCAAGCCCGGCCCCGTCCGCCGCATGGTCAACGCTTGGTGGAACCGTCTGCTCGGCGCCGTCTACGGCGGCGGCTTCTCCATGCAGGAAGCGGAATACGAGGAGCACGCCACCAGTCGCGACTATCTTTGGAACACCCTCGGCACCGCCGTGTGGGGCTTGGCGTTTCCGCTGCTCACCATCGTGTCTACGCAGCTCGTGGGCGCCGAAGAAGCCGGCAAGTTCTCCATCGCCTTTGTCACCGGCACGCTCATCATGATCGCGTGCAACTACGGCGTGCGCAATTTCCAGGTCTCGGACATCGACGAAAAGACGTCCTTTGCCTCCTACCAGCTCAACCGCTGGCTTTGCGGAGCGCTCGCCCTAGGCTGCGGCCTCATGTACAGCAGCGCCCGCGGCTATGACACGCAGATGGCGATGATCGGCCTGGGCGTCTACCTGTATAAGGTCATCGACGGCATCGCCGACGTGTACGAAGGCCGCCTGCAGCAGGCCGACAAGCTCTACCTGGCCGGCATGAGCCAAACGCTACGCTCCGTCGGCGTCATCGCGGTCTTCAGCGTGGCGCTGTTCCTCACGCGCAGCATGCCCATCGCGGCCATGGCCATGGGCATCGCCGCGATCGCCTCGCTCGTGCTGGTCACCGCGCCGCTCGCCCTGCTCGAGACCGAAAAATCGCGCCGCGTGAGTCTGCGCGAGGTCGGCCACCTGTTTGTCCATTGCGCCCCGCTCTTTGGCGCGCTATTCCTGTTCAATCTTATCGAGAGCATGCCCAAGTTTGTGATGGAAGGCACGCTGGCATACAAATATCAGCTGTACTTTAATGCCCTGTTCTTTCCTGCGCAGGCTATTCTGTTGAGCATTGGATTTGTCTATAAACCGCAGCTCCTGCGCTTGTCGAGCATTTGGGCTAATCCTCGCAAGCGTCGTCGCTTTGACCTGATTATTGTTGCCGTTATGGCGCTGATCGTGGTCATCACCGGCGTGTGCGCCGCATTTATGACAGGTCCCGGTATTCCCCTCATGAGCTTTATGTACGGTCTCAGCTTTGAGCGCTACCGTACGCTGGCGCTGCTGATGGTCGTCGCCGGCGGCGTCACCGCGGCCATCGACTTTATCTACGCCATTATCACGGTGCTGCGCCATGCCGGTGACGTCACCAAGGTCTACCTGATTTGTTTTGCCGTGAGCGTGGTTTTGCCGGTGATTCTGATCAACCTGCTCGGCCTGATGGGCGCCGTCGTGAGTTACCTAGCCATCATGGCCCTACTGCTGGTACTGTTGATTATCGAGTACGCCCACATCCGCCAACGCATCGAACGCGACCGCAACCCATACGGCGCCTAATTAGCTGCCCCGGTCACCGAAATTTGCGATGGAATCGCCCCGGCTGGGGTCTCGTTGAAGACAATATGCATCACGTAAAACTAAGTGAGTAGATTTTTACCGAATCCCCGACCACACCGACAGAGCACAAGTCTGTGACCTGCGGTTTTATTGAGGCAAATATGTTGGGTGCTCGGCATTTCCAAAAAAGTCTACTCACTTAGCCAGCGGGCACCCAAATGATTATTTAATCCCCGTCCCAGAGAAATCAATTAGCGGGCAGAAGGGCAAAAGTAGCCAAAAAAGCCCCGTCCCAAATTAGCTACCACTTGCACCGATTATTCGCCCGGGTTGATGTTCGCGTAGAACTCCGCCCCATCATCGAGCCGCAGGATGCCCACGCGACCGAACTCGGAGCCGGTGGCGGCGGCGCAGTCGATATCGATACGATCGGGCACACCGGCAGTGTCCTCGCCGCCCAAGCGCACGATCTGCCCGCGTCCCGATTCCTCATCGAGCCCCGCCAGACCACCGACCTCGCAATAGCGCCCAAGCGATACCGTGGGCGTGTGGCCGCTCACCACGACCGGGCCCTTGCCCTCGGCAGAAAGCAGCCCGGTCGGCACATCCCAATAGCCGTGACGAATCCATAGCAGGTCATCGGACGACTGCACCGCGAGCATCTGCTGCAGCAGCTCGCGATCGGCACCCACCGCTCCGACGCCGTCGCCGCAATCGACACCATGCTCAAGCAAAAACGCACGCGCCGCCTCGGTCTGAATGCCGGCGTGCACCAGCAGGTACGGCCGCTCGGCAGTCTCGACCACCGCGTAGAGCGGCAGCGCGGCCATCCATCGCACGAGCTCCTCGTATGCCTCAAATTCCATGTCGTTGAGTTGCTCGCGCGTCGTCCAGCCACCGTTGATATCCCAGGTCTCGGCATCGAGCGGATCCTGGCCAATGATGGCATCGAGCATGATCTGCTCGTGATTACCCTTGAGCACGCGGGCGTTGGGCAGCGAGCGCACGAGCTTAATAACGCCGACCGGATCGGGCCCGCGATCGATCATGTCGCCCAGCACGTACAGTGTGTCGTCGGACGTCAACGAGATCTTAGACAGGGCCTCGTCAAGCGCACGCACGTGCCCGTGAGCATCAGATGTCACATAGATCGCCATGGTACGCCTCTCCTTGCATTGCGGCCGAAGCCCGGCGCCGCAACTAAAACTTCAAGTTGAACTTAAACGTTACCCATTGTACTCCGTTGCAATAAAGCTGGAAAGGGTTTCCGAGCAGAGGCAAAGACGGAAGCCGTCTATGACGATATCGCGCACGCCCGCAATCCAACCCCATAAACCCACCATCTTTGGGTACAAATAACCGCAGGCAACCGACCGTGCCACGCCAACCACCCAGGAGCGGACACCATCTATGAACCAGATCCTTCTCTTTATCGGCCTCGTCATCATTTTGTGCCTGACCATCAAACCCGTCGGCAAAAAACTCCCCTTCCCCACCCTGCTCATCTTTATCGCGCTCGGCATGCTGTTGGGCGTCAACGGCCCGGCGCATATCGACTTTAGCGACTATGCGCTCACCGAAACCGTCTGCAGCACGGCGCTGCTGTTCATCATGTTCTACGGCGGCTTTAACACCAATATCGACCGTGCCAAACCCGTCGCTGTGCCGGCGGTGCTGCTGAGCACGCTCGGCGTCGTCATCACTGCCGGCATCACCGGCGTGTTCGCCCGCTTCGCGCTGGGGTTCAACTGGATTGACGGCCTGCTGTTGGGATCGGTCGTGGCATCCACCGACGCGGCCAGCGTCTTTAGCGTGCTGCGCGAGCACAACCTGTCGCTGAGGGGCGGCACCGACTCGCTACTCGAGGTCGAATCGGGCTCCAACGACCCCGTCGCCTACATGCTCACCGCCGTGCTCGCCACACTCGCGGCCGGCGGCGACATCAACATTCCCGCACTGCTGGCCAAGCAGATTATCCTGGGCGCGGGCCTGGGCCTTGCCATCGGCTGGGCGGCGGGCCGCCTGATTGAACGCGCGCACGCAACGGCCGAGGGCGCGCAGACCATCTTTTTGTTCGCCGTGGCGATCGTCGCCTACGCACTACCAAGCTATCTGGGCGGCAACGGCTTTTTGGCTGTATACCTGGCCGGCATTGTGCTGGGTGCGAGCGACATCACTGGCAAGGTCGAGATGGCGCACTTTTTTGACACCCTCACCGAGATGGCCGAGATGACCATCTTCTTTTTGCTGGGCCTGCTCGTTACACCCGCACGCCTGCCGCAAATGCTGCTACCGGGCCTGGCACTCATGGCGTTTATGCTCTTTGCGAGCCGCCCCATCGCCGTAGGCATGCTGCTGGCGCCGTTTAGGACGAACCCTCGCCAGGTTGCGCTCGTAAGCTGGGCGGGTCTGCGCGGAGCAGCTTCGGTCGTCTTTAGTCTCTTTGCCGTGGTGGCCGGCGTTCCCGGCGGACACGACCTATTTGACCTGGTGTTTGTGATTGCCGTGTCGAGCATTGTGGTGCAGGGCTCGCTGCTACCGGCGGTGGCGAAAAAGCTCAATATGATCGACGCGGAAGGCGACGTGCGCCGTACGTTTAACGATTACCGCGACGAGGACGGCATGTCGTTTGTCAAGTTCAAGGTGGGCGCGGGCCATCCGTTTTCCGGACGCTCGCTCGCCGATATTGGCAGCGCAACGGACATGCTGGTGGTCTTGGTGCTGCGTGACGGCGCCCATCCGGTGCTGCCCAACGGCGATACCGTGATCCAGGAAGGCGATCTGCTGGTGATGGCCGCCCCAACGTTCGAAGAGCGTGCCGAGGTTACGCTGCGCGAGGTCACCGTGACACCCCACGGTCGCCTGGCCGGCCAGCGCCTGCGCGATGTGCCGCAAGGCAAGCATCCGTTTATTGTGGTGATGCTCAAGCGCGAAGGCCAAACGATCATCCCCGATGGCAACACCCTAATATACGCCGGCGACGAAGCCGTCATTGCCACACTGGCGTCGTAGTGACCAGGAGGTAGCTAATTTGAGACGGCCTTCTTTCTAATTTCTTTTAGTAAGCCTTTTTTAAACGCAGTACTACCACCAAAAAACTTCTGGTCAGTATTAGTCTGCTTATTCGCCTGATATTTCAGACTCGTAAACTCAATGGTACAGATATAGTCCGCGGCCTGAGCCAAATAGTAATCCGATGAAGTTGTCGGCTTATAGATAACTGCATTTTTAGCCAAAGCGTAATCGATTGCCTTGTGAAGCGCACTCGAAACCGAACCCTGTCCCCCATCGTAGTAAATCTTTACAGCATCAAACTGCTGAAACCAACTCAAATTGTCGAATATGAAATCGATGATTTCACGCCGCATTGCATCAGCAATCTGTTTAAGAGTTCGGTACCGATGCGTCTTGAATACAAACACCTTGTACGAGATGGGCAAATGTCAAAACATAACTCGAAATAGTGAAAACAGCCTTTTTCTCTCACTGATGTCCAAGTCCTTGAACTGATCTTTTCCATTCATGAGAGGAGAAGCATGGAACGGAAGAAGCGGCAATCCGCTTTCGGCTACCGCCCTTTCATATTTCTCTATTCCCTCAGCAATGGGAATATCTTGTTCATGAAAAACAAAGGCCACAAGATAGTATCTTTCACGAAGATCATCGCTTCCAGATTCATCAATAAAGATACTCAGCTCTCGCATGGGCAATCCTTAATAAAAAAGCCGGGGAAAACGTCCCCGGCACTTGGAAGCCCTCTCTTAAGAGATGACCACCTAATTTATACCATGAAATTGGACGTATGTTCAAGCTTGAGTATAAAATACAAACATATGTTCGTCAATAGCAAAGATGGCAATCATTCAGCGTCATCGTCAACGGCAAAGTCGCGGAGGTTGAGGCCTTCGCGTTCGGCTCGGGCTAGGAGCTCTTGCGGCAACTCGTCCTCGATATCCATCACGTCGAGCATGGCGGCCGGAAAGCCCACGCCGGCTGCACTCCCCGCACGGTCGAGCAGGCTCTCGCGTAGCTGATCTGCGTCAACTTCGATCTTCATGGTGAAACCTCCTATCGAGCCAAGCCCCTACTCACCAGCACCGAGCGCGTCAACAGCAGCAACAAAAGCCGCAACCTGCTTGTCGTCCATCTGTGCAGCCAAACGCCCCACGGGCTCATCGTAGGCGAACTGCACCTTATCGATAAAGCAATCCCAAGCACGCTCATCCACACGCACGGCGGCCTCGCAATACTGGCCGAGCTTTTTGAGTCCATACCAAAACGCATTCACATGACGCGCGGGGTCCTCGTCCAGCACACCATCATAGCGGCGCCCGTTAAACTCCCGCATACGCGCCACGGCGACCTCGAGCGAATCGCCGCCATCAGCCGAAGCCTCGTCCACAAGCTCGGGAATCGGAACCTCGCGCTGAACATTATGCCTGGTAACACCGTCATACTCGCCCACTAGCACGTCTTCGTCAAGCCGAGAATCGTAATCGAAATAGCTCAAGCCACTGCAAACCCCATGCGACGAGCCCGTACCAAACGCACAGAACAACCCGCCGTCGGCAACAACGCGACGGTAGGTCTCAAACGACTTCTTAACCTGAGCAAGCAACTCGGAAAGCTCCCCAGCATCGCACGCCGTCTCGCACGCAACGCACGCAGACTCGGGCAACGATACCGGCTCCACCGTGCTCCCCGCAACGCGGGCGGCGCGCTCGGCCCGATACGCCTGCGCCGCCAAGCGCGCTCGCTGCGCAGCGCCGCGCACGTTGGTAAGCTCGCGCTCCAACGCCACGTCGCCAGCAACATCACCGACCACGTTGTCCACAAACCCGTCAGCGCGCTGCGGGCCAGTCGCACTCAGCTCAGACTCAAACGTCGCTATGATCATGCCCGCAAGGTCCGTCGCATCGGCGGCACAACGCATCTGCTCCAGCTGCGTACATAGCAGGTCTGCGTCCAAAGGCACAGCATCCACAACGTGCACGTCACCCAAACGTGCCACGTCCTGCAGCACTAAAGCGCTGGCCGCATCGTACGCCGCGCGCACCTTGTCCGCCGTATTCGCACGTAGCTTTACCTCGATAAACGCAAGTGTCTGCTCCAGACGCGTCAGCAGCCCGGCCTTGTCCTCCATGCGCAAAAAGGCAGCATAGCGGCGCTCCATCCGTAGCGGTCCAACAATGCCCACCTGCTTGCGAGCGCGTGCAAGCGCGGCGCCCTCAACACGGCGAACATACCCGTCAACAGCCCGCACGGCAGACTCGCGCGCAGCGTGCTCGGAAGCCTCGACGCCCCTAAGCACACCCAACAGCCCGCGGGAGCGCGCCTTGCGCACCAGCTCCCCGCGATCGCACTGCTCAAGCGCCGTCTGACGCTTGCCTACCGATTCAAAGCCAAACAGCTCGTCGAGCAGCTCGCCAACAGAACGCTCGCCCGCCATGGCAAGGCCTCCTCACGCACTACGCACCAACATGTACGCGGGCCCACGCGCACGCAAGCCCGCTCGCCCGCACTCCTACAGATCCAGCGCCTTCTTCGCGGCGTCTACCGGGTCGCCATCCATGTAGAACACCGGACTCAAGCCCGAAATAATCTCGGACGAAACACTCTGCAAACCCGCAATAGCACTCAGCGGCAAAATCACACGCTTGGCGCCGGCGTTTTTGGCCACGCGCATGATGTCCTCGAGCCCACGAATCTCGTCCATGGAGCCCGACATGCGCAAGATTCCCGGAATCGCCAGTGCGGGCATCACCGGGCGGTTGCACGCCGCGGAGCAAAGTCCCACAAACTCGGCGAGCGAGACTTCCTCGGACAGGCCCTTGCTCTGCAGGTCGTTGTAGAACAGCAGGTAATCCTTGGAGCCAATGTGCATGCCCGGCGCCACGCGGTTCGCCAGGTTCACAAAGTTGTCGAACGCGGCCTCCAGCGTATCGCGCACCGGCTTGTTAAAGGCCACGCCCTCGTGCTTAAACTTGCACTCGCCGGCAACGGCCTTGTTCTCCAGCTTGTACACGGCAACCTCGCCGCCCTGCGATCTGCCCACGCCAAACACGTGGCCGGACAGCAGTGGCCCGTCGGGAATCAGCGTGTCCTCGCTCTGCTCGGGCACGCGCACCACGTGCACGTCCTGCGGGTTGTCGGCATCCATATAGCCCAGGTTGACGTCGATAAACTCAACGCCCGCCATAATCTTGAGCTGCTCCTTTACGCGGCGACGGCCCTCGATGGCGTAATCCAACAGCCAGCGCACGTCGTCCTTGTCCATGGCCTCGTCGGGGAACAGCAGCTTTGCAAGGCCACTAAAGGTCTTGCGCACGGCGATCTCGTCACGCTTGTTAAAGTCGCTGTTAAAGCGGAAGTAACGGTCGATATGGTGCGTAAAGTCCTTGCGGCGCATCTCCTTGCAAAACTCCGACAGGCAGTCGGTGATCAGGCCATAATGCCCGGTCAGCAGGCTCGAGCGCATCTTGGGAATCTCCCAGCCCGGCAGGTAATAGTGGATACGGTCGAAGAAGGCCGAATCGTTGTTAAACTCTGGCGGGAACGGATCAAACAGGTGCGTGGTCTTAAGGACGTTTTGCACGGTGTCGTTGATGTTGCCCTCAAAGACCATGGAGGCATCGGCGTTGATCTGGTCGCGGCCGCGCGCGTAGCTGCCACTCGCCATATAGTCCTTCATGATCTGCACGGCATTGGCGTCCTTAAAGCGCATGCCGGCGACCTCATCGAACGTCACGCAGTCCCAATGGCCCACCAAGCCCACGCGATCGGCGCGCATGGAGTTCATACGGCCGAACAGGTTGGCCGTGGTGGTCTGACCGCCCGAAAGCAAGATGGCGTAGGGCGAGACCTCTTTGTAGATATGGCTCTTGCCGGTGCCGCGGGGACCCAGCTCGCACAGGTTATAGTTGCGCTCGATGAGCGGCACCATACGCTCGATAAAGTGGAGGCGCTCTTTCTCGGAAAGCTCGCTGGGTTCGTAGCCAGCCGAGCGCAGCAGCATATTGAGCCACTCGTCGCGCGTAAAGTACTGGCGCTCGTCGATCATGGCATCCAGGTCCAGATTGGGCATCTGGATGGGCGTGAGCGACGCCACGCTAAACGGAGAGTCCTCGGGTCCGCGCTTTTTGCGCTTGGCCTTGGAGCGGCGCGGCGCATCGTCGCCAAAGACCTCCATGCCAAACTCGTCTTCCTCATCCACGGGATGACGGTACTCGATGCTCATAATGCACCAAATGCCACCCTGCAGAATCTTGGAATAGTCGCGCACGTACTCGGCCGGCATTACAAACGGCTCAATAGTCAGATTGGCAAACGACGCCACGTAGATATCTTTGTACTCGTCGAGCTTGGCCGTCACCTTGTCGATGATGGTAAAACGACCCAGCTCGCGAATCTTGGACTTAATGCGCTCGGACTCATCGGGGCGCACGTAGTTATCGGTGAGGATCCTGCGGATGCGCTCCAAACCCTCTGCCACGGCATCCTCGTCGTCGGTCGAGCAGTACATGCCCAGCAGATACTCCAGTACAAAGGTGGGCACGTTGGCGCCGCGCTTCATAAGGGCCGTCAGGTCTTTGCGCACGATCTTGCCAGCAAAGTGCTCGAGCAGCTTGCCGTCCAGCCCATCCATGTCGTAGCCGTCGTCCTCGGGGGCCTCGTCCACGGCCTGGTCATAGCCATCGGTCGAGGATTCGTCCTCGGCGGGCGCCGCAACCTCATCGGGTACCGCGGCCACCGTCGGCTCCGGGGCAGGCGCGGCAGCCACGGCCTCTGCGGCAGTCTCAGCCTCCGGGGCGAGCACGGCCTCCTCTGCAGACACCGCAACCTGCACCGGCGCATTCACATCAATCGAGGGAACTTCCCACAGATTGTCGTCATTGCTATCAAACATAGGGCACACTCCTAAAAACCAAAGTCAGCAACAGGGGCAAACGAAACAGCAATGGTATACGTCTCGCGCCAAACGATCTTGCCCGTCTCGTGCTCGCGGCAGACCAGATAGTACGGACCCTTGGCCGAGAATCCATCCACTGCATGCAACGCAAACTTGGCATGCACCACGCGCTCCTGCGAGTTAACAGAAGTCTTGTTGGCATGCGCCTTGACCGTATCGCTCACCTCGTTGCCACTCGCATCGGTAAACACCAGCTCGTACTCGCACGGCAAGACCTTACCTTGGGCAGGTTCTTCCTGGATCAAGTTGACCGAGAAGAGCGAGTTGGTCACTCGGCGTCCCTCACTTAGTACGCGCAGCGTCGCCGAGCGCGTGTCGACAAAGTCCTTGGAACCCGAGCGCGCACGCCAAAAACCGATAACGGGCACGCAGAGCTCCTGCAGGCTCATGCCGCCGTGGACGTAGTTGTTAGTGCCGCCGGGACGCTTGAAGTGCACGTTCTCGCGCGGGGCAAACCCCTCAAAACCGGCGCCCAAACGTCCCATGTTAACATTAACAAACACCTCACGTACCTCGTCCGAAAGCTCGCCCACGGCCTCGTTGGGCACCACCAGATGACGCTTGCCGTACATGACGGGAGCGTCAAGGACGGGAAGGTCCGGTTTGCCGAGCATCTGGCACTCGCTGAGCTCCCGACGCGTGTAGATAAAGCCGTGGTCCGCCGTTATAACAACACGCGCGCCCGGGGCGTCGGTGCACACGCGACGCGCCAACGCAGCAAGTTCCTCCACGGTGTCCGCACAGGCACCGAAGACGTCATCCTGCGTAGCGGCCTTCTCGCCCGTAGCATCGATCTTGTTGTGGTAGAGGTAGACAAGTCTTGAGTCCTTGAGCAGCGCCTTACGCTCGGTTCCCGCCATGTTGAGGTATGCGCTCGAGCGTAAAGCGCGGGCCGTAGGCTCAACATGGGTAAGCACGGCCTCGCGTTGCGGAGTCGTTGCGGTGGGCTTGCCGTCAGCCAGCACAAACGAACCATCCGCTGCAAGCCCAAGCGCCTGATGCGGCAGCAGCGCGGGCATGCCCACCTCTGTAATGGAGGGAAAGACCGCCTGCATGCTAGAAACCTTGACGTTGCCGCCGCGCTCGCGCTCGAGCAGCGCCGCGACGTCGCAGGCCACCTCATAGCGCAGCGCGTCGCTCACGATAACGACCGTCGTTTTAGCAGAGCCCACAAAGGTGGGCAGCACATGCCAGTAGAACTCATCCTGCCGTTCGGGACCCTCGATGTAGCCGCAATCGGCCAACTCCCCTTGCGCAGCGGATGTCCAGCAGGCATTGGCATCGGCCAAGAACCAGTTACTGTAGAGATTCTCCGCCCAGTCCGCCACAGCGCGGGCAGGCTCCTCGAGCGTATCGCACTCGACGGAGCGCGCCCGCAGATACGCGGTGCACATATGGCGATAGGCAGCATCCATGGAATACCAATCGGACGTATAGGCATCCCACACCTGCTGGGGTTGCGCCAGATGGAACCCGCCCGCATGTGCCTGCCTAAATGCGCACATATCGGCCACAGCGGCAAGCAAACCAAAGTAGCTCTCGACACGGCGATACCAGCTTAGGTCGCAGCGACGCGCCACAAAGGCGCGTGCGTCCTCAACACGGTCTGCACCCTGGGCAAACGAGCAGAACAGCTGCGAGAGCACAGCCTCATTGACGCACGGGAACACATCAAGCGAGGCCAGCGCATCGATCGGCAGAGCCTCAAACCGCACAAAGAGCCCGCGGGCATCCTCCACCAAACGACAGATCTCAAATAGGTCCTCGCTCGACGCCTGGGTATCGGCGGCCTGGTCCCACGCGCGCACCGCCTCAAGGCAATAGGGGCCGTAGGCGGGAGCCACATAGCTTTCGAGTCCCTTGAGCGCTCCCTCGGGAAGCGCGGTAGACGCCGCTGTAAGGAGCACATGGGATGAAAGCATAAGCAATGAGTCGCGCTCATACAGCGGTCCCTCAAACCCATAGCAGCGAAGCATAAAGGCAGAGAGCACATCGCGCACGCAGTACTTGTCCATCAACTCGGCCAGCGCCTCGGGACCCTCGTGCAGCAGCATGGTCATACAGCCACGCAGCACAAACGCGGGGCGCGCGTCACCAAGCTCTTTACCGCCAAAAATCACCGTAAGGATGCCGAGTTCGATATCGGATGCGCCCGAGGCATGCGGAACACACGCGGCAAACTTAGCGCAGCGGGTCTTGGCATCAAAAAACGTCTTGTGCTCGCGCAGGCTCTCGCGCACGGCGTCGATATTCTCGATGCCCAGCTGATCGGCCAAAAGCGAAAGATAGTCAGCCTGGAACTGATCGGCATACAGCTCAACATCGGCAAGCCAATCACCCTCAAGCCTGCCGCGCGGGCAACGGCGATACAGCAAGATATCGCTCGCAAGGTCATCGCGGTTGATGAGCTTCTTGACGGCAAACATACGGCCCTCGCAGGCCTCAACAAAGCGCACCGGGCGCTCAAGGTCACCGTGAGCAGGCATTACGCCGGCATCGGCCCCCACGCCGTCGAAACCCTCGGCAGCCAATCGCTCAAACTCAGGAGCAAACTCGCCGTCTGCATCGTGCCAAACCACCACACGGCGCGGCGCGCATGAGGACAACGGCTGCAAAAATCGCAGCTTGAGCTGTTCTTCTACATCGATCTTGGGCATGAATATCCTTACCGTATCTGCAGTTACTTAATCTTCGCCAGCACATCCTGAAACTTGGCGTAGTTGACCTTGACGCCGTCATCCAGGTCGATCTTAATCATCTGGTCTGCCAAGTGGTGCAGTTTCTCCTCGTAGGCAACGGTCTCTTTGAGCTGGTCGTTGAGCTTTTTGATGCGCTTATCCAAGCGCACGCGCTCGCCGCGCTCGGCACTGACAAGGGCATCGTTGGCATACCCGATCTGGGCACGGTAGCGCTCCTGCTGCTCATGCACATAGTCGGTGCGGATGCGAGCCAACAGGTCAGGCTGGTAGCGATGCATGTAAACAAGGCACTTGAAGCCGTTCTTCTTGCCGCTGTCGAACAGCCAGTAGATGGGGCGCTTCTTATAGGTCTGGCAGTGGTCCTTAAAGAAGTCCTTCAAAAAGTAGGTGCGGATTACCTCGCGCGAGGTACCCTTGCCGCCGAGTGCCTCGGCAATAAAGGCCAGGTTCTGCTCAAGCGTCCCCTCGCCATACACGGTGCGCACAAAGTCGATAAAGTAGCGCACGATGTCGTCGTCAAAGTACTCGTCATCGGTAATGGGCAGCACGTTATCGCTATCGGGCATAAAGGTCACATGATCAGAGTTGGGCATCTTGACCAGATAGTCATCGACTGTGGCGCCCTGATCGGCCAGGACCAGCCCGTCCACATCCAACGAATAGCGGCCAAACATGCAGCCCACGGCATAGCTTATGAGCGAGGTGATCTCGTCTCGCTTGGTGCGCACGTATTTGTTGCCCTTATAGCTCTCGGGAATCTCGTCGGCGGTATTGAAAATGCGCGCCACCGAAACGTACTTATCCTCGACCTCGATGGGCACCTCACCCTCCATATTGTAGATCTTGGCAAAGATTCGGTTGAGCTCTTCCTCGTTACTGCGAAGCTGCTCGAAGCGAGCATTGACCTCGGCCTTGCGGGCCTCGTATTTTTCTTGAAGTAAAGTGGCCATGAGGCCATCCTTTCATTGTTGATGAGTTGTCAAGAGGCTTAAACTAGGGGACCGAAATCTCCAAAAATACCCCGACCTTACCGATCGACTTCTGGAAAAGCTATTCACCGCATCGGGCATTTGCAAAAACGCACTAGTGACTCATGAAGTCGCAAACCAAACCCTGCGAACTGCATCAAGCGTAAAGGAAAGACAACTTGATATCATTTCTCAGCTCACTAGTTAAAGCCAACTAAATACCCGGACACGAGCTGAAACCCATTAACGAATATCAGGCCCAGCCTTTATCAGCTTCATCCATTTACATAGAGTCGAATTCTTGATTAGAATTCTTGCAGTGAGTCTTTTGATGTCACCTGCCGGGTCATCCTTTCGTTTTCCCGCAACATCCTCGATAGCGAACCATATATCGCCCTTTGACTTAAATGCACAGAATCTGCCGTGAGCAAATCCATTTCGTAAGTGATAAAACAAACTGATCGTTTGATTGCTTTTGGCATCATAAAAGACAGCAGACTCGAAGGGCTTTGACTCGATGCCAGCGCAATCAAACAAATCAGCATTACGCAAAGCCTGTTCCATATCACCAACAGCCGCGGCAGACCAATATAAAGACTTATTTGAGCTTGCTGCCTTAAGTTTTTTATTCAAATATTGGGGTTTTCTCCAGGGAGTATCCCACCCGTATTCAGATACCGGAATGCTTCTGCTAGACAGCCCCGGAGCTGGAGTTTCGACAACAAAGAACCTAAGAAGCGGGGAAAGCACAGGGCCCAGTGACTTTTGAGATAAACCACATTTAACCCATGCAGGATTAGATTCAACAAACACAACCTTATTTGCTGATACTGTTTCAAACATGAATCTCACCTAAACCAAGGGGTTGCGTTTGAAATCCCAGGAGGTTTCAAACGAATCCCAATCGGTTTTTGATAGTTCGCGGCACGAGTCGACCATGTCGTTGACCAACGGCTCCTGTTCCTCGTTCTGAATGATCGGGTAGGTTGCGATTTGGCCTACCTCGAAATTAAGCGTCGGCGAGAGCATGCTTGCGACACGCATGATCACAGAGCTGTTACAAGCTCCCTGGAGATACTTGAGTGACTCCTCGTCGCTAAAAACGCTCGTGCCCGCCACATCAAAGATATGCCCAGCAGGCTTAAAACGAAACGCAATGGACCCGCTTGAAATCTTCGACCAGGTAATCGATGGGCTAAAGAAGCAGTTTGTATTCTGTGGCCTGGAAAGCAATCTACCATTCTGGTCTTTGTAATTACGGATCTCCTGTCCGTCATTCTCCCAGTTAACAACTGAGCTATTATTTCCGTACCATTTGCGGAAATCGCCGCCCTTGTTGTAGGGGAACCACTTGCAAGCGCTTTCAATCGACTCTTGAATAGATCCACAGGAATAGACGCTCTTGCAATCATCGACTTCCCACCACTCGCGAACGAAACGAGCGTTCTCGCCAGTAGCAAGCCCTTGGCGCGGCTTGCCATACTCACTGAGCTGTTTTGCGTTTCCAAACGCATCCAGAAGAGCGTCACTGGCCCAGTAGGCTATGGGAATGCCTGGGATCTGTTTAAAGGTGTCGGCGCCGCGACGGTAGAACCAGCCGCAGTCGGGGTTCTGGATCGCCGCAAGCAGCTTAAGGCGCTTCGCCTCGCTGCCGTTGATGTCGACGAGGCGCACGTAAGCGCCCTCGTATGCCGCGCGACCGTTGTAGATGACATCGGCGGTTACGTTGACGACCTCGCCGCCGATGGCGTCAAATGCGCGGGGGCCGAGATGAGCCATCGAGACAATCGTTTTGCCCTCGATGATCGAAGAGCGCATCTTCTCAAAGCTGCCCAGGAACATCCAACTCTGCATGGTAACCATTGCAGCGTAGCCCTTATCCTCGACAAGGTTAAAACCGCGCTCGATAAAGCACGTGCAGAGGTCGCTCTTCACGTCGGGGTAGTTCTTCTTGATCCACTTGCTCATGAATGGATTAAAGCTGCTGCTGCCCATATACGGAGGATTCGCAACGGTGCAGGCAAAACGACGGGACAGCTTCTCGCAGATGGCGGCAGCGCTTTCGAGCTTAGTTTTGGCCGTAGCGGCAAAAAGGTCATCGGAACAACTCGCGGCGGCAGCCTTGAGCTCGTCGATCTCGTCCTCTGAGGGATTGAGCAGCGAACCGATCTCGCCCAAATGACTCAGCTCCTCGGCGAGCTTCTTGTTACCCGGCAGCTCGTCCTCCCCTAGCGGGATGCTCGAGAGCACGGCAACGTCGGCGCGAACGCCACGCCTAAAGAAGCGACGATCGTGCTCGCGGGCGCACATGGCAAGCGCCAGCTCCGCGATCTGAGCCGCACGGGGGTCGATCTCCATGCCAGCGAGGTTTTTGGTCAGGATGAGCTCCGGGATCTCGCGCTCGCGGTAGCCGCGCTCCTCGTACACGGCAAAGAGCAGCTCAAACGCATAGACCAGGATATGGCCCGAGCCACATGCGGGGTCGCAGAGGGTTATCTCCTCGGGGCTCGAAATGCGGATGAAGTCCTCGTGCTCAGTATCAGGCTCGATGTAATACTCCATGCGCTCGCGCAGCGAACTCCCCGGGTTGTTGAGCATCCACAGACGGCCGAGCGAGTTCTGGACCATATAGCGCACGATCCACTCGGGGGTGAAGAGCTGCGTGGCGGGCGCGATGTCCGCCGCCGCTGCTTTGCGTTTTGCCTTGAAGAACTCGTCTTTGACGTCAGCGTTGTAGTACTGATACATCCAGCCCAGAACGGTCACGCCCTTGCGCCAGCCCTCGTCAGCGAGAATGGTGTTGAGTTTGCCCACCACGCCGTCGGACATCATGAGGCCCTGGGGCAACAGCAGCTCCATGGCACCGCCCACGCGTTCAAAGACGCCCGGCAGGCAATCGGCAAGCTCCTCGCACTGAGCCATAAACAGGTAGCGCCACAGCGGTTCATCCAAGCCCGCCATCTTGAGCTCGGCTATGCGATCGGTATCGGCCGTCGCTATCTCCACGTCCAGTGCGTTCTCCACGGCCTCGCTGCCATGGCTGCCGTCCGCACGGCTCAGCATGCGCATACGGCTGGGGAGCCATCCGCGTGCATCCATAAAGCGAATGGCCACGATGCGGTTGAACCAGGTGTAGGCCGCTCGGTCGCGCAGCGCCTCGTGACCCACCTCTGTCTGTATGCGCAGCAGCTCGTCACGCTGCTCAACCTCAGCAGGACTTAGGGGCAGGCCGTTGACGGTCTCGGACCCAACGGGCGAAGGTGCAGGTTCGGTGATGCCGTAGCGCACCATCTGTGCCTCCACGCCTTTGATGAGCTCTGTACGGGCCCAGGTGCAGAAGCTCTTAAGAGCAGAATCGTTCATGGTTGATGAGCCTTTCTAAACGCCATAAACCACCGGTGCTCGCTTTGGCACCGGTGGCCCCGCGAGTTAGTTGATACGAATCTCGTCGTTTGCAGCGAGCTCCTGCATAAGGCGAGAGCGCAGGTCGTCCACGTAGCGCTCCACGTCCTCTGCGGACAAGAGGCGACTCGGCTTGGCCAAATCGGCGCGGCGCACGGTCTTGATCTTGCGCTGGGGCTTAGACGCGGGCACGGGCGCAGACGATGCGGCGCCCTTGTTGGAGATCTTCTTGACCACCTCACCCGTACTCGTGACCTCGGTGGTGCGGCGCTCGTTGTCCATTCGCATGCGGGCCTCATCCACGGCGTCGTATATCTTGTTGGTTGCAGCAACGATCCAGTTTTCCCAGTTTGCCGCGAGGGCGTTAAGCTCGTTGAGGCTCTGGACGCCATGGGCGCGGTTCTTGAACGACTCATACCTGGTGTTGGCGTCCGCGATGGCATCCTTGGCCTGCTTGACAAAACCATCTTGGCTCTCGGCCTGCTTCCGCAAATCCTGCAGGTCGTTTTCGATACGACACAAGAACTCGTTGCGGCGAATGCCCAGGTGCTTTTTGATGTCTTCCTCGACGGGTGCCATCAACGGCTGAAGGTCTTTAATGCGGCCGTAGGGCTTTGGGTCTTTGAGGATCTCGCGTACCTTTGCCACGTTCTCCACAGCGTTGGGAATGTCATCGGAGGCATACTCGATGCCCTCGGTGCGACTCAAGAAATCCTTGGCGTGGTCAAACGCTGTTCGTTGGTTGGACTCGAAGAACTCAACCACCTTGTCAAAGTCTTCCTTGGCATCGAACAGGCGGTCCTCGTGCTTGGTGAACGTGGTCAAGAACGCCTCGGAATCGCTCTGGTCCTTAAGAACGTCGACCACCTCCGAGCGCATCTTCTCGCACTCGTCCTCACCGGGATACGGGTAGGCCGGCTTGATACCCGTGTAGTAGTCGCGTGCCATGGCGACGCACACCTCACGCAAGCCCTCAAGGCGCTCCTTGAGCTCGGCCACGAGCTTATCCTCGTTGGAGGGCACGGTCTTGAGATCAAACAGGCCACGCATAAGCTCGCCCGTGGCGCGCAGCAACCGGTCGCTCATGCGCACGCGCAAACGCACCTGGGCCTTATCGGCATCCTTACGCAGGAGCGACACCATGCGGCTGTCGTTAGCTTGAACCGTCTGACCGCCAAACAGCACCTGCGCGCGCTGCTCCACTACAAGCTGCGCCACCACATTTGCGATGTCAACCTCGCGCCAGCCATAGGGCTTTTGCTGGTACCTGCGCTGGATATCGCCCATAGCGGTATCCAGGTGGCGCTGGTGCTGAACTTTGAGGTAGTCCTCGACCTCCTTGAGCGCACGCGTGTTACCCGCGTCCATGCCAGCGAGCCCCGCTTGAACGTTGCCCGCCAGAGTGGAGCGGATATCGGAATCGCTCGTGACCGGCGCGCCGATATAGTCGGCCTTTTCAAAGACCACATCGCACAGCTGCGCCAGCACTTGCTCAAAGACCTGAGCGGGTTTGGCCGCGCGGACCTCAATTATGCGGCCGTTGACCGCGCAACGTGCATGGAGTACGGCCTCGCTCAAAAGGACATCGGCCTCTTTCTCGTTATAGGCTGCCTCGCGCATCTTGGACTCGACGATCTGGCGCGTACTCGGCTGAAGCTCCTGGAGATTTCGCGTCTTGGCGTACTTGCGGATCTTGGCGGCGTTGACGAGCGTCTCCCAATAATCCGCCTCGTCGCTCAAAGCCACGATGGCTTTGCCCGAAGAAGCCAAGGCCAGCTCGGTATCGTCCGCACGGCCCAGATCGCTCGCCATAGTCGCCACGCAAAGCTCCATGCCGCCCATGCTGGCACCGTGGATTGAGCCGTCCACATAGCGGTCAAAAGGAAAGTCGTTGGCCCCGCGGTTGAGTTTACGCGCGGTGTAGATGCTGTCGAACAGGCGCTTTTTGATAGACTCGATCACCTGCGCGTTATCGACCGGAGTGCGTGCGATCTCCTGCGCTATCTCCTGCTCCTCGTCGGTGAGGAAGCTATAGGCATCGCCCTGGCGTGCCACGTAGTTCTCGCGCTCCAGGCGGGCAAGGGACTCCTTGACGCGGTCCTTGAGGGCGCGCATGTCCACGTCGAGGCCGTCGATCATGAAGATGGAGATGTTCTCGACCGTGGCCTTAACGTAGCCGATGTAACGAATCAGGTACAGGAGCTTGAGCACCTGAACGTCGTAGGGTTCAAGGCCCTTTGCGTCCTCGGCCGCACGGACCGCGCGGTCGACCACCTGGTTGATGCCGTGCTCAAGGTCTTTGGAAATAGTGTCGAAGAAGCACCAGAACGGCACGAGTGCACCGGTCTGGTCATACTGGATGGCCTGAGCGCTCTCCTGGAACGCGCTCAGCATGGAGCGCTCGCCCGTTGACATGTGCTTGGCCTTGACACCGTGCTTGCGCACCTCGGTCATCACGTCGGGCAGGAGCTTAAACTGGTAGCCCACAAACGGGTAGCTGGCCACAAAATCCTTGGAGTTGGCGTAGCCGGCAAGGTCGGAGCGCGAGCCACCCTCAAAGGTAAAGTTGTTTTTAAGCACGGCGGCGTCTTGCTCGTAGACCTGTGCAAGCATATCGGCCGTCGGCGCGGTCTTCTCGAGCACACGGCGCTGGATGACCTCGTCCACGCTGGAGCTGGAGAGCGAAAGG
The DNA here is from genome assembly GCF_963360655.1 of Collinsella aerofaciens. Taxonomy (NCBI): domain Bacteria; kingdom Bacillati; phylum Actinomycetota; class Coriobacteriia; order Coriobacteriales; family Coriobacteriaceae; genus Collinsella; species Collinsella aerofaciens. The sequence continues at coordinate 276,219 of NZ_OY725717.1, forward strand.
CGGGTATTGAAGCGGCCCTGGATCTTTGAAAAGTCGTTGCCCACGGGCAGGCTCAGGTTGTCGATGGCCTCCTGGCTCGTAACCATCACCCACACGCGGCCACCGCAGGCGGCACCCAGCTCCTCGACGACGGTCTGAAGGCTCAGCATAAGGCTTGGGTCCTTGTCGTTTGTAATAAACTGACCCACCTCGTCGACCATAAAGAGCAAACGGAAGTTGCCGCCGTGGGCCGCTGCCTGAGCGTCTACGTAGTCCTTGACCTTTTTGGCAAAGACATCAGGGGCCAAAACCTCGTCCTCAGAACCCTCGAGCCAGTTCCATGCGGCCTTTTCGCTCATGCCGAGCACGCTCTGCAGCACCTCGACGACGTCGTCCTCAAAGTAGCTGTAGGTATCGCGGGTCTGGAGCCAAGACTCGCCGTTGACGCGCTCAAAGGCCTCGCGGAACTCCCGGGTCTTGCCCAGGGAATCGATGTAGTCCTCGAGCTTTGCAAGCTTGAGGTCCTCGCCGTAGAAGCCGCGCGCCTCGTAGAACATGCGCTCAAAGCCGCGAAGCAGCGCCGTGGGAGCCGTATCACCCTGCTTCCACTGGCCCGCCTTGCTATCGATGTTAAAGAGGATGGCCTGCGTGGGCACCGAGCACGCGCGCTCCATGGCAGCCGCGACCATGGGGTCGACGATTTTGCCGTCAAAGTAGCGAATGGCGCTCATGCCACCGATCTGGCGATTCTCGAGCAGGTAGCTCAGCATCTTGAGGAAGTGCGATTTACCGGAACCGAAGAAGCCACTGATCCACACGCCGATCTTGTCGGTGGGCACATCGATGGCATCGCCGTATGCCTTGAAGAACGTGGCAAGGTGCCCTTGCAGCTCGCGCGTCACCACGTACTCGTCAAGCTCCTGGCGGATGGACCCATCTTTTGAATCCTGGACCTTGACCACGCCGTTGATGGAGCGGTTGATGTCTTTTGCAAAGAGGTCGCGAATGATAGTGTTGTCCATGGGTGCTCCTTTGGGTTTGGGAACGTATGGCAAAGGGTTGTTGCCGGCGGCAGTGCCTTGTCTGCGGGGAGCCGTGCTTACGAGATATCGATGGCGCGGTAGTAGTTGTCGGCCGGCAGACGGTTAAAGAGCTGGAAAGAAGAGCCGTTGAAACTGCCCGGATAGGCGGCGACCACAGGCACCTCATCAAAATCCGCAAGCATGCAGTGGAGAAGCGTGTGTATGCGAAAGAACGGGAAAACCTCGCCCGCGCCGGTGAGGAGAACGACGTCTCCAGGCGCGTGCGGCTCGGTCTGCTCAAGGATGTACACGGCGACTTTCTCGGGCGAGGCGAACTTGGCCACGTCCTCGAGCACGCGCTGGGTACCGCGGCGCTCCTCTTGGTGCGGGATAGCCTTGAGGACACGGCGCTTTTCGAGAATTGCCAGCACGGCGTCGTAAAGGTTCACGACCTTGAGCGTGCACGGAAGCTTGTCGGCCTCGGCATCGCGTGAAAGGGTGTCAAATAATGCACGCGCCTCAAACTCCAGCGCGGGGTCATAGCAAAAAGTGTGGAAGCCGATCTCATTGCCTATGCCCTTGTTGGCCAAAAAGTCCTCGCTGCACAGGCACTCGCGCAGAAGCTGCGCACGGCGCTCAAATTCCTGACAGGCGCGCTCGGAGCGGGCATGCGCCGCCACGACGCTCTTGCGGGAATGGATACCGATATTGGTGGTGAGATCAGTCGCCGGGGTGATAACAGGGTCGACGGCGCTTTTGACGGGAGCCACGCTACATCACCGCCCTGCCGGTAAGGGCCGCGATAAGCGACTGCTCGCCCAGCTGAACCAAGGCTCGCTCGACATCGGAATCGAGGAAGAGTGGTGACAGGCGCTCGGACTCCGGGCCCTGGCCCTCGCCGATAAGGCCGGCATGGCGGAGCGTCTGGCGGAGCGAGCCCTTAATGCGCTTGACCGTGGCCTCAGTCCAGCGGGCCGCGTCCGGATACTCCGTGGTAAAGCGTGTCATAAAGGCGTTGAGGTCAACCGCCGTAAAGGCATAATCGAAGTTTTGTAGGCGCTCCCCTACCTCGACGAGCACGAGCTCGCGCACGATATCGTAGCGGCAGATCATGCTGTAGAAGATGGCCTGGTCCGCCTGCGTGGGAGTGCCGGATGCCATGAGCCTGGTTAGGGATGACGCAGCCTCGACGGCGGTTTTGGGGTCGATGCCGCGCGCGGCGCATACGGCGTCCGTGGGCACCATGGCGTCAAGGCGGCGAAGGCACACGGTTGCGCGGTTGGCGACCATGCGCTCCGTGGGATATTGAAAGAGGTTCTCGCTCTTTACGCGTACAATGACCTGCTCGTCGCTTGCGCCCTGCATACGAAGGGCAGCGACGATGCGCATCTCATGCGGGAGGAATTGCTCGCGGGTGAGCACCCCCCCCCGAACGCTTTTTGTGGTTACATCCACAGTACACGCTCCAAGGGTGTCAAAGGCTGTCACAAGTGCGCCGCAACCCGGCAGGCAGGCGCGGCGCACATGACAATAATCATACCTGTTGGTAAAAAAGTTACCACGCCCAGAGTGTCAAATGTTGAGCAACAAAATTTAATCCGGTTAACGGTCATTTTCGCAGCTTAGAAACTTTAACGAGGTCGCCCCAAATCACACTTGCCAGACAACCGCGCTTACGAATGCAGGCACGCATACGCACAACGCCACCCTCCGCTACACTCAACATAGAGTTCTACATATGATTCTATGTAAGGAGTTTCATATGCCTGTCGTAAAGCCTATTTCTGATCAGACGCGCGCTAACTACCATTCAGGAACGCGAAGATCACATTCAACGTACCATCGCTCATGGTTATGACGACCTCACCAACGGTCGTGTGCGCCCCTGGAAACAAGCGAAGGCCGAGGCAGATCGGATGCGAGCCATCAGGTAAGGTCACCCCCCATGTAACCATCCTGTAAATCATAGCGGCGTAGTCGAGTTTTACCGTGATGCGGTCGCGCCTGGCGCTCCACTGTGCTAAAGTATCCCGAACGTTCAAACGACTACGAGGGGGAACTAGAAGATGGCACGTGTGCACAACTTCTCAGCTGGCCCGGCCGCGCTGCCTACCAGCGTGCTCGCCGAGATCGCCGACGAGATGATGGACTACCGCGGTTGTGGCATGTCCGTGCTCGAGATGAGCCATCGATCTAGCATGTACCAGCAGATTATCGACGACGCCGAGGCAACCCTGCGTCGTCTGCTGAGCATCCCCGACAACTACCGTGTCCTGTTTTTGCAGGGCGGCGCCACGCTGCAGTTTGCGGGCATCCCCATGAACCTCATGCGCCGCGGGCGCGCCGGCTACATCGTGACCGGCAACTTTGCCAACAAGGCATACAAAGAAGCCGCCAAGTACGGCGAGGCCGTGCTGCTCGCGAGCTCCAAGGACACCAATTTCGACCGCATACCCACCATGGCCGACGTCAACGCGCGCATTGCCGCCGAGGCCGCGGGCGACGGGCTCGACTACGTTTACATCTGCCAGAACAACACCATCTTTGGCACCATGTACCACGAGCTGCCCGCTTGCGGCGACGTACCGCTGGTCGCAGATGTCTCGAGCTGCTTTCTGTCGCAGCCGCTCGACGTCGAGCGCTACGGGCTCATCTACGCCGGCGCTCAGAAAAACGCCGGCGCCGCGGGCGTGACCGTGGTTATCGTGCGCGACGACCTCATCGCCGACGGCCCCGCCTTTGCGCAGACACCGCAGTACATGGACCTTAAGGCCCAGGCCGCCAAGGGCTCCATGCTCAACACGCCCAACACCTTTGGCATCTACGTGTGCGGCAAGGTGTTCCATTGGGTCGAGGAGACCGGCGGACTTGCCGCCATGGCCGAGCGCAACTGGGCCAAGGCCAACCTGCTCTACGACCTGCTCGAGCACAGCGAGCTGTTCCATGGCACCACGCAGGCCGACAGCCGCTCCATCGCCAATGTCACCTTCCGCACCGGCGACGCCGAACTCGACGCGGCCTTTGTCGCAGGCGCGGCCGAGCACCAGATTCAAAACGTCAAGGGCCATCGCCTGGTGGGCGGCATGCGCGCCAGCGTCTACAACGCCGTAACCATGGAAGACGTGCAGGCACTGGCCTCGTACATGAAGGACTTCGAAACGCAGCGTAGTTTGAGCCCGCGATCTAACTAGCCCGCAACGCGCGGGCCGACCAGCCACTTCAAACCACCTGTTTAAACCAAACCTGCTAAGGAGTTTTTCATGCGCAAGATTAAGACCATCGACGACATCACCAAGGACGGCAAAGTCGAGTTTGGCGAGGGCTACGAATTTGTGAGCACCGCCGAGGAGGCCGACGCCATCCTGATGCGCTCGACTGACCTGCACGGCTACGAGCTGCCCGAGGGCATCCGCGCCATCGCCCGCTGCGGCGCCGGCGTCAACAACATCCCCGTCGAGGAGTACGCCAAGAAGGGCGTCGTCGTCTTTAACTCCCCCGGCGCCAACAGCAACGCCGTTAAGGAGCTCGTCCTAGGCATGCTGGTGCTCTCGAGCCGCGGCGTGGTGCAATCGATGAACTGGGTGCGCGACAACGCCGACGATCCCGAGATTCAGGTCGATGCCGAGAAGGCCAAGAAGGCCTTTGTGGGCCGCGAGCTCAAGGGCAAGCGCATCGGTGTCATCGGCCTGGGCAACGTGGGCTCCAAGGTCGCCAACGCCTGCGTCGACCTGGGCATGGACGTTTACGGCTACGACCCGTTCATTTCCGTCGAGCATGCGTGGGTGCTGAGCCGCGAGGTGCAGCGTGTGGGCACGCTCGAGGATCTCTGCCGCGGCTGCGACTACCTCACCGTACACGTGCCCAGCAAGGCCGACACCATCGGCATGATCAGCACCGAGCAGATCAACCTGCTGGCCCCGGACGCCGTGCTGATCAACTACGCACGCGAGACCATCATTGACGAGGACGCCGTCGACGCTGCCCTGCGCGAGGGCAAGCTGAGCTGGTTTAGCTGCGACTTTGCCACGCCCAAGACCGTCAAGATGCCGAACACGTTTATCACCACGCACTCGGGCGCCGGCACTGGCGAGGCCGAGGCCAACTGCGCCGATATGGCCATCAGCGAGCTCAAGGATTACCTGGAGAACGGCAACATCGCACATAGCGTCAACTACCCCGCCTGCAGCATGGGCAAGGCGCGCGCCGCAAGCCGCATCGCCTGCCTGCACGCCAACGTGCCCAACATGATCGGCCAGATCACGGCCATTCTCGCCAAGGACAACGCCAACGTGCAGCGTATGACCAACGAGTCCGCTGGCGAGAACGCCTACACCATGTTCGACACCGACGAGCACCTGGACAGCAGCACCATCGAGGCGCTCAAGCAGATTCCGTCGATGTATCGCGTGCGCGTAATCAAATAGCGCCGGCTGATCTGACGGGCAGTTCCCCATGTGGCCTGCCCGTCACTGACATTGAATGCCCGCGGGGACGCCTTTCGCACGAGAGGCGCCCCCGTTTTTGTGAGCACTCCATTAAATACACCGAGCCGCTTCTTGACATACAATCTGTATATTGACCTAACTATCTGTGAGGTGCCTATGGTTGATACAGATTTTGCTTGGCGGCTTACGCAAGGACTCGTGCGGATCGACAGCTCAGACCCGGGTGCGTATGAGGACGAGATTGAGCGCTATATCAAAGCGTTGGTTGAGGAACGGGTGGCACAGCTGAGCCATCCGGTGCTCCATGCCGTGCAGGTTGAGGAACTCGAGGTGCTGCCCGGGCGCCGCAACCTTATGGTCACCGTGCCGGGACTGAGCGACGAGCCACGGCTCGTCTATATCTGCCATATGGATACCGTTACGCTGGGCGATGGCTGGGACGCGGACATTCCGCCGCTCGGAGCGATCGTGCGCAACGATAAACTCTATGGCCGCGGTGCCTGCGATATGAAGGGTGGCCTGGCCTGCGCCATTGCCGCACTGGTCCATACGCTCGAGCGCGTGGCGGCAGAAGGCGAGCTGCCCCGCCGTGGCTTCTCACTCATTTGCTCGGTCGACGAGGAGGACTTTATGCGCGGCTCAGAGGCCGCGATCGATGCCGGCTGGGTCGGCTCGCGCGAATGGGTGCTGGACACCGAACCCACCGACGGACAGATCCAGGCGGCGCACAAGGGGCGCACGTGGTTCGAGATTGAAATGGCTGGCGTAACGGCGCATGCGAGCCAGCCGTGGAAGGGCGCGGATGCCGTCGCCGCCATGGCCGAGGTCGTGTGTTCGCTCCGTCGCGCGTTTGTGGCGCTGCCCGCGCACGATGAGCTGGGGCCTTCGACCATCACGTTTGGCCAAATCGAGGGCGGATATCGCCCCTATGTCGTGCCCGACCGCGCCAAAGTCTGGGTCGACATGCGCCTGACCCCGCCGACCGATACGGCCGCCGCGACGCGCATGGTAGAGCAAGCCATCGCCGTTGCCGAAGCCGCGGTCCCCGGCTGCCATGGAAGCTACACCGTGACAGGCGACCGCCCCGCTATCGAGCGCGATCCAAGCTCTCCTCTTCTAGCCGCGCTCAAGCGTGCCGCCGATGACGTGACGGGGGCGGACACGACCGTCGGCTTCTTTACCGGCTACACCGACACCGCTGTCATTGCCGGCAAGACAGGTAACCGCAATTGCATGAGCTACGGTTCCGGGTCGCTCGCGCTCGCGCACAAGCCCAACGAATATGTGCCCCATGCCGATATCGTTCGTTGTCAGCAGGTGCTGATCGCGCTCGCCGATAACGTGCTCTGGGACGCGAGCGGCCAAGTTGGGGCATAATAAGCCGCGAACAAACCGACTCGTGCGTTAGGACCGCCCATGAAAGCACTTCCGTTTCCCTGCATCCGCCCGGCTCAGGACCGCGTGCTCGAGGCGCTGCCTGCAATGGGCAGCATCCTGAGCGGCAACGATGCTCTGCGCGGAGCCATTGCCGATGGCCTGATGCTCAAGGACCCGGGCGCGGCGTATTACGTGTACGAATGCTCGGGCGAGCCGGGGCGCGTAACAGGTGTCGTGGCGATCTGCCCGACGAGTGTACTTGCGGGCGGCAAGGGCGTTGCCAGCGCTGACGTGGCCGCCGCTGCGCACGCGATCGCCGAACTCAAAGTTCAGCCTCGTCCCGTGTCGCTCGCCTACGAGGCCTCGCCCGTCATGGATATCATCCTGGGCGCCGCCAAAGAGGGCGCGTCGCTCTACGCCGTCACCGACCCCGCGGGCATTACGCACCGCGCGTGGGAGGTCAAGCGCGAGGACGCCGTCGGGGCCATCCGCGCTATGCTCGACCAAGCACCGGAGCCAGCACTGGTCGACGACCCTACCTACGCTGCCGCGCTGGTCGGGGCATCACAGCTCCTGACCGACGATGCCCGTGCCGCCGGCACCTACACGGGCAAAGAGCCGTTCATCTTTGCCGTAGCTGTGCTCTTCCCCGCCGCGCAGGTCAGCGGCGCCGCGCCGCAGGTTCCGACAGGTCTGCTCACGCACCAGGTCGCGCGGTTCTAGCAAGACCAGACCGCCCAACACAAAAATCGGCAGTTCAACAAACAGGGGGCGGAGATGCAGCAGGTACATGCATCTCCGCCCCTTTTGCGTCGAGTGGTTATGCCGGCGACTCGTGCCGCCACGTTCGCGTTATCCGCGCTGCGGACCTGCAGTAGCCACAAGCGGTTCAAGCCCCAGCTCGCGCGCGTAATCCTCCTGCGTAAAAATCTCAATCAGCTCAAACGTACCGGCCTCGTCGTCAAACACGAAATGCAGCACCGAGCAGTTGCCCGGCACGCGTTCGCGCTCGTCGGCCGCCGCACCCCTCACGTGGTCCATGAACTCCTTGATGGCCGAGCCATGGCTTACCGCGAGCACGCACGTATGGTCCGGACGCTGCATAAGCTCGGTCAGCGTCGCCACCATGCGCTCGCGCACCTGCATCTGGCCCTCGCCGCCAAACTGGCGATAGAAGTCGCGCCACGGGCGCTCGGGCATGAGCATCACGCGCTCGGCCTCATAGTCACCAAAGAACCACTCACGCAGGCCGTCCAGGCGCTCGTACGCCAAGCCCGGCCACAAGTTGGCGATAGTCTGCTCGGTGCGATGAAGCGTGGAGGTGTAGGCATGATCGGGCTCAATGCCGCGCGCACGTAAAAACATGCCGGCGCGCGCCGCCTGGTCGCAGCCCAACTGCGTAAGCGGCGAGTCACTCCACCCCTGAATGATACGCTTGAGGTTGAATATCGTCTGTCCATGACGGACCAGATACAGATCTTTATTCATAGGGGTCCTTTCGTTCGTTACCAATCAAGGAGCGAAAACGCCCCGTCGCAATAGCCAAAATGAAGCACGGCGCCGTTGTCGGGTAGCTCCCCCTCGCCAGTCACATACTCAAGAAACTCCTGGCAGGCTGAGCCGTGGGAAACCGCCAGCACGCAGTCGTGCTGCGGCCTGGCCATGATGCGGGACAGCGCCGCGACCATGCGCGACTGAAGCTCACTTTCCGACTCGCCACCAAAGGCAACCGGATAATCACCCCAGGGCTGCGGCGGCATCTCGCGATTTGATGTGCCCTCCAGCGAGCCAAAATGCCACTCACGCAGGTCATCGACCAGCTCTATGGAACGGCCCTCGCCAACGATAAGCTCGGCCGTATGCCGCGCCCGGCCCAACGGCGAGGAATACACATGATCAAAGGCCACGCCACGCGCCGCAAACGCCGTACGCGCCGTCAGCGCCTGCTCGCGCCCGCGCGCCGTAAGCGACGAATCGTGCCAGCCCTGCAAAATGCTCTGCACATTGAGCTCAGTCTGCCCATGCCGAACCAAATACAGATCTGCCACACACCCTCCCCTCGTACCACCACAAAGGGGACAGGCACCTTTGTGGTGGTTTACCGCCGGATCACACCGCGGTGACACTCAACTACACCAGCACGTCGGCGAGCGAACGCTTGGGTACGTGGTGCACCTGCGCCTCGTCGCGCCAATAATTGATGGAGCCGTCGGGGTTGGAATCGATCGCATCGATCACCTGTGTCTCGGCCGGAACGCCAAACGCCATGATCAGCTTGAGCTCATATTTGTCGTTATCGAGCCCCATGGCATCGATCGCGCGGGGCGTAAAGGCCTTGAACATGCAGGCTGCCACCTCGGGCGAGGCGCTGCGGGCGGCGAGCATCATCGTCTGCGCGGCAATGCCCGTGTCGACCTCGGTAATGGGAGCGGCGGGCTTGCCCGGAACGGCGCGCTCGGCCAGAATCGCGATGTAGCCGGTCGGGCGCTCACCCTCATCGGGGCCCGGCCAATCCTTGAGCGCACCGGCCCATGCAAGCTCGTCAAATACACGCGCGCAGTCCTCTGCACCGCTTACCACATGAAAACGCAGACGCTGAGCATTGGCGCCACAGGGAGCCAGGTGCGCCAGTTCCGCCAGCTCGAGCAAAAACTCGCGCGGCACGCGCATGGACTCGTCAAAGCGGCGGCACGTGCGAGCGCGGCGAACCAACGCATCGAACGCATCCAGGCCGAGCTTTTCGCAACCTTGCTTTGCCATCGATTCGACACTCGACGGTGCCTCGGGAACTGCTTCGTTCATAGGGACCCCCAATACAAGCCAATTGTCCTTAGGAGAATCTAACCTAAAACCTAGGCAATTACATACAGCGGCGTAATGTTCTACAATTGTTGATTAATCCTCACTGGAGCGGGAACAAAAGTAACAATTCGGGAATGTGGGGCGGCAATTCGTCCTTCCCGCCCCATGCATCGGCGCCCTTGGGCGATACTTGTTGCAGCACTTTTGGCGTACGCCGCACGGAGAGCAATGAACGCGACGTGCACCGCACGGAAAGGAGACATTATGGGCATCTTTAAGAATGATGACCAAAAATCGAGCCAGTTTGGATTTGACGAGAAAAGCATGGCAGGCAAGGCCGTCAAGGCCGTGCGCTGGATTTACGCCATCACGGGCGTCTTGGCGCTCGTCGCCGGCATCGCACTGCTGTTTGCGCCTGCCAAGTCCCTCGTCTTCCTAACGACCGTCTTGGGCTTCTACTTTGTGATCACGGCCGCGATCAGGCTGTTTACCGCTGTTTTCGAGCCACTGCTGCCCACCGGCTGGCGCGTGACGAGCATCATCTCCAACCTACTCATTATCTTGGGCGGCGTCATAATCCTGCGCAACCAGGCCTTCTCGACCGCGACGCTCACCACGATGGTGGTTATCGTGGCCGGCTTTGGCTGGATCGTCGAAGGTGTCATGTCCATTCTGGAGTCCGAGCTTTCGTCCAACCGTGCCCTCGCCATCCTGAGCGGCGCACTCTCCATCATCGCCGGCATGTTCGTGTTTATCTATCCGCTGTGGTCGGCCAAGATGCTCGTCATCTTTAGCGGCGCCGCACTGCTGGTGTTTGGCGTAACGCTGATTGTTCGCGCTATTCAATTTGGCAAACTGGTGCACTAGATGCCGCGAACGCTCTTTATTGATGCAGACGCCTGCCCGGTCACGCGCGAGTCGATTGACTGCGCGCGGCGGGCGGGCGTTGCCGTCGTTATCGCCGGCAACAGCACGCAGAACCTGGAACGCCACATTCGCCGCAACGATCCGCGCGACGTCGAGCATGCGCGACGCGGATTTTGGGTCACGACGCTCGATGTGAGCGTGGGCGCCGACAGCGCCGACTTTGCCATTGTCGAACGCCTGCAGGCGGGCGACGTAGTCGTGACGCAGGACATTGGCTTGGCGAGCATGGTGCTCGGGCGCGATGCCGCCGCCATCGGCGTGCGCGGGCGCGTCTACGATAAGGCGACCATCGACATGCAACTGTTTATTCGCCACGAGGAAAAGAAGGTGCGCCGCGCCGGCGGTCGCACTCGCGGTCCGGCGGCATTTACCAGCGAAGACCGGGCCCGCTTTAAGCGCAACCTCACCGAGCTGCTGCGCTAACCAAGGTAGATTTTCGGGACATGCCTAAAAATCTACCTTTTTGTTTTGGCAGCGGGGAATGCCCTGGTCACAGGGGTAGATCGTAAGACATGTCCCAATAATCTACTTAAAGGCCAACGGCGGATAGGATGAGGCCCCAGCCGGCACCGATGACGTACATCATGATCAGGAACAGGACGTTTTCGCGGGCGCTGCGGTTGGTGCGGAACAGCACCAGGTAGCCCACACCAGCAGAGATGAGCGTGCCGGCGAGCATCGGGGCCAGCTGCAGCGCGCCTTCCAGGTACAGTTGTGTGATGACGACGCTGGCCGAGCAGTTGGGAATCAGGCCGACAAGCGCCGAACCCAGGACGGCGAGCGTCTCGTTGCCACGCAGGAACTGCTCGATCGCGGACTCGCCGAAGGTCTCGAGCACGGCGACCAGAATCAGCGTCACCAGAAAAATGAATACCGATACCTGCACGGTGTGCGAGATGGCGCTGCGAATAATCGACAGGAGGGGCGCGCCCTCGTGAGAGCGGGAGTGACCGTGGCCATCATGGTGTTCATGCTCGTCCTCATGACCGTGATCGTGGCCATGTCCGTGTTCGTGCTCGTCCTCGTCTTCATCGCAACCGCAATGGTCGCGCTCGCACAGCTCATGGATGTGATCGGCGCTCACGCCCGCCTCGGCCACCTCGTCGATGATGTCACCGCCAGTGTGGTCGTCGTGCGCGCAGTTCACGTGGGCCGGGTTGGCCGCGGTTCCCAGCACGGTACGGCGAATCGCCGCATGCGCGCGAGCGTTACGACGCAGGCCGCGAATGGCGGCGTCCACGATAAAGCCCGTGACCAGCGCGATCAGTGCTTTCGAAGCCAAAAGCATCGCCATGGTCTGCACGGGCACCTGCTCGGCGAGCAACAGCGGCAGCATCTCATCGGAGGTCGAAAGGAACACCGCCACCAACGTGCCCAAGGTCACGACGCGACCGGCGTACAGTGTGGCCGCCATTGCCGAAAAGCCGCACTGCGGCACCATGCCTAGCAACGAGCCAACCACGGGACCCGCGGCGCCGGCGCGCTTGATGGCCCCGTTAACGCGGTCACCCGCGACGTGCTCCAAGGTCTCGAGAGCCAGATACGTCACCAACAAGAATGGCACCAGCGAGAGCGTGTCCTTGCCGGCGTCAAGCAGAATATCAATCAGCAAATCCATGACGGATGGAACCTTTCGTGTCTTTCGGCAGCATTGTAAAAGTCCTAGCGGTCAACTAGGGTATTGTAGTTGTCCTAGGCGCGATGCCAATAGTTGCCCATGGTAAACTATCATCTCGCCACATCTCAATGAACCCGAGCCGCGCGGTGCGGCCCGTCCAAGGAGCAGTTATATGAACGTTTCACAAGCACTCGAATACGAGCGCCAGCCGTTTATTCCCATGTTTATCTATGGCGATCACGGCGCCATGGAGTCCGAGCGCCAGAAGGGCGAGGAGGCCCTCAAGGTGCTCGAAACCGAGTACTTTACCGCCGAGGGCGACCCCAGCTTCGACTTTGCCACCGTGCGCGACCTGGCCGACCGCAACCGCGACCTGTGCGACCAGATTGGCGAGGCACGCCTGCGCAACGTGACGCCCGCGACGCTTTCGCGCGGCCTGTCCGATGCCGACACCTGCGCCGCCATCGGTAAGATGCAAAAGCGCACCGCCGCGTCGGTCATGCGCGAGATCCGCGGCGACCGCGACGCGCTCGGCGTGGCCTACGCCCGCAAGCCCATCCAGGGCACCGTGCTCGGTATCGACATCGAGACCACCGGCCGTGCACCCGAGCGCGGCTATATCATCAACGTGGGCTGGGAGATCATGGATCTCACCAGCGACGCCGTGCCGCATGACGCCGAGGCACACTACTGTGGCCTGCCCGACATCTACCGCGGCGAGGATGTGCCGTTGTCGAATATCCACCACATCACCTGGGACGACATTGACGGCAAAAAGCCGTTCCGCGAGAACAAGGAATTGCAGAAGCAGCTGCTCAAGCTTATGAAGAAATACCCGTACATGGCGCATAACGCCGCGTTCGAGGACAGCTGGTTCAAAATTCATCTGGACGGTTACGCCGAGGCACGCCGCGCCGGCAAGATTATCGTCATCGACTCGCGCCAGATCTGCCGCAGCCTGGATGCCGACGTGCGCTCGCTCCCCCGCGAGTCCGCGCCCGCCGCGCTCGAGAACTGGGCCCGCCGCCGCGGCACCCTCGCCGCCGACGCCAACGAGCAGCACCTGGGCCTCGACGACACCGACCTCATGCTCCGCACCGTCCAAGCCGAGTTCAACCTCAAGAACCTGTTTGCCAAGTAGAAACGTCTACGACAAACTCCGACGTAGATCACGAGCGGCCTCGCAGCGGGAAACCCCGCAGCGGGGCCGCCCTACGTTCCACAGATAGATCTGCCATCACAAATTCTGAACCCTCATTTTGAACGATTTCGACCAATTCCCAACACGCAATTCGTTGTCGGATGGTGATACATCGATATCAAATGTGCAGCAATTGAGTATTTATATGCTATAGCTAAGCTGCGAAAACTTTTATTTAGGGCATACCAACTCATAATTGCGTCAAGCTTTTGGACAGCATTTGGTTAGACCTCTAAAACGGCTTTTCCACTCAGCGCCGTCAACACGGCATTAGCTGACACGATATATATCATGAGTATCGTATTGTCACATACCACTGCAAAAGCGGTCTACCAGGCCGCGCATTCGGTGTCTGCGAAAGGCATCGAGTCCTGTAACCCTGCCGCGATTTACGGATCATGTCCCACCGGAACGCTCCTTGACGCAGCCGCAGAATGGCTCACCAAACATGATGTTTCCCTCGACGCGAATGATTCCCTCGAGGTGATGGTGTTTGATCGCAGGAATGCGCGCCATGCAATGAACTGTCAATGCCACGTTTCTTCAAAACGATTCTCGAACTCACGCTTTATAGAGCTTGAAGATGGCATCTTCATTGTTGGCGTTGAGCTTTGCGCACTTCAGGCCGCCACCTATCTTCCTTTTCGCGAACTGGTGGAGTACTACTTTGAACTATGCGGCGCTTATTCCCTTGGAACCGACTCTCCCACCTCCTATACCGAGCGTTTCGCGCTCACCTCGACCGAGAGATTGAAACAGTTCTTTAATTCCATTACCAGATGCGACGGTCTGGCTCTTGCCCGAAAGGCGATCCAATGTGTGCGCGACGGATGCCGGTCTCCTATGGAAACAGCCTTTGTCATGATGCTAACGCTGCCCAAAAGCGAAGGAGGGCTTGGTATTAAGGGAATTGAGACCGATTACGAGGTACAGGTCACCGCTGCCGCAAAGAATCTCACGAGACGCAAAAAGTTCTTTATGGATGCGTATCTAAAGAAATCTCGCACAGACATTGAATACAACGGTTTTTATCATGACGCGGAAGAAGACCGCGCCATCGATGAGGAGCGCAAGAATGCACTTGCGTCCATGGGGTACGGAATCATCACCGTCAGTCGTTATTCCTTTATGCATGCCAGCTCTTTCGTTAGGGTCATGGAAGCAATCCAGCGGAAAGAGGGCGTACGCCCCTCGCGTCTGCCAAAAGACTTTCAAATCATGCAAGAGGACCTGAGACAGTTTGTGCTCAGAAGGTTTATAGAAGAGAAAAAGCGAATTCAGAAGCAGCTTCGCCAGGATTCCGAAGAGCGTCAACGAATCGACCTCGAAAAAGCAACGCTCGAAGGCATCACGCTGGATGACCCGACAATTAATGAAGTTCCGGCAATCGATGACATGCAGACTGTCGAATCCGACAGCCCATCATTTGCCCAAACAAGCAGCCTCGCGCCCGAGGGCAGGGTCTTCGGGGCCGGAGACTAGGCCGGCTAACAAGGTGGGTACCCTAGCGACGTGCAAAATTGCGAGTATTCAGCAGAGCCGGGTGTCTATCACCCTCGAGTGGATCCAAATGTGAAGCGAAATCACTCTTGCGTGAGAGCGTTAGGCAACATTTGAGGAAGAACTCATCGGATTAACACCCTAAGATAACTCTTGAACTGCATTATATGGCCTGCAATAAATTAACAGACCCCCTATCGTTGCAGAATACTCCAATTTTTGCACGGCTCAGGGGCACCCACCCCGGCATCGGCTATCAAAACCGCTCAGTCCGGGATCTCGTCCACTATTCCCCATCATTTTGTACAACGAATTACCTGAACGTCATTGACATATGAACATGCACTCATATAATCGAAAGTAAATTATATGAGCGCATGTTCATATGAAAGGATATTGCAATGAGCATCCGCGTTGATGAAACGAAACTCGACATCGAGGCCACCGAACCCGCGATCCCGACCACCTGCTCGCCCGAGGACCTTCCCGACGAGGAGCTTCTCTACGACCTCGCCGACCTGTTCAAGGTCTTCAGCGACACCACGCGCATCAAGATCCTCTATGCCCTCATGGGCCGCGAGCTCTGCGTGGCAGACATCGCCGAAGCGACCGAAACCTCGCAGTCCGCGGTGTCGCACCAGCTGCGCACACTCAAGCAGTCGCACCTGGTTAAATTCCGGCGCGACGGGCGCAATATCCTCTACTCGCTCGCCGACGACCACGTCTACACCATGCTCAACCAAGGCATGAGCCACATCTGCGAATAGCGACCAACCACGGTACCAGCGCGGCCTGCACCCAAGCCGCAAATACAGAGAAAGGAACCCCCATGAAAAAGCAGTTCAAGCTCGACGAAATCGACTGCGCCAACTGTGCGCGCGAGCTTCAGGACGAGCTGGCCAAGCTCGAGGGCGTCAAATCCGTGTCCGTCAACTTCATGACCCAAAAATTGACGCTCGAAGCCGATGACGCCGAGTTCGACGAGGTACTCAACCGCGTTGTAGAGTTTACGGCCGACGCCGAGCCGGACTGCGAGATCATTCTCTAGCCCGGGTTTACGCCAACCTGCAAGGCCGCGCTTGCCGCGGCCTTTGCTCGCGAAATTATATGAGCGAGTGTTCATTCATTCAAATGGGAGGATACGAGTCATGACCACCGCCGATCCCAAAAAGAAAAAGAAGAAGCGTAAGAAGAAAGAGTCCCTTGAGCATAAGCGCAACCGCATCGTGGTAGCGCTGGGCATTTTTGCCGTGGTGTACGCCCTCGATGAGTTCGGCACCCTCACCGCCGCATTCGGTACCCCGGGCGACATCTACGCCAGCTTTATGCTGTTCCTCATACCGTTTTTGATTGCCGGCTACGACGTGCTGCAAAAGGCATTCAATAACATCCGCCGCGGCAAGGCCTTCGACGAGAGTTTCCTTATGGCCGTCGCGACCATCGGCGCGTTTGCCATGGTGCTCTTCCCCGATACCGACCCGCACATGGCCGAAGGCGCCGCCGTCATGCTGTTCTACCAGGTCGGCGAGCTGTTCCAGGCATACGCCGTGGGCAAGAGCCGTAAATCGATCAGCGCCATGATGGACATAGCACCCGACTACGCCAACGTCGAGCAACCCGACGGCTCACTCGAACAGGTCTTCCCCGATGACATCGCGGTCGGCACCGTGATCGTGGTCAAGCCCGGCGAGCGCGTGCCCATCGACGGCGTCATCGTCGAGGGCGAAACCCAGCTCGACACCGCCGCCCTTACCGGTGAGTCGGTCCCCCGCCCGGCCAAAACCGGAGACGATATCATCAGCGGCTGCATCAACATGACGGGGCTCATCCACGTGCGCACCACCAAGCCCTTTGGCGAGTCCACCGTCGCACGCGTCCTGGAGCTCGTGGAGAATGCCAGCGAAAAGAAGGCACGCACCGAGAACTTCATCACGCGCTTTGCCCGCATCTACACGCCCGCCGTCACCGGCGCTGCCGCGGTGCTCGCGCTCGGCGGTGGCCTGGTCACCGGTGCCTGGTCCGACTGGATTCTGCGCGGCCTGACCTTCTTGGTCGTCAGCTGCCCGTGCGCGTTGGTGATCAGCGTGCCGCTCAGTTTCTTTGGCGGCATCGGCGGCGCGTCCAAGCTGGGCGTTCTCATCAAGGGTTCTAACTACCTCGAGACGCTCGCCGACGTGGACACCGTCGTCTTTGACAAGACGGGCACCCTCACCAACGGCACGTTCTCGGTGGTCGCGGTACACCCCGAGGCAGGCTATACCGAGCAATCGCTGCTTGAAGTCGCAGCCCTTGCTGAGTCGTTCTCCGATCACCCCATCGCGCAGTCCGTACGTGTCGCCTACCAGGGCGAGGTCGACCCCAAGCGCGTAAGCGACTCCACCAACGACGCGGGCCATGGCGTGACGGCAACCATCGACGGCAAGCACGTCGTCGTTGGCAACGCAAAGATGCTCGCCGCGGCCGGAGTCGAAGCGCCCGATTGCGAGGTCGTCGGAACGATTCTGCATGTGCTCGTTGACGGCGTGTACGCCGGCCACATCGTGATTGCAGACACCGTCAAGGCCGATGCTGAGCAAACGATTCGCGACCTGCACGCCGCCGGTGTCAAGCGCACCGTCATGCTCACGGGCGACCGCGAGGAGGTTGCGGCGTCTGTGGTCAAGCAACTCAGTCTCGACGAGTTCCACGCGCAGCTGCTGCCGGGCGATAAGGTCGAGCGCGTCGAGGCGCTGCTTGCAACCGAGAGTGGCAAGGGCAAGCTCGCCTTTGTGGGCGACGGCATCAACGATGCGCCCGTGCTTACGCGCGCCGATGTGGGCATTGCCATGGGCGCTATGGGTTCTGACGCTGCGATCGAGGCCGCCGATGTCGTGCTCATGGACGACAAGCCGTCCAACATTTCCCGCGCGATCCGCGTGGCACGCAAGACCATGACGATCGTCTGGCAGAACATCATCTTTGCGCTGGGCGTTAAGCTGCTGATCCTTGTGCTGGCAGCGCTGGGCATCGCCAACATGTGGCTTGCCGTGTTCGGCGACGTAGGCGTGGCGATCATCGCCATCCTGAACGCCATGCGCGCGATGGGTGTCAAGAACTTGTAGCGTTCGTGGGCTGTCCGGCCGGGGCCGGGCTTGGTTTTGAAAACGTCCTCGACCAATGAAGTGCCCCCGTTCTGCTCCTTCGGAGCTACGAACGGGGGCACTTCTGGTCTGCGGAATGTTTTCAAAACCAAGCCCGGCCCCGGCCTGCGGTAACGTTGCTGGCGGTTCTTGGGCATCGCTTGCTGGTGGGGTTCCTTGTCTGAGTTGGACTTAGTTGGTGGGACCACTCATCTCGGTCGCTGTCCCGCGCCGCTGCGGGAGTGCTAGTCGGTCATTATTGGCGCCGAAGCACCGTCCCGTCCCAGCATCGCCCTCAGCTTCTCGAAGCTTTCCTCGCTTAGGCAGTGCTCCATGTGGCAGCCCTCTTGCGACGCGACCTCAGCCGAAACACCCGCATCCTCCAGCAGCCCCACGAAAAAGCAGTGACGCTCCCACATTTGACGAGCGACCTCCAGACCACGCTCCGTCAGATGAACATCTCGCTTGCCCATTTCGACGTAGCCGTTGTTCTCCAACGTCGCCATAGCTTTTGAAACGCTTGCCTTAGTTACGCCAAGGTACTCTGCAACATCAATCGAGCGCACGATGCCCTGACGTTGCGACAGAACGTAGATCGATTCGAGATAGTCTTCTCCGGATTCACGTAGGGCCATGGGCCGCCTTTCGCAATGATTGCTAGTTAGCCTTTGGATACTTTCCACGGCTAACTTTACCGCAAAAGTTGCCCATGTCTTACTACTTTGCCTAAAAGTTAGCCGCGTTTCACAAAACGTGCGGGACGAAAACAAAATGGGGACGCCCCGCAAGGAATGTCCCCAGGTGCCAGGTGCCGGCCCGCAGCTACACGAGTCCAAAGTGCTTCGCAGCGTTGTAGATGCCGTCGTCGTCCACGGCAGTCGTCACATAGGTCGCTGCAGCTTTCACCGTGTCCTGCGCGTTGCCCATGGCCACACTTGTGCCCACGGCCGAGAACATCGACAGGTCGTTCTCGCCGTCGCCAAAGGCAATCGCCTCGCTCGCGTCGATACCAAGCCGCTCGAGCGTCGCCGCCACGCCCAGGTCCTTGCCGCCGTTAGCGGGAATAATGTCGCAGAACAGGTCGCACCAGCGCGTGGTGAGCGAATGCGACACGGCGTCGGTCACGATATGTTCGTCGGCCGGGTCCACAAAGGCGCAGAACTGGTAGACCGGTGCGTCAAAGGCGTGCTCAAACGGCTCCTCGTGGTAGACGATTCCCGCGTTGCTGCCAGCCGTCACCACGCGCTCGGACAGGCGGTTCACAAACGAGTTCTCGCCCTGCATGCACAGCGAGTCGTAGCGCCCCTGCGCCACCTGGTCCACAATCACCGCGACGTCGTCCGGATCGATCGGACAGCTGCGGTAAACCCCCTCGGCATCAAAGCAGTGCTGACCCGAGAGCGTAATGTACGCATCCCAACCCAGGTCGAACAGCCAGTCCGGTATCTGGTAGGTCGGGCGACCCGTGGCGATCACGCACGCAATCCCCTGCTCGTGAAAGCTATCGAGCACCTGCTGCGCCGACGCCGGAATCCGGTGCGTCTTAAAGCTCAGCAGCGTGCCGTCGATATCGAAAAATGCGGCCTTGATCATCCTCGTCTACTCCTCGCCCTCGAGCTTTTCGCTCGCCTCGAGCCACGCCATCTCCAGCTCGTCCATGGCGGCGTGAGCCTCGTCGATCTTTGCCTGCTGCTCGCCGAGCGCCGTGTAGTTGGTGGGATCGACTTGGGCCATTGCTGCCTCGGCCTCCTCAACGCGGGTGCGCTGCGTCTCCATCTTGCGCTCGAGCGAACTCACCTCTCGGCGGAGCTTCTGGCGCTCGGCGTTGGACAGGCCGTTGGGCTGACCGCTCGACTTGGGCTTTTCGGCCGCAGCTGCCGCGGCACCGGTGTCGAACGTGCCGGTCTTGGCGCTCGGCGCGCCCACGGGCTCGCCCTCGGCGGTAGCGTTGCACAGGCGCAGGTACTGGTCCACGCCACCGGGCATATGCGTCAGGTGGCCGTCGAGCAGCGCCCACTGCTGGTCGGTCACGCGCTCCATCAAAAAGCGGTCGTGCGTCACCAGGATCAGCGTGCCGGGCCAGCCGTCCAGCAGGTCCTCGACAATCGCGAGCATGTCGGTATCCAGGTCGTTGCCCGGCTCGTCCAGGATGAGCACGTTGGGCTCGTCCAGAATCGTCAGCAACAGCGACAGGCGACGGCGCTGGCCGCCCGAAAGATCGCCGATGCGGCTCCAGAGCTGCTGCGTCGTAAAGCCCAGGCGCTCGCAAAGCTTCTCGGGCGAAGTCTCCTTGCCGTCGATGACGTAGTACTTCTTATAGTGGCTGAGCACCTCGCGGATCGTGTCGCCCATGTAGGGCTCGAGCTCCTCGAGCTGCTGCGACAACACACCAAAGCGCACCGTCTGGCCAATCTTTACACGGCCGCGCAGGGGCGCGATCTTGCCCTGAATCACGTCGAGCAGTGTCGACTTGCCGGCGCCGTTCTCGCCCAAAAGACCATAGCGGTCGCCCGCGCCGATGAGCCAGGTCACATCGGTGAGCACCTGCTTGGGCGCGCCGTCGGTATCGGCATAGCCGGCGTCCACGTCGACCACATCGATAACCTGCTTGCCCAGGCGGCTCACGGCCAGGCGCTTGAGCTCCAGCTCGTCACGCACGGGCGGCACGTCGGCGATCAGCTCACGAGCGGCATCCACGCGAAACTTGGGCTTGGTGGAACGAGCCTGGGCACCGCGGCTCAGCCACGCGAGCTCCTTGCGCGCCATGTTGCGACGGCGCTCCTCGGTAACGGCGGCCATGCGGTCGCGCTCCACGCGCTGCAGGATGTATGCCGAATAGCCGCCCTCGAAGGGATCGACCTGGCCGTCGTGGACCTCCCACATGCTAGTGCAGACCTCGTCCAAGAACCAGCGGTCGTGCGTGACCACGAGCATGGCACCCTGGCCGCGCTGCCAGCGGGCCTTTAAGTGACGCGCGAGCCAGTTGATGGTGCGCATATCCAGGTGGTTGGTGGGCTCGTCGAGCATGAGCACGTCGTAATCGCCGATCAGCAAGCGCGCGAGGTCCACGCGACGGCGCTGACCGCCCGAAAGCTCGCCCACCGTGCCCTCCCAGGGCACATCGCTGATGAGGCCGGCGAGGATCTGGCGCGTGCGGGGGCTCGACGCCCACTCGTACTCGGGGGCGTCGCCCACAACGGCATGATGCACGGTATCAGTATCGACCAGGTTGTCCTTTTGGCCGAGCAGACCGATCGTCGTGCCGCGGCGGTGCGTCACGCGTCCGTCGTCGGGCTCCAGCGTGCCAGCGAGCACGCTCAGCAGCGTCGACTTGCCGTCGCCGTTTTTACCGACAATACCAATGCGGTCGCCCTCGCCCACGCCGAGCGTCACGCTATCGAAAATATGCTTGGTGGGAAACTCTAGGCTGACGGAATCGCATCCCAAAAGAATCGCCATATGCCCTGCTCCTTCGTAGAAATTCAACGTTGTCCATGATAGCAGCGAGCCCCACCCCAAACCACCACGAAGGCGCCTGTCCCCTTTGTGGTGGTCGTTTCGGTCGCAGAGTAAAAGGCGGGCCATCTCCCACAAGAGATGACCCGCTTCTCCAATCAGTCCCGCGGCAACCGTGGCCGCCGCGGGCCTCAAGCATGTCCCGGACTAGGAGAACATGCCGGTGAGGTAATCATTCAGCCGCTTATCCTTGGGCCGTTGGAAAATCTCGTCAGTCTCGTCGTACTCGACCATATCGCCCATGTAGAAGAACGCCGTGCGGTTGGACACGCGCGACGCCTGCTCCATGTTGTGCGTCACGATGACTATGGCGCGGTCGGCAACGATCGACGACATAAGGTCCTCGATCGCCAACGTCGAGATGGGGTCGAGCGCCGAGCAGGGCTCGTCAAACAGGATCACGTCGGGGTTGAGCGCCAGCGTGCGCGCGATGCACAGACGCTGCTGCTGACCGCCCGAAAGCGCATAGGCGCTCTTATCGAGCTTGTCTTTGACCTCGTCCCACAGCGCCGCGCCGCGTAAGCTTTCCTCGACCATGCGGTCGAGCTCGTCACGGTCGGTGATGCCGTGGCGCTTGGGCGCAAACGTGATGTTGTCGCGAATGGACTTGCGGAACGGGTTGGGCTGCTGGAACACCATGCCAATGGAACGGCGCAGCTCGTAGGTGTTTTCGGTCTTGGTGTTCACGTTGCGCCCGCGATAGTTGATCTCGCCCTCCACGCGGCAGCCGCGAATCTCGCGATTCATGAGGTTGAGGCTACGCAAGAAAGTCGACTTACCGCAGCCCGAAGGCCCAATGAGCGCCGTGATCTCGCCCTTGTGGAAGTCGAGCGACGTATTGTGCAGTGCATGGTGGTCGCCATAGTACACGTTGACGTCCTTGGTGGAGAGCACAACCTCGTCGCTCACGGCCTTGCCGCTCACGCGCACGCGCTTCTCGCTCTCCCCCACGCTCGACAGGAAGTCCCGGGTGTCGGACGATGCCGCTTCGGTTGCGGGCGTTACATTCATCTCGCTCATTCGGCCGTCATCTTCCTTGCCAGTTGCTTGCCCACAATGCGGGCGATTACGTTAAACAGCAGCACGCAAATCATCAGCAGTGCCGCGGTACCCCAAACGATCTGCTGGGCCTCGGGGCTGCCTTCGCCATAGATCTTGTAGATATGCACGGCGAGCGACTCACCGGGGCGGAACACGTTCCAGGCGCAAGTAGGGCTCGACAGGTTAAGGCTCAAGAAGTTGAGGCGAACCGGCGAGCTCATGCCCGAGGTAAAGAGCAGCGCCGCGGCCTCGCCAAAGACGCGGCCGGCCGAAAGCACGATGCCGGTCACGATAGCGGGCATGGCCTCGGGAATCAGGATGTGCAGCATGGCCTCCCAGCGGGTGAGGCCCATGGCCAGGCACGCATCGCGCTGGGCCTGCGGCACGTCCTCGAGCGCCTGCTGGATCACGCGCACCAGAATGGGGATATTGAACATGGTGAGCGCGACGGCGCCGGAGATGATGGAGTACTTCCAGCCCAGCTGCACCGAGAACACCAGAAAACCGAACATGCCGACAACGATGGAAGGCAGCGAGGACAGCGTCTCGATGGCGGTGGAGGCAATGTCGCGGACGGGTCCGTCGGGTGCGTACTCAACCAAAAAGACCGCGCCACCCAGGCTGATGGGCACCGAGATGATCAGGGTGATCAGCAGCAGGTAGAACGAGTCGAACAGCTGGTAGAGCACGCCGCCCTGCGTTCCGTTGGCGCGCGACGGCTCCGTGAGAAAGCCCGGCTGGAACAGCGTCGAGATGCCCTCGAACAGGATATAGGCCACCATGGAGACGACGATGAGCATGACGATGGCGACGATCGCCGTCAACACGCCCGTGGCGAAGCGGTCCTGCTTTTGGACACGCCCGAGCCTCGCCTCGTCGATGTGGATACGCGTGCTAGCCACGAGCCTTCGCCCCCTTGCGGCCGATAAGGTGGATGATCAGGATGAAGATGAGACTCATGCCCATCAGCAGCAGACCGAGCGCCCACAGAACATCGTCCTGGGCCGAGCCCTCGGCATAGACCGCCATAGACGTGGTGAGCGTGGTGGTGATGGTGGACGCCGGCGACAGCAGCGACGTCGGCATGGCCTCGATACCGCCGATGACCATGCGCACGGCGAGCGTCTCGCCAAAGGCGCGGGTCATGCCAAGGATGACCGCGGTCATGAGCGACGGCATGGCGCTCTTGAGCACCACGTGCCAGATGGTCTGCCAGCGGGTATAGCCCAGCGCGA